>NZ_CP081966.1:5787500-6087500 GCF_019823065.1 Pseudomonas mosselii
CAGGGACGGGCCGGGGGAACCGGCAGGAGAAAAAGTCAGGCGCGCCAACGCCAACGGGCGACGGCCTTGATAACGCGCATCAAGAGTTTGCTGACGATCAACACAGGGTAGGTCTCGTTCATACGTTCGGGGACAGTAACCTACCGGGGCGGCGGGTGCAATATGCCCCCTAAACACCGGGAAACCATTGCCATGCTGGGCAAAGACCGGCGATTTGCTATGGTCATGCGGCTTGCCTTCATAAAAACAACGAAAAGGATATTCATGCATGCGCAAGACCCCCTTCCTGCACGCCACCCTCGGCATGCTCGCCCTCGCCTGCAGCCAGGCCACCTTGGCCGCGCCCTCCCCCTACGCGTCGCTCATCGTCTTCGGTGACAGCCTCAGCGACGCCGGGCAGTTCCCCGACCTGACCGGCGGCACGCCAGGCATGCGTTTCACCAACCGCGATGCCAATGGCAACTACGCGCCGGTCTCGCCAATGATCCTGGGTGGCAAGCTGGGCTTCTCCGGTACCAGCCTGGGCCCTTCGACGTCGCTGACCAACCAGCTCCAAGGCACGCCGGATGGCAACAACTGGGCCGTGGGCGGCTACACCACGCAGCAGATCCTCGACTCGATCACCGACACCTCGCAAGCCGTCATCCCACCCGGTCGTCTCGGCGCGGGCACGGTGCTGCGCGAGCGTGACGGCTACCTGGCCAACGGCCTGCGGGCCGATCCCAATGCCCTGTACTACCTGACCGGTGGCGGCAACGACTTCCTCCAGGGCCTGGTCAACAGCCCCGCCGACGCGGCCGCCGCCGGTGCCCGTCTGGCGGCCAGCGCCCAGGCGCTGCAACAGGGCGGCGCGCGTTACATCATGGTCTGGCTGCTGCCGGACCTGGGGCAAACGCCGAACTTCAGCGGCACGCCCCAGCAAGGGCCGCTGTCGCAACTGTCCGGCGTGTTCAACCAGTCGCTGGTCAACCGGCTCGGACAGATCGACGCCGAGATCATCCCGCTGAATGTCCCGGCACTGCTGCGGGAGGCCCTGACCAGTCCCGCCCAGTTCGGCCTGGCCGCCGACCAGAACCTGGTCGGCACCTGCTACAGCGGCGACGGCTGCGTGGGCAACCCGGTCTACGGGGCGAACGGCACGACGCCGGACCCGACCCGGCTGCTGTTCAACGACTCGGTGCACCCGACCATCGCCGGCCAGCAACTGATTGCCGACTATGCCTATTCGATCCTCGCCGCGCCCTGGGAGCTGACACTGCTGCCGGAAATCGCCCACGCCAGCATACGCGCCCACCAGGATGAGCTGCGCAATCAGTGGCAGACGCCCTGGCAGGCGGTCGGTCAATGGCAGGCGTTCGTCGCCACCGGTGGCCAGGACCTGGACTTCGGCAGCCAGCGCAGCGCCGCCAGTGGCGACGGGCGCGGCTACAACCTGACCCTCGGCGGCAGCTATCGGCTGGATGACGCCTGGCGCGTGGGGCTGGCGGCGGGCGTGTACCGGCAAAAGCTCGAGGCCGGCCAGGAAGATTCCGACTACAAGCTCGACAGCTACCTGGCCAGCGCCTTCGCCCAGTTCCGTCAGGATCGCTGGTGGGCCGACACGGCACTGACCGCCGGGCATCTGGACTATCGCGACCTCAAGCGCACCTTCGCCCTAGGCGTTGGTGACCGCAGTGAAAAAGGCGACAGCGATGGCGAGGCCTGGGCAGTCACCGGCCGGGTGGGCTACAACCTGGCGGCCGAGAGCAGCCGCTGGCAACTGGCGCCGTTCATCAGCGCCGACTATGCGCGGGTCAAGGTCGATGGATATGAGGAGAAGAGCGGCCGCTCCACGGCGCTCGGTTTCGACGATCAGGAGCGCACGTCACGCCGGCTGGGGGCCGGCCTGCTGGGGAGCGTGCAGCTCCTGCCGACGACCAGGTTGTTTGCCGAGGTGGCCCGCGAGCACGAGTTCGAAGACGACCAGCAGGACTTGCGCATGCACCTGACCAGCCTGCCGGCGAACGACTTCACCTTGACCGGCTATACGCCGCACAGCAACCTGACCCGCGCCAGCCTGGGGCTGACCCATGAACTGGTGCCGGGGGTGAACCTGCGGGGGAACTACAACTGGCGCAAGAGTGATGAGTTGCGCCAGCAGGGCGTGAGCGTGGCGTTGAGCCTGGACTTCTGAGTTGTCGGGGGCCGCGTTGCGGCCCCGATCCATTTACTTGGAGGTCTGCTCGGCCAGCGCCACCGCGCGGAACATTGCCCGGCGCTTGTTGATGGTTTCTTCCCACTCCAGCGCCGGCACCGAGTCGGCGACGATGCCACCACCGGCCTGCACATGCAGTTCGCCGTCCTTGATCACCGCGGTACGGATGGCGATGGCGGTGTCCATGTTGCCGTTCCAGGCAAAGTAGCCCACCGCGCCACCGTAGACGCCGCGCTTGACCGGCTCCAGCTCGTCGATGATCTCCATGGCACGGATCTTCGGCGCGCCGGAAAGGGTACCGGCCGGCAGGATCGCCCGCAGCGCGTCCATGGCCGTCAGCCCCTCATCCAGCTGGCCGGTGACGTTGGACACGATATGCATGACGTTCGAGTAACGCTCGATTACCATTTTCTCGGTCAGGCGCACGCTGCCGGTGGCCGACACACGGCCCACGTCGTTGCGGCCCAAGTCGATGAGCATCAGGTGCTCGGCGATTTCCTTGTCGTCCGACAGCAGGTCGTCTTCCAGCGCCCTGTCGGCTTCTTCGGTGGCCCCGCGCGGGCGGGTGCCGGCGATCGGCCGCACGGTGACCAGGTTGTCCTCGACCCGCACCAGCACTTCTGGCGAGCTGCCGACCACGTGGAAGTCGCCGAAGTTGAAGAAGTACATGTACGGCGTCGGGTTGAAGCAGCGCAGCGCCCGGTACAAGTCGATGGGCGCGGCCTTGAAGTCGATGGACATGCGCTGGGACGGCACCACCTGCATGCAGTCGCCGGCCAGGATGTACTCCTTGATGCGTCCCACGGCATTTTCGTAGTCGGTTTGTGTGTAGCTGGAGCGGAATGCCGGCTCGGCGGCCATCGGCCCGCTCAGGTCCAGGCCGCGGCGCGGGGTGATCGGTTGGCGCAGGGTGTCCAGAAGCCCCTGCAGGCGGGCCTGCCCTTGCTCGAAGGCCTGCGCCTCGGCCGGGTCGACCAGCACGATGGCGTGCATCTTGCCCGCCAGGTTGTCGAACACCACCACGGCATCGGAGACCATCAGCAGGATATCCGGTACCCCCAGTGGGTCCGGGTTGGGGCTGGCGCCCAGGCGTTTTTCCACATAGCGCACGCAGTCGTAGCCGAAATAGCCCACCAGGCCACCGTTGAAACGTGGCAAGCCAGGAATGTCGGCGACCTTGTAGCGATCCTTGAACGCCTCGACGAAGGCCAGCGGATCCTCGACGTCATGGCTTTCCACCTCGACGCCATCCTGCAGGATGCTGACGTGGTAACCGTGCACGCGCAGCACGGTGCGCGACGGCAGGCCGATCATCGAATAGCGGCCCCACTTCTCACCGCCCTGCACGGACTCGAGCAGGTAGGAGTTGGGTTGGTCGGCCAGCTTCAGGTAGATCGACAGCGGGGTGTCGAAGTCGGCCAGGGTTTCGCAGGCCAGGGGAATGCGGTTGTAGCCGGCAGCGGCCAGGCGCAGGAATTCTTCGCGGGTCATGTGTAGCCTCGGGGCAAGCAGCAATGGGGGCGGGCAAACGGATGTACCGGCAGGCGCCGGTGGGCAGAAGTCAGGCGCGCCAGCGCCAGCGGGCGAGTGCCTTGATGACTTTCATCCAGAATTTGCCGGTAACCACCACGTTGTTGTCTCTGCTTTGCGGGGCTTGAAGGTCCGCCAACGTTATCCCAGTGTCGGTGACTAAGCAACCGGGCAGCAGCAGGCGCAGGTCGTCGATGACCAGGCTGGGCGACTCGTCGTCGATCGGCCGGCCATGGTTGTAGCCGTAGCTCAGGCCGACGCACTGGACGCCGGCGGCCTTGGCCGCCAGCACGTCGCTGCGCGAATCGCCGACAAACAGCGATTGTTCGGCGCTGACACCGGCCATCTTCATGACGAACAGCAGCGCCGCCGGGTCGGGCTTCTTCTGCGCCAGGGTGTCGCCGCCGATGATCCAGCGGAAGTAGCGACCGATCTTCATCTGGTCGAGCAAGGGGGCGACGAAGCGTTCGGGTTTGTTGGTGATCAGCGCCATCTCCACGCCCTGCTTGCGCAGCCAGCGCAGGGTGTCGCGCACGCCGGGGTAGACCACGGTGAGTTCATGGTTGTCGGCATAGGCTTCCATGAACAGTGCCAGCGCGCGCTCGGCCAGCTCGTCGTCCACCGCGGCGTGATCGATATCGCCGGCCAGGGCCCGGCGCACCAGCACCTGGGCACCATTGCCGACCCAGTGGCGCACCGCCTCCAGGCCTGCGGGCGGTCGCCCGAGTTCGAGCAGCATGCGGTCGACGGCTGCGGCCAGGTCGGGTACCGAGTCGATCAGGGTGCCATCCAGATCGAACATCACCAGCCTGGGCAGTGTCCCCGGGAACAGCTGCTCGAAGCCGCTCATGCGCGTGCCAGCGCCATTTCGGCACGCATCTTGTCGATGACTTCCTTGTAGTCCGGGGCGTTGAAGATCGCCGAACCGGCCACGAAGGTGTCAGCGCCGGCGGCGGTGATCTCGCGGATGTTGCCTACGTTGACGCCGCCGTCGATCTCCAGGCGGATGTCGCGGCCGCTGGCATCGATCAGGGCGCGGGCCTCGCGCAGCTTGTCGAGGGTGCCGGGGATGAACTTCTGCCCGCCGAAGCCAGGGTTGACGCTCATCAGCAGGACCATGTCGACCTTGTCCATCACGTACTTCAGCGCATCCAGGCCGGTGGCCGGGTTGAACACCAGGCCAGCCTTGCAGCCGCCGTCGCGGATCAGTTGCAGCGAGCGGTCGATGTGCTGGCTGGCTTCCGGGTGGAAGGTGATGTAGGTGGCGCCAGCTTCAATGAAGTCGCCGATGATGCGGTCGACCGGGCTGACCATCAGGTGCACGTCGATCGGCGCGGTCACGCCGTACTTGCGCAGGGCGCTGCAGACCATCGGGCCGATGGTCAGGTTGGGCACGTAGTGGTTGTCCATGACATCGAAGTGGACGATGTCGGCCCCGGCGGCCAGGACCTTGTCGACGTCCTCGCCCAGGCGGGCGAAATCGGCGGACAGAATGGAGGGGGCAATAGCGTAGGGCTGCATGGCGCACCTGTTGGGCAGAATCACGGTGGCGCGCATTGTAACTCAGGGAAGCCGATGAGGGCTGATTGGTATCAACAGGCGCCCGACAGGGGGCGCCAAGCGCCCCTTTTCGCGGCAGTCAGGCTGGCTGCTGGGTTCTGAGCTTCTCGCTGCGCCCGCGCAACCACTCCAGGGTCAGCAGCAGGATCACCGAGAAGGCGATCAGCAAGGTGGCCGCCGCCGCGATGGTCGGGCTCAGGTTCTCGCGTATGCCGCTGAACATCTGCCGTGGCAGGGTTGCCTGCTCGGGCCCTGCGAGGAACAGGGTCACCACCACCTCATCGAACGACGTGGCGAAGGCGAACAACGCCCCGGAGATCACCCCAGGGGCGATCAGCGGCAAGGTCACCCGACGGAAGGCCAGCAATGGCGAGGCCCCCAGGCTAGCTGCCGCGCGCACCAGGTTGTAGTTGAAACCCTGCAGCGTCGCCGACACGGTGATGATCACGAACGGCACGCCCAGCACCGCGTGCACCAGGATCAGTGAGGTGAAGCTGTTGCCCATGCCCAATGGGGCGAAGAACAGGTAGCTGGCCACGCCGATGATCACCACCGGCACCACCATTGGCGAGATCACCAGCGCCATCACCAGCGACTTGCCGGGGAAGTCGCCCCGAGTCAGGCCGATCGCCGCCAGGGTGCCGAACACCATGGCCAGCACCGTGGCCGCCGGAGCCACGATGATGCTGTTCTTCAGGGCGCGCATCCATTCGGCGGAGGCGAAGAAGTCCTGGTACCAGTGCAGCGAGAAACCTTGCAGCGGGTACACCAGGAAACTCCCGCTGTTGAACGACAGCGGGATGATCACCAGCACCGGCAGTACCAGAAACAACAGGATCAGACCGCACAGAATGCGCAGGCTGTAGAACCACACCCGTTCCACGGGCGACATGTAGGGGCTCAGCATGACAAGGCTCCTCAGCTAAGGCGCAGACGGCTGGCGCCGACCAGCCAGCTATAGATCAGGTACAGCAGCACGGTCGCCAGCAGCAACAGCCCGCCCAAGGCGGTGGCCATGCCCCAGTTGATGCTGGTGTTGGTGTAGAAGGCGACGAAGTAGCTGACCATCTGGTCGTTCGGGCTGCCCAGCAGCGCCGGGGTGATGTAGTAGCCGATGGCCAGGATGAACACCAGCAGGCAACCGGCACCGACACCGGCATAGGTCTGCGGGAAGTACACCCGCCAGAAACTGGCGAAGGGATGGCAACCCAGGGAAATCGCCGCCCGCATGTAGCTGGGCGAGATGCCCTTCATCACGCTGTACAACGGCAGAATCATGAACGGCAGCAGGATGTGCACCATCGAGATGTACACGCCGGTCCGGTTGAACACCAGTTCCAGCGGTTGGTCGATGATGCCGATGGCCATCAGCGCGCTGTTGATCAGCCCACCCGACTGCAGCAATACGATCCACGCTGCCACCCGCACCAGGATCGAGGTCCAGAACGGCAGCAACACCAGGATCATCAGCAGGTTGCTTTGCCGGGTCGGCAGGTTGGCCAGCAAGTACGCCAAGGGATAGGCCAGCACCAGGCAAATGGCGGTGATCACCACGCCCATCCACAGGGTGCGGGCAAAGATATCCAGGTAGATGGCCTGGTCAGGCGTGGCCTTGGCCAGTTCGCCAAGGTCGTCGATGCGATGATCGACCGAGGCCAGCAGGTAGAAGGAGGTGACCGTGCTGGTGTTGCGGCGGATCGCCTGCCAGTAGGCCGGGTCGCCCCAACGCTCGTCCAGCGCTTGCAGGGCATCTTTATAGGACGCGGGCTCTTCCTTGAACGGCAGCGCCCGCGCGGTCTTGGCCAGCAGGCTGCGGTAGCCGGCCAGCTCCATGTTCAGGCGCTTGGAGAGGTCACCCAAGGTCTGGTTCTTGCGCGACTCGGCCAGGTCCTGGCTCAGGGCCTTGTAGACCTCCTCGCCGGGCAGGCTCTTGCCGTCCCATTGCGCCACCGCCTCGACGGTGCGCGGCAGGCCGGCGACCACTTCGGGGTTGCCGACGCTCTTGTACAGCAGCGCCGCGATCGGCACCAGGAACACCAGCAGGAGGAACAGCGCCAGCGGCGCGATCAACGCCTGGGCCTTCCAGCGGTTGACCCGCTCGGCATGCTTGAGGCGCTGCTTGAGGCTTTTACCCGCGCCTTCGTTGAGGGGCACTGCAATGGCCATGGCGAACTCCGGGGGAAACAGGGGTGGGGACTGGGTTGGCGCGGACCCTGGAGGAGCGGCCTTGCGTCGCGATGGGCTGCGAAGCAGCCCCGGCGGGCATGCATGATGCCGAGATCCCGGGGCCGCTACGCGCCCCGTCGCGACACAAGGCCGCTCCTACAGGGTTACTTCTTCGCCGCCCAGGCGTTGAAGCGTTGCTCCAGCTGTTCACTGTTGTCGGCCCAGAAGGCCACGTCGATCTGCACCTGGTTGGCGATGTTCTCAGGCGTGGTCGGCATGTCCTTCTTCACCGCATCGGCCAGCAGCGGGACGGCCTTGGAATTGGCCGGGCCGTAGGCAATATTCTCGGAGTAAGTCTTCTGCTGCTCGGGCTGGACGGTGTAGGCGATGAATTTCTTCGCTTCTTCCACATCCTTGGCGCCTTTCGGGATGGCCCAGGCGTCGAAGTCGTAGATGCCGCCGTTCCACACGACCTTGAGGTTGCTTTCTTTCTGCACCGCGGCAATACGACCGTTGTAGGCCGAGCTCATGACCACGTCACCCGAGGCCAGGTACTGCGGCGGCTGGGCGCCGGCTTCCCACCACTGGATGCTCGGCTTGAGTTCGTCGAGCTTCTTGAAGGCGCGGTCCTGGCCTTCCTTGGTGCCGAGCACCTTATACACCTCTTTCGGCGCGACGCCGTCGGCCATCAGGGCGAACTCAAGGGTGTACTTGGCGCCCTTGCGCAGGCCGCGCTTGCCCGGGAATTTCTTCGTGTCCCAGAAGTCTGCCCAACTGGTGGGCGCGGTCTTGAGCTTGTCGGCGTTGTAGGCCAGGACCGTGGACCAAACGAAGAAGCCCACGCCGCACGGCTGGATGGCGCCTTTCACGTAATCGCTCTCCTTGCCGAAAAGGGCCGGATCGAGCTCCTCGAACATGCCCTCGTCGCAACCGCGCGCCAGCTCCGGCGACTCCACCTCCACCAGGTTCCACGACACGCTCTTGGTGTCGACCATGGCCTTCACCTTGGCCATCTCGCCGTTGTACTCCCCGGCGACGATCTTGCCCTTGCCAGCCTTTTCCCATGGCTCGTAGAACGCCTTGACCTGGGCCGCCTTGTTGGCGCCACCGAACGACACCACCGTCAGGTCCGCGGCCAGGGCCTGCCCGGCTGCGAACAGGCCAAGGGCCAGGGCGGTCAGTTTCAACTGCTTGCGCATTATTATTCTCTCCACAGTTCAGGGTTGGTGAAGCAAACCATCAATGGGCTTCGGCAATCGGGTCGAGCGCGCGGGCGTGCTCCACCGCCCAGCCCAGCGGTACCACATCGCCCACGGCCAGGGCCGGATCGAGCTCGGCGATCGGCTGCTTGACGAAGAAATCGGCCTTGCCGCAAACCTCCAGGCGCACCCGCACGTGGTCGCCGAGGTAGATGAACTCAGCCACCCGGCCGGAGAAGCGGTTCACGCAGCTTTCACTGTGGCCGTTCAGGCGCACGCGCTCCGGGCGGATCGACAAGGTCACCGGCTCGCCGGCCTGGCCGACGTTCACCGCCAGCGCCTCGACCCGCTCGCCCCGGGCCAGCTGCACCTGGCAACGATTGCCGTCACTGGCCAGCAACGTGCCGCTGAGGCGGTTGTTCTCGCCGATGAAGTTGGCGACGAAGGTGTTGCGCGGTTCTTCGTAGAGAGTGCGCGGGTCGGCGATCTGCTGGATCTCGCCCTGGTGGAACACTGCCACCCGGTCGGACATGGTCAGCGCCTCGCCCTGGTCGTGGGTCACGTAGACCACGGTCACGCCCAGGCGCTGGTGGATATGCTTGATCTCCATCTGCATGTGTTCGCGCAGTTGCTTGTCCAGGGCGCCGAGCGGTTCGTCCATCAGCACCAGCTGCGGCTCGAACACCAGGGCGCGGGCCAGGGCCACGCGCTGCTGCTGGCCGCCGGAGAGCTGGCCCGGGTAGCGCTTGGCGAAGGCGTCGAGCTGGACCATGCCGAGCACGCGCTTGACCCGCTCGCTGATGTCGGTCTTGCTCAGGTTGCGCACGCTCAGCGGAAAGGCCAGGTTCTCGGCCACGGTCATGTGCGGGAACAGCGCGTAGTTCTGGAACACCATGCCGATGTCGCGCTTGTGCGGCGGCACGTTGTTGATCGAGCGCCCGGCCAGTTGGATCTCTCCGGCGGTGGGGGTCTCGAAGCCGGCCAGCATCATCAGGCTGGTGGTCTTGCCCGAGCCGGACGGGCCGAGCAGGGTCAGGAACTCGCCCTTGCGGATGTCCAGGTTGAGGTCCTTGACGATCAGCGATTCGCCGTCGTAGCTCTTCTGCACACCTCGGAAGCTGACCAGCGTCTCGTTCGAATTCGCCTCGCTCATGCCCTGCACCTTCTTGTTGGAATGACTGCGTGGGCACAGCGTAGAAGAGGCGCAAGCGCCCGCAAATCGGGGGGGCTGAGAGATTGCCATCATCCGGATGGAGGACTTGCTGTAGGGATTGCCCTACAAGGATGGCGCTTTCAGGACAGACACATTCCGTTGTAGCAGCGGCCTTGTGTCGCGATAGGCTGCAGAGCAGCCCCGGCAATATGTGCATATAAGCTGAAGCCCGGGGGCTGCTTCGCAGCCCTTTCCGACCGGTCCGACGCCTCGGAAAGGCCGCTCCTACAAAGAACCGTGTCAGCCGGGTGCATGTCGCAATCAGACCAGCTTGTGCTCCATCGCATACTTCACCAACTCCGCCAGCGAGTTGACCTTGAGCTTCTGCATCAAACGCGCCTTGTGGGTGCTGATGGTCTTGTTCGACAGCGCCAGCTGCTGGGCGATGTCATTGACGTTGGCGCCCTGGGCCAGGCGCTCGAACACCGAGAACTCGCGCTCGGACAGCAGCGTGTGCAACGGCCGGGTTTCGGTCAGCCCCACCTCGAAGACCATGCGGTCGGCCAGGCTCGGGTCGATATAGCGCCCGCCCCCGGCAACCCGGCGAATCGCGGTGAGCAGCAGCGCCGGGTCGCTGTCCTTGGTGGCGTAGCCCGCCGCCCCGGCCTTCAGCGCGCGCGCGGCCATCTGCGCCTCGTCGTGCATCGACAGCATCAGGATCGCCGGCGGGTTGTTCAATGCCAGGATCCGCGGGATGGCCTCCAGGCCGTTCACCCCTGGCATGGAGATATCCAGCAGCACCACTTCGCAAGGGGTATGGCGCAGGGTCTCAAGCAACTGCTCGCCGTTGCCCGCCTCGCCGGCGACCTGCATGTCCTTGGCCAGGCCAATCAACTGCTTGATGCCCTCACGGACGATGGTGTGGTCTTCCGCCACCAGCACTCGAATCACGATCGTTCTCTCCTACGCCAAAGGAATCGCCACGCTCAGGCTGGTGCCTTCGCCGGGCTCGCTTTCCAGGGTCATGTCGCCGCCCAGCATCAGCACGCGCTCACGCACCCCCACCAGGCCGAACGAAGTCGGTCGGGCCGCATCGACGGCGAACCCCACGCCATCGTCGATGACCGTCATGCGCAACTGCCCACCCTCCTCGACCAGGGCGATCTGCACGGTGTGCGCCCGGGCATGGCGCATGACGTTGGTCAGCGCTTCCTGGAGGATGCGGAACAGGCCGATGGCCTTGGCATCGCTCAAGGGCGGTAGTTGCTCCGGGACCTCGACCAGGCAGGGGATCTGCGTGCGGGCCTCGAAACGCCGTGCCTGCCACTCGATGGCCGAGGCGATTCCGGCATCGAGAATCGGCGGGCGCAACGCAGTGGCGACGTCACGCACCACCTGGAACAGTTGGGCGATCAGACGCTTCATGCTAGCCAGGCGCTCATGCAGCCCGGCATCCAGCTCGGCGTAGGCCAGCTCGCACATCGACACTTCCAGCTTGAGCACCGTGAGCATCTGCCCCAGCTCGTCGTGCACCTCGCGGGCGATGCGGGCCTTTTCCTCCTCGCGCACGCTTTCCAGGTGCGCCGACAACTCACGCAGTTGCTCCTGGGAGGCGGCCAGGGCCAGCTCGGCCTGCTTGCCTTGGGTGATGTCCCAGACCACACCATCCCACACCATGCGCCCATCGGCCAGGCGCCGCGTGGTCGCCTTGATGTCGGCCCAGCGCTGCTCACCCTGGCGAGTGAGGATACGGCCCTGCCACGACCAATCCCGGTCGCTGGCCAGGGCCAGGTCCTGGACCCGGTGATAGTCGGCGCGGTCCTCGGGATGGACCAGGTTGCGCAGCCCCATCTGCGGGTGCTGGATCGCCGCTGGGGTATAACCGACCAACGCCTCGCTGCCTTCGCTGATGTAGGGGAATTCCGGGTCGCCCTCGGCCGGGTCACGCTCCAGGCGGAACACCAGCCCCGGCACATTGCCGGCAATACCCTTGAGCCTTGCCTCGCTTTCGCGCAACGCGGCCAGGTCGCGCCGGCGCTCAGTGACATCGGCGAGGAACACCACCAGGTACTCCGCATCGCGAAAACGCAGGAACGACAGCGACAACTCGACCGGAAACAGACTGCCATCGGCGCGCCGGCACTGGCTTTCGAACTGCTGCTCACTGTCGCCCCCGGTGCGGGCGCGCTTCCACAGCTCCAGCCAGCGATCCATCTTCAGATTCGGCTCGATATCGACCAGCGGCCGCTCCAGCAACGCCCCCTCGGCGAAGCCCAGCATACGCTCGGCGGCATGGTTGGCGTAGCGCACATGGCTGTCCCAGTTGACCCAGAGGATGCCCACCGTGCTCTGGTCGATGGAGAACTGGCTCAGGCGCAAGGCCTCCTCGCGCACCTGACGCTCCACCAGACTCTCCCGGGCCGCCAGCAAGCCCCGCTCCAGGCCGCGCTGCTGGCGACGCTGCCAGAACAGGGTGGCCAGGGCACACAGCAGCAGCAGGCCGAACAGCAGGGCTAGGTTCTGCCAGAAGCCGGCCGATTCGGAAAAACGCGGGTACTTGGGCTGCAGCCAGCGCTGGTGCATTTGCTCCAAGGTCTTGGCCGGCAGCGCCTGCAAGGCGCGTTCGAGGATATCGGCGAGCACGGGCCAGTCGCGTCGCGAGCCGACCCGCAGCAACTGCGGCAAGCCGATATCGCCCACCACCGCCAGGTCTGCAAACTCGCCTTCGCGGGAAAGCCGGCTCAGCTGCGCTTCATCCAGCACGGCGAAGCTGGCCTGCCCGCCCAGCACCAGCTGCAGCGCCTCCCGTTCATTGGGTACGCCCTGCAGGTTGAGATTGCCGTAATTGCTCCGCAGGTAGTCCGCAAGGGCTCCTGGCATGCGCACAGCCACCCGCTCGTTGGCGGTCAGCTTCTCCAGATCCACGGCCACCGCGCCACTGCGCATCCCGACCACCAGTTGCGGCACACGCATATAAGGGTCACTGAACAGCCACAGCCGCAGGCTGGCGGGGGTCTGGGTCAGGCCCGGGGCGAAATCGATCTCGCCCGCCTGCAACGCGTGCTCCAGCGCGGTCTGGTCCGGGAAGCCGCGCCAGGTCAGATCCAGCCGTAATGCCTGGGACAGGGCACCGACCAGTTCGACGTTGGCCCCGTAGAATTGCTGCAGACGGCGGTCGAACTGGGCATAGGGGGCCTGCAGCACCAGGCCGACGCGCAGGCCGCGGTGCTCATCCAGCCACTGCTGCTGGGCCGGCTCCAGCACCACAGGTGGCGGCGCCTGCGGCTTTGCCAGGGCGATCAAGGGTAGACACAACCAGCCGATAACCCACAGGCAACACACTCGCTTCATCTCTACGCTCGTCTTGGCAATGACGGCCGCCTGGCGTGGCCGTCGCGGGCAAATACCATTAGGCTGCCGGTATGATTCTGGCCTTGGATTGATCGATGTTCACACTTTATCGCACGACGCTGGCAATGTTCTGCCTGGCTTCGCTCCTGCCGCTCGGCGTTCAGGCCGCCGACGCCGAAGCACCGCAGGCCGCCACAGAAGCGGCCCCCCCTGCTCCCCGTCCACCGCTGCTCGAACGTAGCCAGGACGATGCCCTGGCCCTGGAGCGCCAGGTGCCCAAGGCCGAGCAACAGACCTTGCAGGCCAATGGCGAGAACTTCTTGGCGCTGTGGAAGCCGGCCAACGACAGCGATCCGCAAGGCGCGCTGATCATTGTGCCCGGTGCCGGCGAAAGCGCCGACTGGCCAACCACCGTCGGCCCGCTGCGCCGTGGCTTCCCCGATGTCGGATGGAGCACCCTGAGCGTGAGCCTGCCCGACCTGCTGGCAGAACGCCCGCAGGCCCGTGTCGAAGCCAAGCCGGTGATCGCACCGAAAAAGGAAGAAGGCGAGTCGGCCCCGGCCAAGGACACGCCAGCCGATGCCAACGCCAATGTCGCCCAGGCCACTGCGCCCGAGGCGGACGCGGCCGACAGCACCGACGCGGTCGAGGCCGACGAGCACACCAGCGAGGAGGATGCCCAACGCATCTTCGCACGCCTCGACGCCGCCGTGGCCTATGCCCAGCAGCAGAAAGCGCGCAGCATCGTGCTGCTGGGCAACGGCAGTGGCGCGTACTGGGCCGCACGCTACCTCAGCGAGAAACAGCCGCCCCAGGTACAGAAGCTGGTGATGGTCGCCGCACAGACGCCGGCAAGGGTGGAGCACGACCTGCTGAGCGTGACGCCGACTTTGAAGGTGCCGACGGCGGATCTGTACTACACAACCCGAACCCAGGATCGCCTGGCCGCCCAACAGCGCCTGCAAGCCAGCAAGCGCGAGAAAAACAGCCAGTACCGGCAGCTGTCGCTGATGGTCGTTCCGGGCAACAAGGCCGCCGAGCAGGAGCAATTGTTGCGCCGGGTGCGCGGCTGGCTGAAGCCCAAGGAAGAGTGAGGCGTATCGAGGGACAAGCCAACTCCAACAATCTGGGAGCGGGCCTGCCCCACGATGGCAAACCTAAAGCCCGCGCCGCTTGCGAATCATGGCATAGGCCTGATGCAACTCGCGGGTATGCTCGGTCGCCTCGCGCACCTTGGCCTCACTGGCACCGCTGCCCACCAACTTGTCCGGGTGATGCCGGCTGAGCAAACGTCGATAGGCCTGCTTGACCTTGTCCGCCTCGGTGTCCGGCTCCACCCCCAGCAGCCTCAATGCCGCCGCATAGGTCATGGCACCGCCTTCGATCGCCGATTTGCGCGGTTCATATTCCAGCGACATGGCCTGCACCTGGTTGCGACTGAGGCCCAACTGCTGCCCCCAGCCCAGCAACAGGTCACGCTCCTGGCGACCTGCCTTGCCATCGGCCCAGACCATCCGCCAGCAGGCACGCAAGGTACCCTCGGGGCCATGAGGCTGCAGCTTGATCCGGCGCAGGTAGTGCCCCAGCCGCCCCTTGCCCGACTTGCCGCGGTTGAACGCGGCAATCGCCCGCATCCGCGCAGGCTCTGCCAGGTCCAGACGCGACATTTCCTGACGCGCCTGCTGGATATGCCCCTCGACCACCCGGCCATCGCTCTTGGCCAGGCGCCCGAGCAGGACGAACAGCAGCTCCTCGTCACGCAGCGCCGGGCGACCGCCCAGACGCTCGCGCACATCCTCCCAGCCCTGCAGTCGCAGACGCCGATCCATGGCCTGTCCCAGCAACGCCCCCAGCAACGCACCCGGAATGCTGGCCACGGCGAAACCGGCACCGGCACCAATCACTGTGCTCGGCCACCACATGTCAGGCACGCTCGCCGATCAGGCGCTCGACATCAGCCAGGCGCTCGAGGGTGCCGACATCGATCCAGTGGCCACGGTAGTGCTCACCACTCACTCGACCGTCGGCCATGGCCTTGCGCAGCAACGGGGCCAGCTTGAACGCGCCGGGCTGGCAGCCTTCGAACAGCACCGGGTCCAGCACCGAGATACCGCTGAAGGTCAGCGTTCCCGGGGCGTCGTCACCATCGCTCACCTGGCCATCCGCCAGGCGGAAGTCGCCACGTCCGTGATGACCGGGATTGTCCACCAGTACCAGGTGTGCCAGCCCTTGCAGGGGAGCATTCAGGCCAGTGAAGTCGTAGTCGGTCCAGACATCACCGTTGACCAACAGGAACGGCGCATCCCCCAGCAGGGGCAACGCCTTGAAGATCCCGCCACCGGTTTCCAGTGGCTCGCCCTCCGCCGAGTAGCGAATGCGCAGGCCGAAGCGGCTGCCATCGCCCAGATGGTCCTCGATCTGCTGGCCGAGCCAGGCATGGTTGATGACCACTTCACGAATACCGGCGCGGGCCAGCGCCTCGAGGTGATACTCGATCAGCGGCTTGCCGGCGGCGGGCACCAGCGGCTTGGGCGTATGCAGGGTCAGCGGGCGCATGCGCTCGCCCTTGCCTGCCGCCAGGATCATTGCCTTCATGAACGCGCCTCGCCCTTGAGCTCGGCAATCAGTTGCCCCAGCTCGGCCAGTTCGGGGCGACGAGCGATCACTTCATCTATATAGGCGAAGAAGCGTGGCACGTCGGTGAGATAGCGCGGCTTGCCGTCACGGTGGCAGATACGGGCAAAGATACCGATGACCTTGAGGTGGCGCTGCACGCCCATCAGGTCGCTGGCGCGGTGGAATGCTTCAAACTCGGACTGCACCGGGATACCGGCGGCGCGGGCCTTTTCCCAATAGCCACGCAGCCAGCCCTCCACGCGCGGCTGCGGCCAGCTGAGGAAGGCATCCTTGAACAGGCAGGTGATGTCGTAGGTCACCGGGCCGTAGACGGCATCCTGGAAATCCAGCACGCCCGGGTTGGGGGCGCTGTGCATCAGGTTGCGCGGCATGTAGTCGCGGTGCACCAGCACCTTTGGCTGGGCCAGGGCGCTGTCGATCAGCACCTGGCTGACCCGTTGCCAGGTGGCCTGCTGCGCTTCGCTGAAGGTCAGGCCGAGCTCACGGCCCACGTACCACTCGGGGAACAGTTCCACCTCGCGGCGCAGCAGGGCAACATCGTAGCTGGGCAGTGGCGCGTCCATCGGCAGGCGCTGGAACGCCAGCAGCGCATCGATGGCATCGGCGAACAGTGCGTCGGCGTTGTCCGAATCAATGATGTCCAGGTATGTCTGGCGGCCCAGATCGCCCAGCAGCAGGAAGCCACGTTCCAGGTCCTGTGCATGAATGACCGGCACGTTCACGCCCGCCGTAGCCAGCAGGTGGTCGATATCGACGAACGGGCGGCAGTTCTCCTGCGGCGGCGGCGCATCCATGATCACGAAGCTGTGGCCGGCGCCCTCCCAGCGGAAATAACGGCGGAAACTCGCATCGCTGCTGGCGGCGGTCAGGCTGCCGGAGGGCACTTCGCCCCAGGCGTTGCTACGGAACAGGCTCTCCAGTTGCCCGGCGAGCCAGGCGGTCAGTTGTTGCAGGCGTACATCGTGATCGGGCATTACGAGGGTTCTCCGACGGCCCTAGCCGTCAAGCGGGTCATGCTTTATTATCCAGCATCTTTTTCAGACCATCGAGAGGCGTGCGGCCCCCACACGCGGGCAGATGGCACGCAGGAAGCCCGGACTAATAAGATGGCATTGAAATCCCCCGCGTTTCGTAGGAAGTTTCCGTTGTTGGTGACTGGCGGTCTGCTGGCCCTGCAACCCCTGGCCACGTCGTACGTGGTGGCGGCCGAGCAGTTCGACTGCCAAGTGTCCGCCGCCGGTGGCTGGGACTGCAAGCCCAAGACCGCCGCCAACCTGCCTCCGCGCCCGGTTCATCCGGGCGCAGCCGCTGCCAGCTCGGGCGCCGAAGCGCCTGGCGAAGTCGCCGCGACCGAGGCCGAGAAGCCGATGCTGGTCACCGAGGCCAAGGGCCGCGGCCTGAAGTCGCGTAGCGAAGACTACAGCCACCTGGACTGGGTCCCGCGCGAGAAGCTCACCGCTGCGCAGCTGGCCGAGACCGGCCCGTACTGCGGCGGCGCCTACATCGAGCCGACCCGCCCGGGCATGAACGACTCCACGCCCAAGGACGAGTCGCCCACCTACATCAACGCCAAGGTCTCCAAGTACCAGCAGGAGCAGCAGATCGCCACCCTCGCCGGTGACGTGGTCATGCGCCAGGGCAGCATGCAGGCCGAGGCCGATGAGGCCAACCTGTATCAGGCCGAGAACCGGGGCGAGCTCAAGGGCAACGTCAAGATCCGCGACAACGGCTCGCTGGTGGTCGGTGACGAGGCGCAGATCCAGCTCGACACCGGCGAAGCCCGGGTCGACAACGCCGAATACGTGATGCACAAGTCGCACATCCGCGGCAACGCGCTGTACGCCAAGCGCGCCGAGAACGCCATCATCCGCCTCAAGGACGGTACCTATACCACCTGTGAGCCGGGCAGTAACGCGTGGCAGCTCAAGGGCAACAACATCACCCTGAACCCGGCCACCGGCTTCGGCACCGCGACCAACGTGACGCTGCGGGTCAAGGATTTCCCGGTGTTCTACACGCCGTACATCTACTTCCCGATCGACGACCGTCGCCAGTCCGGCTTCCTGCCGCCATCGTTCAGCTCCAGCAGCGACACCGGCTTCATGCTGGTCACCCCGTACTACTTCAACTTGGCGCCTAACTACGACGCCACGTTGTACCCGCGCTACATGGCCAAGCGCGGCATGCTGATGGAAGGCGAGTTCCGCTACCTGACCAAGTCCAGCGAAGGTCAGTTCGGCGGCGCCTACCTGAGCGACCAGGATGATGATCGCAAACTGCAGACGGACTATAAGAAAGAACGCTGGATGGTCAACTGGCAGCACAAGGGTGGCCTGGATGATCGCCTGTTGGCCGAGGTGGACTACACCGACATCAGTGACCCGTTCTACTTCCAGGACCTGGAGTCCGACCAGATCGGTGTAGAGAAGCGGGATGTGGTGAATCAGCGTGGAACGCTTACCTACCGCGGCGACAACTACAACGCCCGGCTGAATATGCATGCCTACGAGATGGCCACCATCTCGCAGATCACGCCATATGATCGGCTGCCGCAAATCAACATCAACGGAATGTTGCCGTATCATCCGGCAGGACTCGACTTCACCTATCAAACCGAAGCCGTACGATTTGATAGAGACCTGAAAGACGACTTCGTGCTCAACAAAGATGGTCTTCCTGACAACAGCGGCGGTGGCCTCGGTCGTCGTCTCGACCAAAACGTCTTTGGTATTGCCCGTGCAAACGGCACTCGACTGAATTTAGCGCCGGCCATCAGCCTGCCGATGGAAGCCAGCTACGGTTTCTTCACCCCGAAGTTGAAGTATGTCTATACCCAGTATGACCTGGACCTCGACAGCAAAGGAAAAACCGATGTTGCCGCTTCCGGCGCTGAAACTCGCCGCCTGTTCGGAGATTACAAGAGCAGTCAAAACCGTGACATTCCGGTATTCAGCGTCGACAGTGGCCTGTATTTCGACCGCAATACTCAACTGTTCGGTACGAAGTATCGCCAAACACTTGAGCCTCGCCTGTTCTATCTCTATGTCCCCTACAAGGACCAAGCGGACATTCCGATCTTCGACAGCAGCGAAAACACCTTCAACTATGCCTCGCTGTTCCGTGACAACCGTTTCAGCGGTACTGATCGTATCGGTGACGAGAACAAGCTCTCGCTGGGTGTGACCAACCGCTGGATCGAAGAAAACGGTTTCCAGCGCCAGCGCTTCAGCATCGGCCAGGCGTTCTACTTCAGGGACCGCAAGGTACAACTGCCCGGCATCGACCCGCGCACACGTGTCGACAGCAAATCGGACGTATCGCCGTACGCGCTTGAATACGAGTATGCATTCAATCGCGACTGGAGATTCAACTCAGACTTCAACTGGGATCCCGATACTCGTAGCACCCGCTCGGGCAGCGCGATGTTCCACTACCAGCCTGAAGACAATCCGAACAAGATCGTCAACCTCGGCTATCGCTACCGTAACGACCTGATTACCTACGACTCGATCACGGGTACCTGGAAAGTCGGCGGTGGTGACTACGGTACGCCTGGTAGCCCGAATTACATCAAGGACTATTACAAGATCCAGCAGCACGACTTCTCGGTTATCTGGCCGCTGGTGCCGCAATGGAGTGTTATCAGCCGTTGGCAGCACGACTACAACCGCAACCGGACATTGGAAGCCATGGGTGGCCTCGAGTATGACAGCTGCTGCTGGAAGATCAGGTTGATCAAACGCTACTGGGTTGATGAAGACGACTTCAGTCAGGCCACGCCTGAAAACGAGAAAGGCGACCACGGCATCTTCCTGCAGATCGTGCTCAAGGGCCTCGGCGGTGTAGTCGGCAACAAGGTCGAAACGTTCCTGGACAAAGGCATTCAAGGTTACCGTACACGTGAAGAGCAAGCTTATTGATCGTCTGCGCCCGCTGATGCTGGGCGCCGCAATGCTGAGTGGCGCGGTGCATGCCGCGGTACAGCCCATCGACCGCATCGTGGCCACCGTCGACAACGACGTGGTCATGCAGAGCCAGCTGGACCAGCGCGTGCGCGAAGTGCAGCAGACCATCGCCAAGCGCGGTGGTGGCGTGCCGCCTGCCGCCGCCCTGCAGCAGCAGGTACTGGAGCGCCTGATCGTCGAAAACCTGCAACTGCAGATCGGCGAGCGCTCGGGCATCCGCATTACCGACGAAGAACTGAACCAGGCCGTCGCCACCATTGCCCAGCGCAATGGCATGTCGCTGGAGCAGTTCCGCGCCGCCCTGGCCCACGATGGCCTGTCGTACGACGATGCCCGCGAGCAGATCAAGCGCGAGATGGTCATCAGCCGCGTACGTCAACGTCGCGTGGCCGAGCGTATCCAGGTGTCCGAGCAGGAAGTGAAGAACTTCCTCAACTCGGACCTGGGCAAGATGCAGATGTCGGAAGAGTACCGCCTGGCCAACATCCTTATCCCGACCCCGGAAGGCGCCAACTCGGAAGCCATCCAGGCCGCCGCCCGCCAGGTCGGCGATGTCTACCAGCAACTCCGGCAGGGCAAGGACTTCGGTCAGATGGCCATTGAGCGCTCCGCCAGCGAGAACGCCCTGGAAGGCGGCGAGATGGGCTGGCGCAAGGCCGGCCAGCTGCCACCTGACTTTGCCAAGATGCTCAGCAGCATGGCCATTGGTGACATTACCCAGCCGATCCGCATCCCCAACGGCTTCATCATCCTCAAACTCGAGGAGAAGCGTGGCGGCAGCGAGAGCATCCTGCGCGACGAAGTGCATGTGCGCCACATCCTGATCAAGCCGAGCGAGATCCGCAGCGAAGCCGCCACCGAGCAATTGGCCGAGCGCCTGTACGACCGGATCCAGAACGGTGAAGACTTCGCCGAACTGGCGAAGAGCTTCTCGGAAGACCCGGGCTCCGCGCTCAACGGCGGCGACCTCAACTGGGTCGACCCGAACAGCCTGGTGCCGGAGTTCCGCGAGCAGATGGCCAACGCCCAGCAAGGCGTGGTGACCAAGCCGTTCAAGACCCAATACGGCTGGCATGTGCTGGAAGTGCTGGGCCGCCGCGCCACCGACAGCACCGAGCAGGCGCGCGAGCAGCAGGCTATGAACGTCCTGCGCAACCGCAAGTACGACGAAGAGCTGCAGAACTGGCTGCGCCAGATCCGCGACGAAGCCTACGTTGAAATCAAGCTGCCTGGCGCTGACCAGGCCGCCCAGTGAAGCCCCAGCGCTTCGCCGTCACGCCCGGCGAGCCGGCCGGCATAGGTCCCGACCTGTGCCTGCTGCTCGCCGCCGAGGCCCAGCCCCACCCCCTGATCGCCATCACCAGCCGTGACCTGCTCGCCGAGCGGGCCGCGCAGCTGGGGCTGGCCGTCAGCCTGCTACCCGTCACCCCCGACAGTTTCCCCAGCCTGCCAGCCCCCGCCGGCAGCCTGTACGTCTGGGACACGCCACTGGCCAACCCGGTGCTGGCCGGGCAGCTGGACAAGGCCAACGCCGCGTTCGTCCTGGAGACACTGACCCGGGCCGGCCAGGGCTGCCTCGACGGGCAGTTCGCCGGGATGATCACCGCCCCCGTGCACAAGGGTGTGATCAACGAGAGCGGGATCGCCTTCTCCGGGCACACCGAATTCCTCGCCGACCTCACCCACACCGCGCAAGTGGTGATGATGCTGGCCACCCGAGGACTACGCGTGGCCCTGGTGACCACCCACCTGCCCCTGCGCGATATCGCCGACGCCATCACCGGCGAACGTCTGGAGCGCGTCACCCGCATCCTGCATGCGGACATGCGCGACAAGTTCGGCATCGCCAACCCACGCATCCTGGTCTGCGGGCTCAATCCGCATGCCGGAGAAGGCGGCCACCTGGGCCGCGAAGAAATCGACATCATCGAGCCGGTGCTGCAGCGCCTGCGCGCCGAAGGCATGGACCTGCACGGTCCGCTGCCGGCCGATACCCTGTTTACCCCCAAATATCTGGAGCACTGCGACGCGGTGCTGGCGATGTACCACGACCAAGGCCTGCCCGTACTCAAGTACAAGGGCTTTGGCGCCGCGGTCAACGTGACGCTGGGCCTGCCGATCATCCGCACCTCGGTCGACCACGGCACCGCCCTGGACCTGGCCGGCACCGGCCGGATCGACACCGGCAGCCTGCGCGTCGCATTGGAAACCGCCTACCAGATGGCCGAGAACCGACCATGACCGAGCACTATCAACACCGGGCGCGCAAGCGCTTCGGCCAGAACTTCCTGCACGACGCCGGAATCATCGATCGCATCCTGCGGGCGATCAACGCCAAGGCCGGCGAACACCTGCTGGAGATCGGCCCCGGCCAGGGCGCCCTGACCGAGGGCCTGCTGGGTAGCGGCGCACAGCTGGACGTGGTGGAGCTGGACAAAGACCTGGTGCCGATCCTGCAACACAAGTTCGCCGGGCGCGACAACTTCCGCCTGCACCAGGGCGATGCCCTGAAGTTCGACTTCAACCAGCTGGGCGTGCCTGAGCGCAGCCTCAAGGTGGTCGGCAACCTGCCCTACAACATCTCCACCCCGCTGATCTTCCACCTGCTCAGCCATGCCGGGCTGATCCGCGACATGCACTTCATGCTGCAAAAGGAAGTGGTCGAGCGCATGGCTGCAGGCCCGGGTGGCGGTGACTGGGGCCGTTTGTCGATCATGGTGCAGTACCACTGCCGGGTCGAGCACCTGTTCAACGTTGGCCCTGGCGCCTTCAACCCGCCGCCGAAAGTGGACTCGGCCATCGTCCGCCTGGTGCCGCACGCAGTGCTGCCACACCCGGCCAAGGATGCACGGCTGCTGGAACAGGTAGTACGCGAGGCGTTCAACCAGCGCCGCAAGACCCTGCGCAACACCCTGAAAGGCCTGCTCGACAGCGCGGCCATCGAAGCCGCCGGCGTCGACGGCAGCCTGCGCCCCGAACAGCTGGACCTGGCCGCCTTCGTGCGCCTGGCCGACAAGCTGGCCGAACAGCAGGGCTGACCACGCGCCCGCTCTCTGCGTGGGAGCGGGCTTGCCCCGTGGTCAGTGATAACTGGCCTCCACCCCCGCCAATGGCCTAGACTGCGTTATTGCGTCAGTTCGCCCAAGGCCCTTGCATGTCCGACCCCCGCTATCAGATCGACGTCAGCGTCGTGACCCGCTACCTCAAAGAACAATCCGACCCCGAAAGCAGCCGTTTCGCCTTCGCCTACACCATCACCGTACAGAACAACGGCACGGTCACCGCCAAGCTGATGTCCCGCCACTGGCTGATCACCAACGGTGACGGCGAAGTCGAGGAAGTGCGTGGCGCCGGCGTGATTGGCCAGCAGCCGCTGATCGAGCCCGGCCAAAGCCACACCTACAGCAGCGGCGCGGTCATCAGCACCCGCGTCGGCACCATGCAGGGCAGCTACCAGATGTTCGCCGAAGACGGCAAGCGCTTCGACGCCACAATTGCCCCATTCCGCCTTGCCGTGCCTGGGGCCCTGCACTGATGGCCACCTATGCCGTCGGCGACCTGCAAGGCTGCCTACAACCGCTCAAGTGCCTGCTCGAACGCGTGCACTTCAACCCGGCGGTCGACCGTCTTTGGCTGGTGGGCGACCTGGTCAACCGCGGCCCCGAGTCCCTCGAGACCCTGCGCTACCTCTATTCGATCCGCCAGGCGCTGGTCTGCGTGCTGGGCAATCACGACCTGCACCTGCTGGCGGCCGGGCACAACGTCGAGCGGCTGAAGAAAAGCGACACCCTGCGCGAGATCATCGAAGCCCCGGACGCCGACCAGCTCTTGGACTGGCTGCGCCAACAGAAGCTGCTGCACTACGACGAAGTCCGTGGCATCGCCATGGTCCATGCTGGCATCCCGCCGCAATGGACCCTGGGCAAAGCGCTGGAGCTGGCGGCCGAGGTCGAGGAAGTGCTGCGCGACGACAGCCGCCTGAAGCTGTACCTGGACGGCATGTACGGCAACGAGCCGAACAAGTGGAGCAAGGACCTGGCCGGCGTCGAACGCCTGCGGGTGATCACCAACTACTTCACCCGCATGCGCTTCTGCACCGCCGCCGGCAAGCTCGACCTCAAGACCAAGGAGGGCGCCGACAGCGCCCCCAAGGGCTACAAGCCGTGGTTTGCCCACCCGGACCGTCGCTCGCGCCATGTGAGGATCCTCTTCGGCCACTGGGCCGCCCTCGAAGGCCGTGTCGACGTGCCCGGCGTGATCGCCCTGGACACCGGCTGCGTCTGGGGCGGCGCGATGACCCTGTACAATGTCGACAGTGGTGAACTCCACCGCTGCGACTGCACCCGCGAGGGCACCCCACGCCCGCCGGCGCCACTCAATGAACATCCCTGAAGGAACCGCACCCATGAGCGAATTCAAGCGCATTACCCCCGAGCAAGCCCTCGAATTGCGTGCGCAAGGCGCGGTCGTGGTCGACATTCGCGACCCGCAGGCCTTTGCCGCCGGGCACATCGCCGGCGCCACTCATCTGGATAATCACTCGGTTGCCGATTTCATCCGCAACGCCGACCTGGACGCGCCTACACTGGTTGTCTGCTACCACGGCAATTCCAGCCAGAGCGCCGCCGCCTACCTGGTCGGCCAGGGCTTCTCCAACGTCTACAGCATCGATGGTGGCTTCGAGCTGTGGCGCAACACCTACCCGGCGGAAACCGCCCAGGGCAGCGCCGAATAATTTTTTCATTTTTCCTCCAGCCCGCGCTCGGCGCGGGCTTGCGACCGACCTGACGAACGGTCGCAGGCGTCTTCTCGGCTCCCTGCCCTTGACCTTGCGTATAACCAACTATCCTTAAGCCCAGGCCATCCAAAAAAGGGGAGAGCCGGTACACCGGCGTGCGGGTCATCGGTAGCGTTCCAAGGTGTTCTGGGGGGTATACAGCAATCGGCGAGCCCGGTTGCATGCCAGCATCAGCTGACTGATCCGGCGTCGTCTCCACGTATCGAGCGAGGTGACGTCATGAGCATTTTTAGCCACTTCCAACAACGTTTCGAGTCCACCCGCCAGGAAGAACTTTCGCTGCAGGAGTACCTCGAGCTGTGCAAAGAGGATCGCAGTGCCTATGCCTCGGCGGCCGAGCGGCTGTTGCTGGCCATCGGCGAACCAGAGCTGATCGACACCTCAAGCAACTCCAGGCTGTCGCGGATCTTCTCCAACAAGGTGATCCGTCGTTATCCGGCCTTTGCCGACTTCCATGGCATGGAAGAGTGCATCGACCAGATCGTCTCCTACTTCCGCCACGCCGCCCAAGGCCTGGAAGAGAAGAAACAGATCCTCTACCTGCTGGGTCCGGTGGGCGGCGGTAAATCGTCGCTGGCCGAGAAACTCAAGCAACTGATGGAGAAGGTGCCGTTCTACGCCATCAAGGGCTCGCCGGTGTTCGAATCGCCCCTGGGCCTGTTCAACGCCGCCGAGGACGGCCAGATCCTCGAAGAGGAATACGGCATCTCGCGCCGCTACCTCAACACCATCATGTCGCCCTGGGCCACCAAGCGCCTGCAGGAATTCGGCGGCGACATCAGCAAGTTCAGGGTGGTCAAGCTCTACCCGTCCATCCTCAACCAGATCGCCATCGCCAAGACCGAGCCGGGCGACGAGAACAACCAGGACATTTCGGCCCTGGTGGGCAAGGTGGATATCCGCAAGCTCGAGGAATTCCCGCAGAACGACGCCGACGCCTACAGCTACTCGGGCGCGCTGTGCCGGGCCAACCAGGGCCTGATGGAATTCGTCGAGATGTTCAAGGCGCCGATCAAGGTCCTGCACCCGTTGCTCACCGCGACCCAGGAAGGCAACTACAACAGCACCGAGGGGTTGGGCGCGATCCCCTACTCCGGGATCCTGCTGGCCCACTCCAACGAATCGGAGTGGCATACCTTCCGCAACAACAAGAACAACGAGGCCTTCATCGACCGGATCTACATCGTCAAGGTGCCGTACTGCCTGCGCGTCAGTGACGAGATCAAGATCTACGACAAGCTGCTGGTCAACAGCTCCCTGGCCAAGGCCCATTGCGCGCCTGACACTTTGAAGATGCTGGCCCAGTTCACCGTGCTCTCGCGCCTGAAAGAGCCCGAGAACTCCAACATCTACTCGAAGATGCGCGTGTACGACGGCGAGAACCTCAAGGACACCGACCCGAAAGCCAAGTCGATCCAGGAGTACCGCGACGCCGCGGGCGTCGACGAGGGCATGAACGGCCTGTCGACCCGCTTCGCCTTCAAGATCCTCTCCAAGGTGTTCAACTTCGACCCTCACGAGGTGGCGGCCAACCCGGTGCACCTGCTGTATGTGCTGGAGCAGCAGATCGAGCAGGAACAGTTCCCGGCCGAGGTGCGCGAGCGCTACCTGCGCTACCTGAAGGAATACCTGGCGCCGCGCTACATCGAGTTCATCGGCAAGGAGATCCAGACCGCCTACCTGGAGTCCTACAGCGAATACGGCCAGAACATCTTCGACCGCTATGTGCTGTACGCCGACTTCTGGATCCAGGACCAGGAATACCGCGACCCGGAAACCGGCGAGATCCTCAACCGCATCGCCCTCAACGAGGAGCTGGAGAAGATCGAGAAGCCAGCTGGCATCAGCAATCCGAAGGACTTCCGCAACGAGATCGTCAACTTCGTGCTGCGCGCCCGGGCCAACAACAACGGCAAGAACCCCAGCTGGCTCAGCTACGAGAAGCTGCGGGTGGTGATCGAGAAGAAGATGTTCTCCAACACAGAGGACCTGCTGCCGGTCATCAGCTTCAACGCCAAGGCCAGCAAGGAGGATCAACAGAAGCACAACGACTTCGTCACCCGGATGGTGGAGCGTGGCTACACCGACAAGCAGGTTCGACTGCTGTCGGAATGGTACCTGCGGGTCAGGAAATCGCAATAAAGCGACACGCTACACGCCGTGCGTCCGAGGCTGGCCTTGCCAGCCCGGGCGGCGGCGGCTGCTTTTACGTGCAGCTCGTAGCTTGAAGCGTGCAGCTGTTCCCAGCTACCGGAGGGACCATGAGCTACGTAATCGACCGACGCCTGAACGGCAAGAACAAGAGCACGGTCAACCGCCAGCGCTTCCTGCGGCGTTACCGTGAACACATCAAGAAGGCCGTCGAAGAGGCCGTGAGTCGCCGCTCCATCATGGACATGGAGCATGGCGAACAGATCAGCATCCCGGGTCGCGACATCGATGAACCCGTGCTGCACCACGGTCGCGGCGGCAAGCAGACCATCGTCCATCCCGGCAACAAGGAATTCACCGCCGGCGAACACATCGCCCGGCCACAAGGTGGCGGCGGTGGCGGTGGCCGCGGCAAGGCGGGCAACTCCGGCGAGGGCATGGACGACTTCGTGTTCCAGATCACCCAGGAAGAATTCCTCGAATTCATGTTCGAGGACCTGGAGCTGCCCAACCTGGTCAAGCGCCACCTGACCGGGGCCGACACCTTCAAGACCGTGCGCGCAGGCATTGCCAACGAGGGCAACCCGTCGCGCATCAACATCGTGCGCACCCTGCGCTCTGCCCACGCCCGGCGCATCGCCCTGACCGGCAGCAGCCGTGCCCTGTTGCGCGAGGCGCAAAAGGAACTGGAGCGGCTCAAGGTCGAGGAACCGGACAACTTCACCGACATCCAGGACACCGAGAGCGAGATCGAACGCCTAAAGGCGCGCATCAACCGCCTGCCGTTTCTCGACACCTTCGACCTGAAGTACAACCTGCTGGTCAAGCAGCCCAACCCCAGCTCCAAGGCGGTGATGTTCTGCCTGATGGACGTGTCCGGCTCCATGACCCAGGCCACCAAGGACATCGCCAAGCGCTTCTTCATCCTGCTGTACCTGTTCCTCAAGCGGAACTACGACCGCATCGAGGTCGTGTTCATCCGCCATCACACCAGCGCCCGCGAAGTGGACGAGGAAGAGTTCTTCTATTCCCGCGAGACCGGCGGCACCATCGTCTCCAGCGCGCTCAAGCTGATGCAGGAAATCATGGCCGAGCGTTACCCGGCCAGTGACTGGAATATCTACGCCGCCCAGGCCTCGGACGGCGACAACTGGAACGACGACTCGCCGATCTGCCGCGACATTCTCGCCAATCAGATCATGCAGCACGTGCAGTACTACACTTATGTCGAGATCACCCCACGCGAACACCAGGCGCTGTGGTACGAATACGAGCGCATCGGCGAGGCGTTCCCCGACACCTTCGCCCAGCAGCAGTTGGTATCGGCCGGCGACATCTACCCGGTCTTCCGTGAACTCTTCCAGCGCAGGTTAGCCACATGACCGCCAGAGAGCAGAGACGCCAGCCCATTTCCACCGGTTCCGAATGGACGTTCGAGCTGATCCAGACCTACGACCGCGAGATCAGTCGCCTGGCCGCCCGCTACGCCCTGGACACCTACCCCAACCAGATCGAAGTGATCACCGCCGAGCAGATGATGGACGCCTACGCCTCGGTGGGCATGCCGCTGGGCTATCACCACTGGTCCTACGGCAAGCAGTTCCTCAGTACCGAGAAGTCCTACAGCCGTGGCCAGATGGGCCTGGCCTACGAGATCGTGATCAACTCCGATCCGTGCATCGCCTACCTGATGGAAGAGAACACCATGTGCATGCAGGCACTGGTGATCGCCCACGCCTGCTACGGCCACAACAGCTTCTTCAAGGGCAACTACCTGTTCCGCACCTGGACCGACGCCAGCTCGATCATCGATTACCTGGTGTTCGCCAAGCAGTACATCGCCCAATGCGAGGAGCGCCACGGCATCGATGCCGTCGAGGACCTGATCGACTCCTGCCATGCCCTGATGAACTACGGCGTGGACCGCTACAAGCGCCCCTACCCCATTTCCGCCGAGGAAGAACGCCGCCGGCAGAAGGAGCGCGAAGAGCACCTGCAACGGCAGATCAACGACCTCTGGCGCACCATCCCCAAGGGCGCCGAAAAGGGCGGCGAGAAAGACGACGCGCGCTTCCCGGCAGAACCCCAGGAGAACATCCTCTACTTCATCGAGAAGCACGCCCCGCTGCTGGAGCCCTGGCAGCGCGAAGTGGTGCGCATCGTGCGCAAGATCGCCCAGTATTTCTACCCGCAGCGCCAAACCCAGGTGATGAACGAAGGCTGGGCGACCTTCTGGCACTACACCCTGATGAACGACCTCTACGACGAGGGGCTGATCACCGAAGGCTTCATGATGGAGTTTCTGCAGTCGCACACCAGCGTGGTGTTCCAGCCAGGCTTCGACAGCCCGTATTACAGCGGTATCAACCCCTATGCTCTGGGCTTTGCCATGTACACCGACATCCGCCGCATGTGCGAGCACCCTACCGAGGAGGATCGCCGCTGGTTCCCGGACATCGCCGGCAGCGACTGGCTGTCGACGATCAAGTTCGCCATGAGCAGCTTCAAGGATGAGAGCTTCATCCTGCAGTACCTGTCACCCAAGGTGATGCGTGACCTCAAGCTGTTCAGCATCCTCGACGACGACCAGCGCGACGACCTGCTGGTGCCGGCGATCCATGACGAGGACGGCTACCGCACCATCCGCGAGCAGCTGGCCGCGCAGTACAACCTGGGCAACCGCGAGCCCAACGTGCAGATCTGGAGCATCGACCGGCGTGGCGACCGCTCGCTGACCTTGCGCCACCAGCAGCACAACCGCAAACCCCTGGGCGACTCCACCGAGGAGGTGCTCAAGCACCTGCACCGCCTGTGGGGCTTCGACATTCACCTGGAGACCGTGCAGGGCGATCAGGTGATGAAGACCCACCACATGCCACCGCGCAGCGAGCACAGCGATGCCGGCGACTACGGACGCATGGACCTGGCCGTGGTACACCACCTCTAGCCATCACACACCTCCATTTCTGCCGACAGGGTATCCTGTCGGCAGAAATGGAGGTTTCACATGCAGATCTACAAGGTTGGCGGCGCTGTGCGTGACCGCCTGCTCGGCCGTCCGGTCAGCGACGTCGACTGGCTGGTGGTTGGCGCCAGCGTCGAACAGATGCAGGCCCTGGGCTACCGCCCGGTGGGCGCGGATTTTCCGGTTTTTCTTCACCCCAGGTCCGGTGAGGAGTACGCCCTGGCCCGCACCGAGCGCAAGAGCGGGCGCGGTTATGGCGGTTTCACCTTCCACGCAAGCCCCGACGTCACCCTCGAAGAAGACCTGATTCGCCGCGACCTGACCATCAACGCCATGGCCGAGGACGAACACGGCCAGCTGTACGACCCCTACCACGGCAAGGCAGACCTGGATAACCGAATCCTTCGCCATGTTTCCCCGGCATTCGCAGAAGATCCACTGCGAGTGTTGCGTGTTGCGCGCTTTGCGACGCGCTATGCACCTCTGGGTTTCGAGGTGGCCGACGAAACCCTTGCCCTCATGCGGCAGATCGCCGAGTCGGGCGAACTGCAGGCGCTTACTGCCGAACGCAGCTGGAAGGAGATCGAACGGGCATTGATGGAAAACGAGCCACAGGTGTTCGTCGAGGTGCTGCGCAGTTGCGGCGCACTGAAAGAGCTGATGCCAGAGCTGGAGCACGGCACCGATACACTGACTGCACTGCACCAGGCGGCCAGGCACCAGCAATCCCTGCCTGTGCGTTGGGCTTGCCTGCTGCGCGGATTGGAATCAACGGCGATCAAAGCACTCAACCAGCGCTTCAAGGTCCCACGCGAATGCCAGGAACTGGCGATACTGGTGGGGGAGTTCGCCGAACAGGCCGATCAAGCTCTGGCACTTGAGCCGACAAGCCTGCTGGAAATGCTGCAGAAGTTTGATGTGTATCGTCGGCCGCAGCGTTTCGACGACTTCATTGCCGCGTGTGAAATGGCGGCAGTGGACTCGAGTTATCCACAAGGCAGGTATCTGCGCGATGCAGCTGCGGCGGCTCGGGCCGTGGATGTGAAGCCGCTTGTGCAACAGGGGCTGACCGGCCAAGCCTTGGGGGAGGCGCTGAAGGCGCAAAGGCTTGAGGCGCTGAAGGCCTACACGCAGCAGTGAGCCCATCGCAGGGAGCAAGTCCGATTGGTGGAAGAGGGCTTGCTCCGCGATCGCAAGTGCGGCTCAGACCTGCGTGAGCTGCAGCCCACGCCACTCGAACGGCACCGGCGCCAGTACCTGATCGATGCTCGCCTCTTCCCACAACTGCGCCATGGGCTTGCCGACCCCAGGGTGCACCCGTTGGGGCGCCAGCAAAGACAAGGGCCACAGCACGAACGCGTTCTTCAGGATCTCCGCCCGCGGCAGCACCAAGCCGTTGAAGGTGCCATGCAGATCGTCGTACAGCAGCACGTCGATATCCAGCGGAAGGCCCTTGCGGTCGGGTGCGTAGCGGCCATTTTCCGCTTCGATGAACTTCAGCCGGCGGTCCAGCTCCAGCAGCGGCAGGTCGGTCTTGCCGGTCACCACGAAGTTGATGAATGGCCCGCTCTTGATACCCACTGCCTGGCTTTCGAACGCCGGCGAGCAACGCATGTCGATGAGTATCGCAGCCAGGGCATCGAGCCCGGCGCACAGGTGCCGCTCGCGGTCGATGTTGCTACCCAGCCCGAGATATACGGTACTCAGAGACATCCGCGCTCGATCTCCACGCCAACGCCGCCCCGGGCCGCAGGCACCGCACCCGGTTTGGTCAGTTTCAGCCGCACCCACGGGATCTTGAACTCTTCCATCAGTACGGCCACCAGACGCTCGGCAAAGGTCTCCACCAGTTCGAAGCGCGCCTGCTCGGCGAAGGCCTGGACGCGCGCCGAGACACTGGCGTAGTCCAGGGCCAGCGACAGGTCGTCACCGGCCGCCGCCGGGCGGTTGTCCCAGGCGAAACTCAGGTCAAGGCGCAGGCATTGGCGAATATCCCGCTCCCAGTCATAGGCACCGATGACGGTATCGACTTCCAGGCCTTCGATGAACACTCTGTCCAAGCACTTCTCTCCACAGCACGACAAGGGCGACGGGCGCCGTTAGAATCAGGGCGTCCTCGCCCGGAATAGTTAGCATGTTTTGGTCACTGGCGCTGCTTGCCTACCTGCTCGGCTCTCTGTCCTTCGCCATCGTCCTGAGCCGCCTCAGCGGCAGCCCCGACCCGCGCTCCAGCGGCTCGGGCAATGCCGGCGCGACCAACATGCTACGCCTGGCCGGCCGCAAACTGGCGATCCTGACGCTGCTCGGCGACCTGTGCAAGGGCATGTTGCCAGTACTGCTGGCCCGCCTGGCCGGGCTCGACCAGCAGGAGCAGGCCTGGGTCGGCATCTGCGCGGTGCTCGGCCATCTGTTCCCGGTGTACTTCCGTTTCCAGGGCGGCAAGGGCGTGGCCACTGCCGCCGGCATGCTCATGGCGTTGTACTTTCCCGCCGCGCTGCTGGCCATCGGCGCCTGGCTGCTGACCTTCTACCTCACCCGCACCAGCTCGCTGGCGGCGTTGATCGCCACGCCATTGACGCTGCCGCTGCTGGCCTGGCGCGAACCCGAAGCGCTGCTGCCGATGACGGTACTGACGATCCTGATCGTCTGGCGCCACCGCAGCAACCTGCGCGACCTGTTCGCCGGGCGCGAGCGCCATTTCTGAGACGCCCGCACAAGCCGGCACCTTTCACACCGCCGGCAACTGCTCCATCGGCCAGCGCGCCTGCACGCTGATGGCCAGGTCCTGCCGCTGCCCGGCCAACAGGCGCTGGCAACCGGCATAGGCGATCATCGCGCCGTTGTCGGTACAGAACCGTGGACGGGCGTAATAGACGTTGCCCTTGATGCTGGCCAGCATTTCTTCCAGCGAAACGCGCAAGGCCTTGTTGGCGCTCACGCCACCGGCGATGACCAGGCGTTTGAGGCCAGTCTGCTTGAGCGCACGCTTGCACTTGATGGTCAGAGTCTCCACCACCGCCTGCTGGAACGCCAGCGACACGTCGCAACGGGTTTGCTCGTTGTCGTCCCCGGCGTCGCGGCATTGCTGCCAGGTGTTCAGGGCGAAGGTCTTGAGGCCGCTGAAGCTGAACTGCAGGCCCGGCCGATCGCACATCGGCCGCGGGAACACGAAGCGCCCGGGCGTGCCTTGCTCGGCCAGGCGGGCGATCTCGGGGCCGCCCGGATAATTGAGGCCGATCAGCTTGGCGGTCTTGTCGAAGGCTTCGCCAGCGGCGTCGTCCAGGCTCTCGCCCAACAGCTCGTACTGGCCGATGCCATCGACGCGCACCAGCTGGGTGTGGCCACCGGACACCAACAAAGCGACGAACGGAAATTCCGGCGGCTGCTCCTCGAGCATCGGCGCCAGCAGGTGGCCTTCCATATGGTGCACACCGATCGCCGGAATATCCCAGGCAAAGGCCAGCGCCTGGGCGCAGGAGGCGCCCACCAGCAGCGCGCCGACCAGGCCGGGACCTGCGGTGTAGGCGATGGCGTCGATCTCGGTGGCGACGCAGTCGGCTTCCTGCAGCACCTGGCGAATCAGCGGCAGCATGCGCTTGACGTGGTCGCGCGAGGCGAGCTCGGGCACCACGCCGCCATAGACGCGGTGCAGGTCGATCTGGCTGAACAGCGCGTCGGCCAGCAGGCCGCGCTCGCTGTCGTATAATGCGACGCCAGTTTCGTCGCAGGATGTTTCCAATCCCAGTACTAGCATGGGTCCGTGCCTTGTTGAGGCTGAATTCGAAGGCGCGCATGATAGTCCCCGTGTCCGGTGCCGACCAGCGGTTTTCGATCAGAGGCTTTGCATTCCGGCCAGCTAAGGGTTAACATCCGCAACCCTTGAAAACCGACGTTCTCCAGCACACCTTATGTTTTGCCAGGAGCACGTCTACCCCGGTAATGAATTAAGGTAGCCCTGGATGCCAGCCGTCAAAGTTAAAGAGAACGAACCCTTCGACGTAGCTCTGCGTCGTTTCAAGCGCTCCTGCGAAAAAGCCGGTGTACTGGCTGAAGTTCGTAGCCGCGAGTTTTACGAGAAGCCGACCGCCGAGCGCAAGCGCAAAGCCGCTGCCGCTGTAAAGCGTCACGCCAAGAAGGTTCAGCGCGAACAGCGCCGCGCCGTTCGTCTGTACTAAGTACAGCCGTTCTACGCAAAGCTTCTGCCATGCCCGGCCTCGTGCCGGGCTGATGGCAGCGGTCGCTTCAAACCCTTGGCCATGCGCCTTGGGCGCCCCGGCAAAAGCCATGGGCAACCCGCATCAACGCGTCAGAACTGGTCCTCGACCAGGCGTGCACGTCCTTTCTGACGAGCCCTTCATGGGCTGGTGACGAGCACACTCCTCTTCCTGCGAGATACCCCACGCCAAACCCGCGCACAAGCGTTTAGACTTGCCAGTTGCCAGATGACGAGACTGCCATGGCCGGGCTGATTCCCCAGAGCTTCATCGATGACCTTCTCAACCGCACCGACATCGTCGATGTGGTGAGTTCGCGCGTCCAGCTGAAGAAGACCGGCAAGAACCTGTCCGCCTGCTGCCCGTTCCACAAGGAAAAGAGCCCCTCCTTCACCGTCAGCCCCGACAAGCAGTTCTACTACTGCTTCGGCTGCGGCGCCGGCGGCAACGCGCTGGGCTTCATCATGGACCACGACAACCTGGACTTCCCCCAGGCGGTCGAGGAGCTGGCCCGCGCGGCCGGCATGGAGGTACCCCGGGAAGAGGGCCGCCGCGGACAGAAGCCGCGCCAGCCAACCGATTCACCGCTGTACCCGCTGCTGGAAGCAGCCAGCGAGTTCTATCGCCAGGCCCTGCGCGGCCATGCCACTCGCAAGGCAGCGGTGGACTACCTCAAGGGCCGCGGCCTGTCCGGCGAGATCGCCCGCGACTTTGGCCTGGGCTTCGCCCCGCCGGGCTGGGACAACCTGCTCAAGCACCTGGGCGCCGACGCGTTGCAGCAAAAGGTGATGATCGACGCAGGCCTGTTGATCGAGAACGCCGAGAGCGGCAAGCGCTACGACCGTTTCCGTGATCGGGTGATGTTCCCGATCCGCGACAGCCGTGGCCGGGTCATCGCCTTCGGCGGCCGGGTACTGGGCGACGACAAGCCCAAGTACCTGAACTCCCCGGAAACCCCGGTATTCCACAAGGGCCAGGAGCTGTATGGCCTGTACGAGGCGCGCAAGCACAACCGCAACCTCGACGAGATCATCGTGGTCGAGGGCTACATGGACGTCATCGCCCTGGCCCAACAAGGCCTGCGCAACGCGGTGGCCACCCTCGGCACCTCCACCAGCGAGGAGCACCTCAAGCGCCTGTTCCGCGTGGTGCCCAGCGTGCTGTTCTGCTTCGACGGCGACCAGGCCGGCCGCAAGGCCGCCTGGCGCGCCCTGGAGGCGACCCTGTCGAGCCTGCAAGACGGCCGCCGCGCGCGCTTCCTGTTCCTGCCCGAGGGTGAAGATCCGGACAGCCTGGTGCGCGCCGAAGGCACCGACGCCTTCCAGGCCCGCATCAACCAGCACGCCCAGCCTTTGGCCGACTACTTCTTCGAGCAGTTGAGCAACGAAGCCGACCCGCGCTCGCTGGAAGGCAAGGCGCACATGGTCACACTGGCCGCGCCGCTGATCGAGAAAGTGCCGGGCGCCAACCTGCGCCAATTGATGCGCAACCGCCTGAAGGACATCACCGGGCTTGACCCGCAGCAGATGGAGCAGCTGGCGCAGAGCGCGCCAACGCCAAGCGTGCCGGACTACGACCCCGGCTACGATTACGACGCCATGGCCAGCTACACGCCTGACCATGGCGACATGCACTACCCGCCCGACTATACGCCGCAGCAGCAGGAGCAACGTCCCTGGACGCCAAACAAAGGCGGTAGCAAGAAACAGTGGGACGGCAAGCCATGGGACAAGAAAGGCGGCAAGCCCTGGCAGCGCGACGGCCAGCGCGGCGAAGCCCCGCCACGGGTGCCAGCGCCGGTCGAACCGCCGACACTCTCGGCCCTGCGCACCTTGCTGCACCACCCGCTGCTGGCCGGCAAGGTCGAGGACGCCAGCCACTTCGCCGACGAAGAGCAGATGTACAGCCAGCTGCTGGTGGCGCTGATCGAGGCCGCGCAGAAAAATCCTAAGCTAAGCTCAATGCAGCTGATCGCACGCTGGCACGGCACCGAGCAGGGCCGCCTGCTGCGCGCCCTGGCGGAAAAGGAATGGTTGATCGATGCCGACAACCTTGAACAACAGTTTTTCGACACTATAACTAGTTTGTCAGCTCGCCAGCGCGAGCGCATCTTGGAACATTTGATCAGAAAATCGCGTCAAATCGAGTTGGACGGGGAAGAAACCGCCAAGCTTCGCGAACTGCTCAGACGCAATGTTCCAGCACAAAACCCGACCTCATCTGGCGCGTGAGGTCCAGGTTCGGGTATAATCCTCGGCTTGTTTTTTGCCCGCCAAGACCTTCAGTGGATAGGGTGTTATGTCCGGAAAAGCGCAACAGCAATCTCGTATCAAAGAGTTGATCACCCGCGGTCGTGAGCAGGGCTACCTGACTTACGCGGAGGTCAACGACCACCTGCCTGAGGATATTTCAGATCCGGAACAGGTGGAAGACATCATCCGCATGATCAACGACATGGGGATCAACGTATTCGAGAGTGCTCCGGATGCGGATGCCCTGTTGTTGGCGGAAGCCGACACCGACGAAGCCGCAGCCGAAGAAGCCGCAGCCGCGTTGGCGGCAGTTGAGACCGATATCGGCCGCACGACCGACCCGGTGCGCATGTACATGCGCGAGATGGGTACCGTCGAACTGCTGACCCGCGAAGGCGAGATCGAAATCGCCAAGCGTATCGAGGAAGGCATCCGTGAAGTCATGGGCGCCATTGCTCACTTCCCGGGCACCGTCGACTACATCCTCGGCGAATATGATCGCGTCACCAGCGAAGGTGGCCGTCTGTCTGACGTTCTCAGCGGTTACATCGACCCTGATGACAACATCGCCGCGCCGACCGAAGAAGTGCCGATTCCAGGTGCCAAGGCCGCTGCCGCGAAGGAAGAGGAAGACGAAGAAGACGAAGAAAACGCCGACGGCGATGACGAGGAAGAGGCCGAAAGCGGTCCGGATCCGGTCGTTGCCGCGCAGCGTTTCGGTGCGGTCAAGGATCAGCTGATCGACACCCTCAAGGTGCTGAAAAAGCACGGTCGTAGCCACAAGGACAGCATCGGCGCCATGCAGGCCCTTGCCGACCTGTTCATGCCGATCAAGCTGGTGCCGAAGCAGTTCGACGCACTGGTCGAGCGTGTACGCAGCGCCCTGGACCGTCTGCGCCAGCAGGAACGCGCCATCATGCAGCTGTGCGTGCGTGATGCCCGCATGCCGCGCGCCGACTTCCTGCGCCTGTTCCCGAGCAACGAGACCGACCAGACCTGGTCCGGTGACCTGGCCAAGCGCAACACCAAGTGGGCCGCCGCCCTGGGTGAGAAAGACGCCGCCATCGTCGCCTGCCAGCAAAAACTGATCGACCTCGAGACCGAGACCGGCCTGACCGTCGCCGAGATCAAGGACATCAACCGTCGCATGTCCATCGGCGAAGCCAAGGCCCGCCGCGCCAAGAAGGAAATGGTCGAGGCGAACCTGCGTCTGGTGATCTCGATCGCCAAGAAGTACACCAACCGCGGCCTGCAGTTCCTCGACCTGATTCAGGAAGGCAACATCGGCCTGATGAAGGCGGTGGACAAGTTCGAATACCGTCGCGGCTACAAGTTCTCGACCTATGCGACCTGGTGGATCCGCCAGGCGATCACCCGCTCGATCGCCGACCAGGCGCGCACCATCCGTATCCCGGTGCACATGATCGAGACGATCAACAAGCTCAACCGCATTTCCCGGCAAATGCTGCAGGAAATGGGTCGCGAACCGACCCCGGAAGAGCTGGGCGAACGCATGGAGATGCCTGAGGACAAGATCCGCAAGGTCCTGAAGATCGCCAAGGAGCCGATCTCCATGGAAACCCCGATCGGTGACGACGAAGATTCGCACCTGGGCGACTTCATCGAGGACTCGACCATGCAGTCCCCGATCGACGTGGCCACGGTCGAAAGCCTCAAGGAAGCGACCCGTGACGTGCTCTCGGGCCTGACCGCACGTGAAGCCAAGGTGCTGCGCATGCGTTTCGGCATCGACATGAACACCGACCACACCCTCGAAGAGGTAGGCAAGCAGTTCGACGTGACACGCGAGCGGATCCGTCAGATCGAAGCCAAGGCGCTGCGCAAGCTGCGCCACCCGACGCGAAGCGAGCATCTGCGCTCCTTCCTCGACGAGTAAAGACGAACCCCGGCCCAGGCCGGGGTTTTTCTTATGTGACAGAAGGTCGTTGCCACTGTCTACCCAGCGGGTGGAATGCCCGTCTACACTCGAATCAGACCCCCTGATCGAGAGGCCGCTATGCCCATGATGCCGGCCTTCCTGTTGCTGCTCCTGCTCACCTGGAACACAACGGCCGGCGCCCTGACCCTGACCGACGAGGAACAAGCCTGGCTCAGCGCCCACCCCGAGCTGCGCCTGGGCGTCGATGCTTCATGGCCGCCGTTCGAATTCCGCGACCAGGAAGGTCGCTACCAGGGATTGGCCGCCGATTACATCGCCGTGATCCAGGAACGTCTGGGGGTCACCCTCAAGCCGATCGAGCCCAGCAGCTGGACAGAAGTGCTCGAACAGGCGCGCAGCAATCGCCTCGACCTGCTCCCCGGGATCATGTCCACTCCGGAGCGCCAGAACTACCTGGCCTTCACCCGCCCCTACCTGGACTTCCCGATCGTCATCCTCGCCCACTCCGGCGGCGCGCAACCACGCAACCTCAAGGACCTCTACGGCCTGAAGATCGCCGTGGTGGAAAACTACGCCCCCCACGAGCTGCTGCGCACCCACCACCCCGACCTCAACCTGGTGGCCATGCCCAATGTCAGTTCGACCCTGCAGGCCCTGGCCACCGACGAAGTGGACGCGGTGGTCGGCGACCTTGCCTCGAGCATCTGGAGCCTGCGCCAGCTCAAGCTGGACGGCCTGTATGTCAGCGGCGAGACACCGTACCGCTACCAGCTGGCCATGGCCGTGCCCCGGCAGCAGAAGGTGCTGGTCGGCATCCTCGACAAGGTGATGGCCGACATGAGCAGCAGTGAAGTCAGCCGTATCCAGCAACGTTGGGTGGGCAACGTCGTCGATCAGCGGACCTTCTGGCACGATGTCCTGCTCTATGGCCTGCCGGCGGTGCTGGTGCTGATGGCCATACTGGCGGTGGTGATCCGCATCAACCGGCGCCTGAGCTCGGAGATTTCCCGGCGCATAGCCCTGGAGCAGGAACTACGCAGCAGCGAGTACCACTATCGCGGCCTGGTCGAGAGCCTGTCGGCGGTGGCCTGGGAAGCCGACGCCAACGACTTCAGCTACAGCTATGTCTCGCCCCATGCCGAAGACCTGCTCGGCTACCCCACGGCGCAATGGCTCAAGCCCGGCTTCTGGCGCAGCATCCTGCACCCGGAGGACGCCCTTTGGGCGCAGGCCTACTGCGACAGCGAAACGGCAGCCGGGCGCGACCACAGCCTCGACTACCGGGTGATCCGCGCCGACGGCCACACCCTGTGGGTACGCAATATCGTCAGCATGATCGAGCACGGCCACAAGCCGCTGATGCGCGGACTGATGATCGATATCAGCGAAACCAAGCACACCGAGGATGCCCTGCGCCTGTCAGAGCAGAAGTTCGCCTCGGTGTTCCAGCAGTGTCCGGACATCCTGGTCATAGCCCGGCACAGCGATGGCTGCCTGCTGGAGGTCAATGAAGCCTTCGAGGAGCTGATCGGTCTGAGCCCCACCCAGGTGATCGGTCGCACCGCCACCGAGCTCGGCCTGTGGGGCGTGGCCGGCACCGGCCCGGCGCTGCTCGAACGCCTGCACCGGGGCGGCATTCGCAACCTGGAAATGACCTTCCGCCGCAGCAACGGCGAACTGTTCACCGGCCTGACCTCGGCCGAAACCTTCGAACTGGACAGTATGCCGGCACTGGTGGTAGCGATCCGCGACATCAGCCAGCTCAAGGAAACCCAGCAACAGTTGCAGACCTCCGAAGAGAAGTTCGCCAAGGCCTTCCACGCCTCCCCCGACGGCCTGCTGCTGTCGCGCCAGAGCGACGGCCTGCTGCTGGAGGTCAACGAAGGCTTCTGCCGCCTGACCGGCTACGACATCAGCACCACGGTCGACCAGACCTCGCTGGACCTGGGCATCTGGGTCGACCTCAACGAGCGCCAGCGCCTGGTCGACCAACTGCAGCGCGACGGATTCGTGCGCGATTTCAGCTGCCATATCCGTCGCAGCGACGGGCAGATCCGTCTCTGCGAGCTGTCCGCCCGGCCACTGCCGATCGGCGGCGTCGACTGCATGCTGACCATCGCCCGCGACATCACCGAGCGCCACCTGATGCAGGAAAAGCTGCAGCTGGCCGCCACGGTGTTCGAGAACACCGCCGAGGGGGTGCTGATCACCGACACCGACCAGCGCATCAGCGCGGTCAACCGCGCCTTCAGCGAGATCACCGGCTACAGCGAGATCGAGGCCCTCGGCCAGACCCCGCGACTGCTCGCCTCCGGCCAGCACGACAGTGCCTTCTACGCCGCCATGTGGCACCAGCTGACCGCCGAGGGTCACTGGCAGGGCGAGATCTTCAACAAGCGCAAGAACGGCGAGCTGTACCCCGGCTGGCTGACCATCAGCGCCGTGCGCAACCAGGAGCGCGAGATTACCCACTTCGTCGCCGTGTTCGCCGATATCTCCAGCCTCAAGCACGCCCAGGCCAAACTTGACTACCAAGCCCACCACGACCCGCTCACCGGCCTGCCCAACCGCGCCCTGTTCGAAAGCCGCCTGCAGGGCGCGCTGACCTGCGCCCAGGTGTCCAACCGCCAGGGCGCGGTGCTGTTCCTCGACCTCGACCGCTTCAAGCACATCAACGACAGCCTCGGCCACCCGGTGGGCGACCTGCTGCTCAAGGGCATCGCCCAGCGCCTCAAGGAGCAGGTGCGCGACGTGGACACCGTGGCCCGCCTCGGCGGCGACGAGTTCATCATCCTCCTGCCCGGCCTGCACAAACCCAGCGATGCCAGCGCCATCGCCAACAAGCTGCTGGCCGGCTTCCATGCACCATTCCAGGCCGGCGAGCACGAATTCTTCACCAGCGCCAGCATCGGCATAAGCCTGTACCCGCAGGACGGCACCGATGTCGCCAGCCTGATCCGCAACGCCGACGCCGCGATGTACCGTTCCAAGGCCAAGGGTCGCAACCGCGTCGAGGCCTACACCCGCGAGCTCACCACCCAGGCCAGCGAACGCATTGCCCTGGAACACGAGCTGCGCCGCGCCATCGAGCGCAACGAGCTGAGCCTGTGCTACCAGCCCAAGTTCAGCCTCAAGACCCAGAGCCTGGTCGGCGCCGAGGCGCTGGTCCGCTGGTCCCATCCCACTTTCGGCGAAGTGCCGCCCGAGCAGTTCATCCACTTGGCCGAGGAGAACGGCACCATCCTGCAGCTCGGCGACTGGGTGCTGGAGCAGGCCTGCCGGCAGATGCACGCCTGGAAGAAGGCCTACCACGCCTTCGGCCCGCTCTCGATCAACCTGGCCGGCGCCCAGTTGCGCCAGCCCAACCTGGCCCGGCGCATCGAACAGCTGCTGCGCAGCTACCAGCTCAAGGCCGGCGACCTGCAGTTGGAGATCACCGAGAACTTCATCATGAGCCAGGCCGAGGAAGCGCTGAGTGTGCTGCACCAGCTCAAGCTGCTGGGCGTTCAGCTGGCCATCGACGACTTCGGCACCGGCTACTCGTCACTCAGCTACCTCAAGCGCCTGCCGCTGGACATCCTCAAGATCGACCAGTCGTTCATCCGCGGCCTGCCCGACGATCCCCACGACGCCGCCATCGCCCGCGCCATCATTGCCCTGGGCCGCAGCATGCAACTGACGATCATTGCCGAGGGCGTGGAAAACCAGGCGCAGCAGCGCTTCCTGGCCGCCGAAGGCTGCGAACAGATCCAGGGCTACATCGTCAGCCTGCCGCTGCCGCCGGACGAGTTCGCGGCGACCTTTCTTCGCATAGCACAAACGGATCTTTCGGATGGCACCCTATCGAAACCCTCGTTATAATCCAGCGCTCCTGCTGAGGGCCTATAGCTCAGTCGGTTAGAGCAGAGGACTCATAATCCTTTGGTCCACGGTTCGAGTCCGTGTGGGCCCACCAGAAATGAAAAAGCCGCGCAGTTGCGCGGTTTTTTTTGCATGACGTCCTGCAACTTGCCCGCTTGTGCAGGCGCAAATTTCGTACTTCTCCCATGGCAAGGCAGGCACCGGTGGCAGCGGCAAAATGCCTTTAGCACACCCGTTCTATTTCGCCGCCGATGCCACGTTTCTAGAATCCCTCCATCGCTTCGGCACCGAGTCGGAGCCCAGTGATCGAGGGAACGACACATGAATATCCAAGGAACGCTTGGAGCCCTGCTCATTGCACCCATGCTGGTAACACTTGCCGGTTGCGTGGCGCCGGGTTCCTACAACCAGGGCCAGCAGCCCAGCCAGATGGCCGGCGGCAATGCGCCCTGCACGCCCAGCGCTACCGACAACCTGATTTCCACCGGCCGCAGCCTGCTGAGCATCGCCAACTCGGTGCTGGAAACCAAGCACAGCATGAATGGCACCTCGGCCACCTATGACCAGCGCATGCAGTTGGCGGAGAACGCCCAGAAGGTCAACCAGGGCAACCAGATGCTCGACAACGTCGAGAGCATGACTGTCGGCCTGAAGTCGCCTTGTGCGACCACGGCGCAGACCAGCGCTGCGCGGTGACCATCGACGACCTTTACATTCTCGCAAACATGACAAAACCGCGCATTGGCGCGGCTTTGTCATGTTTGCGAGGATGACAAATGGACACAAGCACTACGCGATAGTCCTTGCTAGGATGACGCCGCCATCACGGCATCTCGCAATGAGGCCTGCCAACACATCGACCCAGACGAAGGAACCGTCATGCTCAACGCCGTACTAGCCGGCAAGAAACGGGGTACCGGCCTACTCGATCAGGCGCTTGCAATCGAACGTAGCGAAGGCGCCGAGGACGTGTTGACGTCCACGCTCTTCGAACGCTTGGCCTACCTGCCTGACGTACAGTTCTGCGCCATCTTCGAAGCGTTGCTTGGTGAGCCGTTCGGCCCACTGGAAAGCATTGCCTTCTGGCCCTCCTGGTACCTACCCGAGGCTAAACGCGTAGAGCCCGACGTGGTTATGAGCGACGGTAAGCGCACCCTTGTAATTGAGGCCAAGCGCTACGATCACTGCCGCCAGCAGGAGCCCGAGCAGTTGGCACGCGAGCTCAGAGCCGGCTGGCACGGCGGCCAGTTGGAAGCAGCCAGCATCCTGCTGACGCTGGGAGGGCTTGAGGATACGTCTACACAGACATGTCAGCTGTTGCTCGATGCACTGCACAATGAACTGAATGGCCAGCCCCAGAAAACATTCAATCTGGTTTGCCGCAGTTGGCAGCAGTTGTTCCAGGTGGTGGAAAACGAGCTGGCAGAAGGATCCACAGGCGGCCAGCGTTTGCTCGACGATCTTTCACGGTGCTATGCCTGGCACAACCTTAAAACCCATCCGGTGCAATGGCTCGACGCCTTGCGACCGGTTCACATTGAAACGCCACCTGGTGCTTTCGCGGCATGGAGCCTTGCATGACCGATCCTCTGAACAACGCACTGCTCGACGTGCGTCGCGCCTATAGATTGCTCGCCGATTATCAACAACGGATGTTCGAGTTGCTGGGCTATATCCGCGACCGTCTGGGCGCCAAGGACTATCACCAAGCGTACGTCCACTCGCTGCCACAAAGCGTGGCCGGCCTTGAAAATCGCACGGCCAGTGGCCTGCGTTACCTGCCGTTTTATGACCTTTCGGTGATCTGGTTACGCTGCCCGCAGAATCAGGCCGATAAACCACACACCCACCTCAAGGGTGACCTGATGTTCGGAGCCTGGGTGCGCAGCGATACGGGGTACAACAAATACACTGGCCAGTTCAGTGACACGCCGGTCGTCGCAACGGAGAGCGAGCTGCTGATTTCGGTAGTCATCTGTGATGTGCCAGCACCGGGCAACTGGTACTGGAACGTCTGGTCGGCTATCAGCTACCCAGCTGATGGAGAGGTCAACGACCAAGACAAGCCAGGCTATCGCTGCTTCGCCAAAGCAGTTCCCCTGGCACAACTAGCGGACAAAGTAGCGATCGACTCAGCGCTGCACCGCTGGTGCCTGGAGGCCAGCCAGAAACTGGACGCAGAAATCACGCTCCACCCCGTACACTCTTGATCCGAGCAATGGGCCACCCTGTAGAAAGCGCGGCCGATTGGGTAATTCAAAGCCGCACTGCCATCTAGCGTCTTGCCCTCCGCGGCCGGTGCTGGCTAGTCTAGCGGGCCCACTGCCGAGACTCGCCATGCCAGACGCCCGCGCCATCACCCTCGACGAAATCGATCGCCAGTTGATCGCCCTGTTGCAGATCAATGCCCGCGAAAGCGTCGCCACCCTCGCCCGCCAGCTGGGCATCGCCCGCACCACCGTGAACTCGCGCCTGGCGCGGCTGGAGAAGAGCAAGGTCATCACCGGCTATGGCGTGCGCCTGGGCCAGCGCCTGCTGGGCGGCGGACTGCAGGCGTACGTGGGGATCAAGGCGCAGCCGCGCTCGGGCAAGGACATCGTGCGCCGCCTGGGCGCCATGGGCCAGGTACAGCAACTGTGCGCGGTGAGTGGCGAGTTCGACTATGTGGCGTGGCTGAACAGTGATTCGCCAGAGCAACTGGACCAGTTGCTCGACCAGATCGGCAGCCTGGATGGGGTGGAGAAGACAACCACGTCGATCATCCTCAGCAGCAAGGTAGACCGCGGCCAGCCGGGCTGACCACGGCCCCAACCATCAAGCCTCCATCGCGTCGAGCAGCCCTTCCAACAGCGCGCGCACCGTTTCCGCCGAATGCAGGATCGACCAGATCATCGCCCGCCCCGCCTCGGGGGCATGGTGCTGGGCGTAGTCGTCGGCGATTTCCTGGATGGCCCGGGCCAGCATGCTGGCATGGACCAGGGCGTCGGCGGCATCGACGCCGGGGCGCACGGTGAAGATGGGGGGATGACTGGACTGGCAGGAGCAGAAGGACTGCTCGGTGGTCGGGTTCAGGGCGAGGGGTGGGTCGGGGACGATCTTTTTCATAGCGCAGTATCCAAGTTGAGCCAGGGATTACTGCCATCTGCATCCTTCTCACGGGAATTGGGTGGCAGCCGTACGCGGGGTGAGAATCCGGCCAACTTGGAAACCGGCCAGGCAAAAGCCTGCCCGCGCAAGGCTGCCATAACGCATGCCTCGGCGCTCAAGTTGGAAGAGGGTTCTCACGCCCGATCACCGAATAGGCGGTGACCGGCTGAAGTTAACCGCCAAGGGTTCTCCCAAACTGCCAGACCGAGGCTACATGGCTCGTAGGATACTTCCTGTTATTACTTGTCTCTGTAGGACCAAGCTGATTCTCGTCAGAAAGACGCGGTCGCTATAGGGGGCGCGCAGGAAACAAAGTTGCAAGCATCACCGGCTGGGGAGCGGGCTTGCCCCGCGATGCGGTGTATGGCACCGGCTTCGCCGGTGATCGCGGGTCAAGCCCGCCCCCACAAAGAGAGCAGCTGATACCGGGTTAAAATCGTCATTTTCTGCAAAAAATAGAACACTATGACGAAACAAATCACATAACGACGCCAATCTGCACCTTAATAACGAACACCCCACTTCATAAAATGGCCACCAGGCATTCTCTATACTCAGGCTCCGCCCCCTGCGCAGCCCCTGGCAAGGTCATTACATGAACAAGAAAAACCGCCACCCCGCCGACGGCAAGAAACCCATCACCATCTTCGGCCCCGACTTCCCGTTCGCCTTCGACGACTGGCTGGAGCACCCGGCCGGCCTGGGCAGCATCCCCAAGGAGCGCCATGGCGAAGAGGTGGCGATCGTCGGTGGTGGCATCGCCGGGCTGGTGGCGGCCTACGAGCTGATGAAGCTGGGCCTCAAGCCCGTGGTGTACGAGGCCTCCAAGCTGGGTGGCCGGCTGCGCTCGCAGGCGTTCAACGGCACCGACGGCATCGTCGCCGAACTGGGCGGCATGCGCTTCCCGGTGTCGTCCACCGCGTTCTACCACTACGTCGACAAGCTTGGCCTTGAGACCAGGCCCTTCCCCAACCCGCTGACCCCGGCTTCGGGCAGCACGGTGATCGACCTGGAAGGCCAGACCTACTACGCCGAAAAATCCGCCGACCTGCCGCAGCTGTTCCACGAAGTGGCCGACGCCTGGGCCGACGCCCTGGAGAGCGGCGCGCAGTTCGGCGATATCCAGCAGGCCATCCGCGACCGCGACGTGCCGCGCCTCAAGGACCTTTGGAACAAGCTGGTGCCGCTGTGGGACGACCGCACCTTCTATGACTTCGTCGCCACCTCGCGCTCGTTCGCCAAGCTGAGCTTCCAGCACCGCGAGGTGTTCGGCCAGGTCGGCTTCGGCACCGGCGGCTGGGACTCGGACTTCCCCAACTCGATGCTGGAAATCTTCCGCGTGGTGATGACCAACTGCGACGATCACCAGCACCTGGTGGTCGGCGGCGTCGAGCAGGTGCCGCAGGGCATCTGGCGCCATGTGCCGGAACGTTGCGCCCACTGGCCGGCCGGCACCAGCCTCAGCGGCCTGCACGGCGGCGCGCCACGCACCGGGGTCAAGCGCATCGCCCGGGCCAGCGACGGGCGCCTGGCGGTCACCGACAACTACGGCGACGTGCGCCACTACGCGGCGGTGCTCACCACCTGCCAGAGCTGGCTGCTGACCACCCAGATCGACTGCGAGGAGTCGCTGTTCTCGCAAAAGATGTGGATGGCCCTGGACCGCACCCGCTATATGCAGTCGTCGAAGACCTTCGTCATGGTCGACCGGCCGTTCTGGAAGGACAAGGACCCGGAAACTGGCCGCGACCTGATGAGCATGACCCTCACCGACCGCCTGACCCGTGGTACCTACCTGTTCGACAACGGCGACGACAAGCCTGGGGTGATCTGCCTGTCATACGCGTGGATGAGCGACGCCCTGAAGATGCTGCCGCACCCGACCGAAAAGCGCGTGCAGCTGGCCCTCGACGCGCTGAAGAAGATCTACCCCAAGACCGATATCGCCGGGCATATCATCGGCGACCCGATCACCATCTCGTGGGAGGCCGACCCGCACTTCCTCGGCGCCTTCAAGGGCGCGCTGCCGGGCCACTACCGCTACAACCAGCGCATGTACGCGCACTTCATGCAGCAGGATATGCCCGCCGAACAGCGCGGCATCTTCATCGCCGGTGACGACGTGTCGTGGACCCCGGCCTGGGTGGAAGGCGCTGTGCAGACTTCGCTCAATGCCGTGTGGGGTATCATGAACCACTTCGGTGGCCAGACCCACCCGGACAACCCCGGCCCGGGCGATGTGTTCCACGAGATCGGCCCGATCGCCCTGGCCGACTGAGCGAAGGAGTAGCGCCATGCGCATCGCCCTGTTCCAGGGCACGCCCAAGCCGTTGGACGTGCCCGGCAATCTCGAGCGCCTGCAGCACCAGGCCCAGCAGGCTGCCGCCCAAGGTGCGCAGTTGCTGGTGTGCCCGGAAATGTTCCTCAGCGGCTACAACATCGGCCTGGACCAGGTGGAACGCCTGGCCGAGGCCGAGGACGGCCCCTCGGCCATGAGTGTCGTCGAGATCGCCCAGGCGCACCGGATCGCCATCGTCTACGGCTATCCGGAACGGGCCGAGGACGGGTCGATCCACAACAGCGTGCAACTGATCGACGTCCATGGCCGCAGCCTGTGCAACTACCGCAAGACCCACCTGTTCGGCGAGCTGGACCGCTCGATGTTCAGCCCGGGCGACGATCACTTTCCGGTGGTCGAGCTGGACGGCTGGAAGGTCGGGCTGCTGATCTGCTACGACATCGAATTCCCGGAGAACGCCCGACGCCTGGCGCTGAACGGCGCCGAGCTGATCCTGGTGCCGACGGCGAACATGGCGCCTTACGACTTCGTCTGCCAGGTGACCGTGCGCTCGCGGGCGCAGGAGAACCAGTGTTATCTGGTATACGCCAACTACTGCGGCAGCGAAGGCGAGATCCAATACTGCGGGCAGAGCAGCATCGTCGGGCCGGATGGTGATGTGCTGGCGATGGCCGGGGACGAAGAGGGGCTGTTGCTGGCGGATCTGCAACGCGAGCGGGTATTGAGAGGTCGGGAGGCGTTTCCCTACCTGGCGGACCTGCGTCGGGATCTGCATTAACAGCGACAGGGCCAGAACAGACAACCTCGGCATTGCACGCTAGCATGGCGTCATGTCCGACGCCATTCGCCACCTCACCCTCGCCAACGGCCTGCACCTGACCCTGCGCCACGCGCCACGCCTCAAGCGTGCGGCGACGGCGTTGCGGGTGCATGCCGGCAGCCATGACGCACCCGCGCGCTGGCCGGGCCTGGCGCACTTTCTCGAACACCTGTTCTTCCTCGGCAACAGGCGTTTTCCGCTGGACGACGGCCTGATGCGCTACGTCCAGGGCCTGGGTGGCCAAGTCAACGCCAGTACCCGCGAACGCACCACCGACTTCTTCTTCGACGTGCCCCCCACAGCGTTGGCCGGTGGGCTGGAGCGTCTGTGCCAGATGCTCGCCGAGCCGGACTTCGCCATCGAACGCCAGCGCCGCGAGCGCGAGGTGATCCATGCCGAGTTCATCGCCTGGTCGCGCAACCCCGAGGCCCAGCGTCAGTTCGCCTTGTTGCAGTCGGTGTCGGCGCGCCATCCGCTCACCGGCTTCCACGCCGGCAACCGGTACAGCCTGCCGCTGGAAAGCCAGGCCTTCCAGCAAGGGCTGAGGCAGTTCCACCACGACTTCTACCAGGGCGGGCAACTCACCCTGAGCTTGGCCGGCCCGCAGCCGCTGGATGAGCTGGCGCACCTGGGCAGGCAGTTCGGTGGTCTGTTCGCCAAGGGCGAAAGCGTCGCCCGGCAACGGCCACCCGCCTTGCTCGACGCGCCATTGCACCCACCAGGCGCATGGGGCAAGCGCCACGACCTGCTGTTCGCCCATGATGGACTGCCGGATGGCGCAGAGCAGGCGCTCGAGCTGCTGCTGGCCCAGCTCACCGACAGCAGACCCGGCGGTTGGCTGGATGCCTTGCGCCAGCGCGGCTGGCTGCTGGGCTGCAAGGCGCAACAACTCCACGCCCATGCCGGGCAGTTGCTCTGGCATGTCCAGCTGGAACTGTCGGACCAGGCCTGCCTGACCGAGACTCGGGAGCTGCTGCACGGCTGGCTGGGTTTTCTGCGCCAACTGGACCACAAGCCGCTAAACGACCGCTTCGCCCGCCTGCAGCAACGCCACGAACAGGCCGCCAGCGCAATGGAACTGGCACAGCGCGACAGTGCCGGCCGGCCTTTCGCAGGGCTGGGGACACAAGGCGTGGAAGCCTTTGCTGCACTGCTGTGGGACCTGCCTTCCTCGAATGCCGGAGACTGGCAATTGCCTCCAGATGAAGTGCTGCTGGCAACCGAACTTCCCATGATCGATACGCCGTTGCCAGCAGGACTTGGTCTCGGTGACTGCCTGCCGCCCTCTCGTCAGTTTGCGAGCCTCAACCTGCGTTGGCACATTCCTTCGCCGCTGCGTCAGCGCATGCAGGTCGTTCTGCAACATAGTCTGCAACCCCTGCGCGAGCGTGCCGACCAGGCAGCGTTGCGACTGGGCTTCGAGGCCATTGGCGATTACTGGCAGTTGCGCCTCGCGGGGTACCCGCTGGCCGTGATCAATGCCACGCACGAGGCCCTGACCTTGCTGCGCACGCCAGCCCAGGAGCATTGGTACTCGCCAGCGGCAGCCGAAGCACCGCTGATACCGATCCGTGCGCTGCTGAAGGCACTGCCGGACGCTTTACTGATGGGTGAAGAGCAACCGCAGCCGGCTTGCACCCTGGACCAGCCGCGGCTCGACGCACTCTGGCAGCAAGCCCGCTGGCAGGGTTTGGCGCAAGGGTTCGCCCCCGCCCAACAGGGCGCCTTGGGCACGGCACTGCAAGGCCTCATGGGACAACCGATCGCCCCCTCGCCAGCGTGCCCGATCCTCGGACGCCACTGGCGGCAGATCCCGACTTCGGGCAGCGAGCCCGCGCTGTTGCTGTTCTTCCCGCTGCCGGCTGATCTGCAGGCCGCCGGTCGACTGCTCGCCCACGTGCTGCAAGGCCCGGTCTATCAGCGTCTGCGCGTCGAGCTGCAGCTGGGTTACGCCGTGTTCAGCGCCTTTCGTCAGATCGAAGGCTACGGCGGGCTGCTGTTCGGCGTGCAATCGCCGCACGCCAGCCACGCACAGATCCTGGGCCATCTGCTGGACCTGCTGCGCGAGGGCGTCGCGCTGGCCCCAGCGGCGCGAGCGCAGCTGGCCGATCAGTTCGACGAGACAGCGATGACCAACGCCGATGTCACGCAATGGGCCTGGCAGGCACATATCGCGACACACAATGCCGACCTGTCGCGCATGCGAAGGTCTATCCTCAATGTCGAACAAGGCCAGCTGGATGCGTTGCTCCAGCAGTTGCTCGATGCCAGGCACGGTTGGTTGTGCCTGGCCAATGCCAGTGCCCCGGACGCCGAATGGCTATGAAAAAACGGTGAGATTGTTACCGCAAATGCAATGGCGCTTTTCGAAGAATTAACCTTTCGGTACAAATTTTTCTTGTAAGATAGCGCAATCTCGGCCAATGGAACCTCTCTCTGCGGGGAGTACCCAATAATGAGCCGACCACCCCAAACCCCATCCGGAAGGAGCAAGCCCATGTGGACCAAACCTGCATACACTGACCTGCGTATCGGCTTCGAAGTGACCATGTACTTCGCCAACCGTTAAACGGCTGCGCAGTTAGACGCCCCGGCCCGCCGGGGCGTTTGTGTTTTTCCGATATGGCTTTCGGGTTAACCTTTCCGGCTAGAGAGTACCCATGTACATCCAGATCCTCGGTTCCGCCGCCGGTGGCGGGTTCCCCCAGTGGAACTGCAACTGCGTCAATTGCAAGGGCTACCGTGACGGTACCCTGCGCGCCACCGCGCGCACCCAGTCGTCCATCGCCCTGTCCGACGACGGCGAGCACTGGATCCTGTGCAATGCCTCGCCGGACATCCGCGCCCAGCTCCAGGCGTTCGCGCCGATGCAGCCGGCCCGCGCCCTGCGCGACACCGGTATCGACGCCATCGTCCTGCTCGACAGCCAGATCGACCACACCACCGGCCTGCTCAGCCTGCGCGAGGGCTGCCCGCACCAGGTGTGGTGCACCGACATGGTCCACCAGGACCTGACCACCGGTTTTCCGCTGTTCAACATGCTCAGCCACTGGAACGGCGGCCTGGTGTGGAACCGCATCGAGCTCGAAGGCAGCTTCGTCATCGACGCCTGCCCGAACCTGCGCTTCACCCCCTTCCCGCTGCGCAGCGCCGCGCCGCCTTATTCCCCGCACCGTTTCGATCCGCACCCGGGCGACAACCTCGGGCTGCTGGTGGAAGACACCCGCACCGGCGGCAAGCTGTTCTACGCACCGGGCCTGGGCCAGGTCGACGCCAAGTTGCTGGAGATGATGCACGGCGCCGACTGCCTGCTAGTCGACGGCACCCTGTGGGAGGATGATGAAATGCAGCGCCGCGGCGTCGGCACCCGCACCGGCCGCGAGATGGGCCACCTGGCGCAGAACGGCGCAGGCGGCATGCTTGAGGTGCTGGATGGCTTCCCGCGCCAGCGCAAGGTGCTTATCCACATCAACAACACCAACCCGATCCTCGACGAAGACTCGCCGGAACGCGCCGAAGTGCAGCGCCGGGGCGTGGAAGTCGCCTTCGATGGCATGAACATCGAGTTGTAAGGAGGCCCTGTGAGCGACGCAACGCCGATGTCCCCTGGCGAGTTCGAGCAGGCCCTGCGCGCCAAGGGCGCCTACTACCACATCCATCACCCCTACCATGTGGCGATGTATGAAGGCCGCGCCACCCGCGAGCAGATCCAGGGCTGGGTGGCCAACCGCTTCTACTACCAGGTCAACATCCCGATGAAGGATGCCGCGATCCTGGCCAACTGCCCGGACCGCGAAGTGCGCCGCGAGTGGATCCAGCGCCTGCTCGACCACGATGGCGCGCCCGGCGAGGACGGCGGCATCGAAGCCTGGCTGCGCCTCGGCCAGGCCGTGGGCCTGGATCCCGACCAACTGCGCAGCCAGGAGCTGGTGCTGCCCGGCGTGCGCTTCGCGGTCGACGCCTACGTCAACTTCGCCCGCCGCGCCAGCTGGCAGGAAGCCGCCAGCAGCTCGCTGACCGAACTGTTCGCCCCGCAGATCCACCAGTCGCGCCTGGACAGCTGGCCGCAGCACTATCCGTGGATCGACCCGACCGGCTACCAGTACTTCCGCACCCGCCTGGGCCAGGCCCGGCGCGATGTGGAGCACGGCCTGGCGATCACCCTGCAGCACTACACCACCCGCGAGGGGCAGGAACGCATGCTCGAGATCCTGCAGTTCAAGCTGGATATCCTGTGGAGCATGCTCGACGCCATGAGCATGGCCTATGAACTGAACCGCCCGCCGTATCACAGCGTCACAAGTGAGCGGGTCTGGCACAAGGGGATCGCCCTATGAGTTTCGACCGTCAACAGGTGCCCGCCTGGCGCCCCGGCTACCGTTTCCAGTACGAGCCGGCGCAGAAGGGCCATGTGCTGCTGTACCCCGAGGGGATGATCAAGCTCAACGACAGCGCCGGGCTGATCGGCGGGCTCATTGATGGCCAGCGCAGTGTCGCTTTGATCATCGCCGAACTCGAGCGGCAGTTCCCCGGTGTGCCCGAAGTCGCCGACGACATCGAGCAATTCATGGAGGTGGCCCGTGCCGAACACTGGATCACCCTCGCCTGAGGTGCCGGTAGGCCTGCCGCTGTGGTTGCTGGCCGAGCTCACCTACCGCTGTCCGCTGCAGTGCCCGTACTGCTCCAACCCGCTGGACTTCGCCGAGCAGGGCAAGGAGCTGAGCACCGAGCAGTGGTTCAAGGTGATGGCCGAAGCCCGCGAGATGGGCGCCGCGCAAATCGGCTTCTCCGGTGGCGAGCCGCTGGTGCGCCAGGACCTCACCGAGCTGATCGGCGAAGCCCGTCGCCTGGGCTACTACACCAACCTGATCACCTCCGGCATCGGCCTGACCGAGCAGAAGATCGCCGCGTTCAAGCAGGCCGGGCTGGACCATATCCAGATCAGCTTCCAGGCCAGCGACGAGCAGGTGAACAACCTGCTGGCCGGCTCCAAGAAAGCCTTCGCGCAAAAGCTGGAGATGGCCCGGGCAGTGAAGGCCCATGGCTATCCGATGGTGCTCAACTTCGTCACCCACCGGCACAATATCGACAAGATCGACCGCATCATTGAGCTGTGCCTGGCCCTGGAGGCCGACTTCGTCGAACTGGCTACCTGCCAGTTCTACGGCTGGGCGCACCTCAACCGCCTGGGCCTGCTGCCGACCCGCGCCCAGCTGGAGCGGGCCGAGCGCATCACCAACGAGTACCGGGACAAGCTCAAGGCCGAAGGCAAGCCGTGCAAGCTGATCTTCGTCACCCCGGACTACTACGAAGAGCGCCCCAAGGCCTGCATGAACGGCTGGGGCAGCCTGTTCCTGACCATCACGCCGGATGGCACCGCGCTGCCGTGCCATGGCGCACGCCAGCTACCGGTGCAGTTCCCCAATGTGCGCGACCACGACCTGCGGCATATCTGGTACGACTCGTTCGGTTTCAACCGTTTCCGCGGCTATGACTGGATGCCCGAACCGTGCCGCTCGTGTGACGAGAAGGAGAAGGACTTCGGTGGCTGCCGTTGCCAGGCCTTCATGCTCACCGGCGATGCCAGCAAGGCGGACCCGGTGTGCGGCAAGTCGCCGGACCATGGCATCATCCTCAAGGCCCGCGAGGAGGCCGAACACGCAACGCTGGAGATCGAACAGATGACCTTCCGCAACGAGCGCAATTCCCATGTCATCGCCCGTGGCTGAGTTCAGCGCCGCCCAGGCGGTGGCCGCTGGCACCGATTTCGCCGAGCTCAAGGTCGGCGCGCAAGGGGTGTTCTGGAACGAGTTCCGCCCCGCCGATGGCGCCTGCCGGGTCTGGCACTGGCGCGATCAGCAGGCCCGCTGCCTGACCCCGGACGGGTTCAGTGTGCGCAGCCGGGTCTATGAGTACGGTGGCGGCAGCTTCTGCCTGGGCGACGACGGGCTGGTGTTCGTCAACGAAAAGGACCAGCAGGTCTACCTGCAGGCCCTGGATGGCAGCCCACCGCGCCCGCTCACCCACGCCGACGACTGCCGCTATGGCGACGTGCAGTGGCAGGCCGGTCAGGTGCTGGCCGTCGAAGAGCAGCATGGCGAACAGGTTGTGCATCGCCTGGTGGGTCTCTCGACGCAGCATCGGCAAATCCTGGCCGAAGGGGCCGACTTCTACGCCTCACCCACGCTGAGCCCCGACGGCTGCCGACTGGCCTGGATCGAATGGAACCGACCTGCCCAACCTTGGACCGTCACCCGCCTGATGTGCCGGGAACGCGAACCTTCTGGCGCCTGGGGCCCGGCATGCTGCATCGCCGGGCAGGACGAATCGCTGCAACAGCCGCGCTTCGATGGGCAAGGCCGCCTGTACTGCCTGTCCGACCGCGACGGTTTCTGGCAGCCCTGGGGCGAACTCGACGGACACTGGCAACGCCTGCCCGCCGCGCCCGCCGATCATGCCGCCGCCCCCTGGCAACTGGGCGCCAGCACCTGGCTGGCCCTTGGCCCGTCCAGCTACCTGGCCAGCTGGTTCGAGGACGGTTTCGGCCAACTGGGGCTGCGCCGCGCCGATGGCGAGGTGGAGCGTTATGCCAGTGCGTACACGCGTTTCCGTGGCCTGGCGCTGGATGACGGACAGCTCTATGCCGTAGCCGCTTCGCCGATCAGCCCACCGGCGGTAATCGCCATCGACCGGCGCAGCCATGAAGTCCAAGTGCTGGCAGGTGGCGCCGAGGTGCTGCCCGCCGAGGACATCAGTCTTCCACAACCGATTCGTTACGCCAGTGGCGAAGGCACCGCCCACGGATTCTTCTACCCCGCCATGCAAGGCACGGGCGGGCCATCGCCGCTGGTAGTGTTCATTCACGGCGGTCCGACTTCGGCCTGCTACCCGGTGCTCGACCCGCGCATCCAGTACTGGACCCAGCGCGGCTTTGCCGTCGCCGACCTCAACTACCGGGGCAGCAGCGGCTATGGTCGCACCTACCGCCAGGCACTGCACCTGAACTGGGGAGCGAGTGATGTGGAAGATGCCTGCGCGGCAGTCGCCCACCTTGCCGGCCAGGGCCTGATCGACCCTGACCAAGCCTTCATTCGTGGCGGTAGCGCCGGCGGTTACACCACCCTGTGCGCCTTGGCCTTCCGGGACGTCTTCCGCGGCGGCGCCAGCCTGTACGGCGTCAGCGACCCCGAAGCGCTGGGGCGGGCCACCCACAAATTCGAAGGCGACTACCTGGACTGGCTGATCGGCGACCCCCGGCGCGATGCCGAGCGTTATCGCCAGCGCACGCCGCTGCTGCACGCCGGGCGGATCAAGGTACCGGTGATCTTCTTCCAGGGTGAGCTGGACGCGGTAGTGGTGCCGGAGCAGACCCGCAGCATGCTTGAGGCGCTCAAGGCCAATGGTATCGAGGCAGAGGGGCATTTTTACGCGGGCGAGCGGCATGGCTTGCGCCAGGCGGCGAACCTGGCGCATGCGCTCGAGGAAGAGTGGAGGTTCTACTGCCGGTTGCTTGGCCGGTAGGGCAAACGTCGTTCCAGGCTTCAACCGGAACGGCGTGGGAGCGGGCTTGCAGAGCGGTCTTTGATCTCAGCGCTTGGCGATGATGTACACCGCATGCACGATCCCGGGGATATAGCCCAGCAAGGTCAGCAGGATATTCAGCCAGAACGCCCCGCCGAACCCCACCTGGAGGAACACGCCCAGCGGCGGCAGGATGATGGCGATGATGATGCGGATGAAGTCCATGTGCTGCGCTCCTTGAGGGTGTATCAACACAGACTAGCCGTGCCTCGCAGAGGTTCCACCAAGCAAAAAAAACGCCCCGGGCCATGTATTTCAGGCCAGGGGCGATGCGCAGGAACGCCAGACGGTTCGTTGAAATTCTGTATGCCGGAGCAATCGGTCAGGCCGGCACTTCGCGGCGGTTGTGCTGCTGGGCATGCAGGCGGGCGAACGCCCGGGCCAGGCGCAGGAGCATCTCGTCGATATTGCCCTTGCTCACGGTCAGCGCCGGCGAGAACCGCACCACGTCGGCCTGCGGCGCATTGAGCAGCAAGCCCTCCTGCAGCGCGGCCTCGACCAGCTGCGCCGCGCTGTCTTCACGCAGTTGCAGACCCCACAGCAGCCCCTGGCCACGCACTTCGCCCTGGCCGTAGCGACCCGCCAGGCGGCTCAGGCCATCGCGCAGGTGCCGGCCACTGTCCAACACCTGCTCGAAGAAGCCCGCCTCCAGCACGGTCTGCAACACGGCCAGCCCTGCAGCGCTCATCAGCGCGTTGCCATGGTGGCTGCCCTCCAGCTCGCCCGGTTCGGCGCAGCAGGCACGGCCACGAGCCAGTAGCGCCGCCAGCGGCACGCCACCGCCCAGGCCCTTGCCGAGAGTGATGATGTCGGCCCGCACTCCGTAGGATTCTTCTGCCAATAGGGTGCCGCAGCGTCCTACACCGGTCTGCACTTCATCGAGAATCAGCAGAATGCCAAGCTCACGGCATAGGCGCTCGACACCCTGGAGGTAATCACGGGTGGCCGGGATCACGCCGGCTTCGCCCTGGATCGGCTCGAGCATGATCGCCACGGTGCGCGAGTCGACCGCCGCGTGCAGCGCCGCCAAGTCGTTGAACGGCACTTTGCTGAAGCCCGGCAAGCCGGGCTCGCAGCGGTTGCACGGCAGCGGATCGGAAGCCGACAACGCCCCAAGGGTGCGCCCATGGCAACCCTGGCTGGCGGTGATGATGTGATAGGCGCCGTTGCGGTGTAGCTGGCCCCACTTGCGCGCCAGCTTGATCGCGCCCTCGCAGGCTTCGGCACCGCTGTTGAGCAGGTAGGCCTGGTCACTGCCAGTGCGCTGGCATAGTAGCTCGACCAGGCTCAGCAGACCGCGGCTGTGATAGCCCGCACCGGGGTTGATCAGCGCCTGGGCCTGGTTGCCCAGCGCCTTGACCAGCACGCTCGGGCTGTGCCCCAGGCTGTTGACCGCGCAACCCTGGGTGAAGTCCAGGTAGGCGTGCCCCTCGCTGTCCCACAACCAGGAACCCTGGCCACGCACGAACACCTGCGGCGCACGCTCGGTGCTGGGCATCAGCCGCTCGCGGGAGAGCTGCGCGCCGGCCGGCTCGATCACCGGAGCACGCTTGGGCTCGGCGACGGCGGGCGCCGAGCGGCGCAGGTTGAACAGGTTCATCGGGGCTCCGGCCAATCACGGGTGGGCGGTCAAGGTTCCGGTCTGGCGCCGGAATCGGATATTTTGCCTTGCCTATCAAAAGTGTTTTTCATTCGGGGTAACAATCGCCTTGAAGACCGCTGTAACCCGTTGGAATACGGCGATAGACTAGGCTTACGGCCAATTTGCGGCCATTTCGTTTTTCCAGCTTTTTCGATAAGTATCACTTATGGATTTCCGACAACTGCGTTACTTCGTCGCGGTCTACGAAGAGGGCCATGTGGGCCGCGCCGCCGAACGTCTGTCACTGTCGCAGCCAGCACTGTCGCAGCAGATCCGCCAGCTGGAACATAGCCTCGACCTGAGCCTGTTCGAACGCAGCAACAAGCGCCTGCTGCCCACGCTGGCCGCCCACACCCTGTACAACCACGCCGTGCCCCTGCTCGACGGTCTGCAACGGGCCCACGAAGCCATGGGCAACTTCAAGGGCCAGTCGCTGCGCACCCTGGCCATCGGCGTGCTGCAGACCGTGCGGCCAAGCCTGGTGCCTCAGTTGCTGGAAAGGGTGCGCAAGGCCCAGCCGCATCTGGTGGTGCAGATCTATGAACTGTCAGGGTCGGAGATCGAGCGGCGCCTGCTCAATGGCAGCCTGGACATCGGCATCAGCTACCTGCCGCCGCGCCAGCCGGGGCTGCATGGTTTGCTGCTGTACGAGGATGAGCTTCAGCTGGTGATCCCCAGGACCCACCCGCTGAAAGACTTCAAGAAGGTCTCTATCCGCCAGGCGGCGGAGCTGCCGATGCTGATGCTCGGCGAGGAGTTCCAGATCCGCCAGATCTGGAAGGCGCAGCTGGCCAGTCAGGGTCGCAGGCCCCAGGTGCAGGCCGAGATGAACAACATGGCGGGGATCCTCGACAGCCTGGCGCACACGGCGCTGGCGACCATCCTGCCGGGCCGAGCCAAGGATGCCGCGCAGGACGACCAGGAACTGCTGTGGAAGCCCCTGAGCGAGCCGCGGGTGCCGCTCAAGGTCGGCCTGGTGTTCCGCGATGCCCAGCGCCAGCAGGCTTCGGTGGAGCTGCTGCGGACCTTGCTGGAAGAGGAAGCCGACCAACGTCAGCTGGGTGCCTCGCCACTGGATGTGCTCGGCTGAAAAATACGCGCACAAAGAAAACCCCGCCTAAGCGGGGTTTTCCAGACTGTTTCCCTTCGACATCCCTATCAACCCGCCGTCCTGGCAGGAAATCCTTCGTGTCCCTGTTCTATCTTTTCGCGCTTCCTGCGCTACTTCCGTGTAAGGCGTCCTGCTCTGTCCATTGCGCGTCCTGCGCTACGTCCATGTAAGAAAGAGTAACCGTGGATCCAATCTTAGGAAAGAGGCGAAACGTCACTACGTCGTGTAAGCCAAAGCTTACAAAAGCAGTCCTTGCACAAACACACCACCCTGACAAAGCAAAAGGCCGCCCCTGCAGAAGGATTGCATCCCCCTGCAAGAGCAGCCTTGAGCCGCAACGGACTGCTATGCAGCCCAGCAATGGTTAGAACTGCGCGGCGTCCAGCAGATAGAGCGACTCGCTCCCCGCCTTCACCGATGCCACCAGCGAGTGAACCCGTGGCAGCAGGCGTGCGAAGTAGAACCGCGCCGTGCCCAACTTGGCACCGTAGAAGTCGGCATCCCCGTCACCGGCCTTGGCCGCCCGCGCCATCAATGCCCACATGTAGGCGTAGGCGACGTAGCCGAACGCGTGCAGGTACTCGACCGAGGCCGCGCCGATTTCGTTGGGGTTGCCCTTGGCCTGGTCCAGCACCCAGGCAGTCAGCTCATCGAGCTGATCAAGGGATGCCGCCAGCGGCTTGGTGAATTCACCCAGCTCGCCGCCGGCGGTGGCGATGAACTGGCGGATCTCGTCGGCGAACAGCGTGTAGTAGGCGCCGCCGCTGGCCACCACCTTGCGGCCGACCAGGTCCAGCGCCTGGATACCGTTGGTGCCTTCGTAGATCTGGGTGATGCGCACATCGCGCACCAGTTGCTCCTGGCCCCATTCGCGGATGTAGCCATGGCCGCCGAAGACCTGCTGGCCATGCACGGTGCACTCCAGGCCCAGGTCGGTGAGGAAGGCCTTGGCCACCGGGGTCAGCAGCGCCACCAGCTCCTCGCTGCGCTTGCGGACCGCGGCGTCTTCACTGTACTTGGCGCTGTCGAGCTGCATCGCCACATAGGTGGAGAACGCGCGACCGCCTTCGGTCAGCGCCTTCATGGTCAGCAGCATGCGGCGCACGTCCGGGTGGACGATGATCGGGTCGGCCACCTTGTCCTTGGCCTGTGGCCCGGTCGGAGCACGGCTCTGCAGACGGTCGCGGGCGTACTCCACGGCGTTCTGGTAGGAGCGCTCGGCCGAAGCCAGGCCCTGGATACCGACCCCCAGGCGCTCGTAGTTCATCATGGTGAACATGGCCGCCAGGCCCTTGTTCGGCTCACCGACGATGTAGCCGACCGCCTCGTCGAAGTTCATCACGCAGGTGGCCGAGCCCTGGATGCCCATCTTGTGCTCGATCGAGCCGCAAGTGGCCGGGTTGCGCGCGCCGAGGCTGCCATCCTCATTGAGCAGGAACTTGGGCACCAGGAACAGCGAGATGCCCTTCGGACCTGCCGGGGCGTCCGGCAGCTTGGCCAGCACCAGGTGGATGATGTTCTCGGTGAGGTCGTGCTCGCCGCCGGTGATGAAGATCTTCGTGCCGCTGATCTTGTAGCTGCCGTCGGCCTGAGGCTCGGCCTTGGTGCGGATGATGCCCAGGTCGGTACCGGCGTGGGGCTCGGTGAGGCACATGGAACCGGCCCAGACGCCGGCGTACATGTTCGGCAGGTACTTTTCCTTGAGCGCTTCACTGGCGTGGGCGTTGATCGACAGGCAGGCGCCGGCGGTCAGCATCGGGTAAAGGCCGAAGGCCAGGCTCGAGGCGTTGACCATCTCCTCGACCTGCGCCGAGACGACCTTGGGCATGCCCATGCCACCGAAGAGCGGATCTCCGCCAACGCCGACCCAACCCCCTTCGGCATAAGTCTGGTAGGCCTCGATGAAGCCCGCCGGGGTACGCACCGAACCGTTGTCCCAGTGGCAACCCTCTTCGTCGGCGGCGCGGCTCAGCGGCGCGATTGTCTTGCCGGTGACCTTGCCGGCCTCCTCCAGCACGGCCATGGCCGTGTCCGCATCGACCGCCTCGGCCAGGCCGGGCAGTTGCGACCAGAGCGTGGCCACGTCGAAGACTTCATTGAGGACGAAGCGCATATCGCGCAGGGGCGCTTTATATTCAGCCATGACAACCTCTCGCTATCGGGGTCGGGGCGGCCCGTCGGGGCCGCGGCACTGGGATGACCGCAGTGTAACCGAACAACTTTTACGAGACATAGGGTCATCATGCGACCGAATAGTCTTACATAGTCACACAACAACTCACGCCATGCGCACGGCGCCGCGCCTCGATTGCTGGCCGAAGGTCATGACGCAGTTACGCCCCGCGCCCTTGGCGCTGTACAACGCCTGGTCGGCAGACTTGAGCACTTCGTCGGGATTGCGGTGCTCGACCTGGCGTTCGGCGACGCCGATGCTGATGGTCACCGACACCGTGGTGTTGGCCCCTGCGCCACGGCGCTGGCGCCCGGTGGAATCATCCTGCGGCCGGCTGTTCTGGTCGCGCAGCTGGATGGCGTAGTTGGCGATCATCTCGCGCACCGCCTCCAGGTGCGGCAGGCACTCTTCGGCGGTCTTGCCGGCGAACACCAGGGCGAACTCCTCGCCGCCGTAACGGTAGGCGCGCCCGCCGCCGGTCACCTTGGAAAGGCGGCTGGCGACCAGGCGCAATACCTGGTCACCGACGTCGTGGCCGTGGGTGTCGTTGAATTTCTTGAAGTGGTCGACGTCGGTCATGGCGATCACATAGTTGCGCCCCAGGCGCTGCATGCGCTCGTTGAGGGCCCGCCGCCCGGGCAGGCCGGTCAGCTCGTCGCGGAAGGCCATCTGGTAGGCCTCGTGGGACACCGCAGCGGCGATCATCAGCATCACCTGGCTGCACATGATGTTCAGGGTGAACGGCAGAATGAAGGTCTTGGGCAGCATCCAGAAGATGCCGATCAGGCCGATGATCTGCGCGGCATGCAACGGCCTTGGCTCGCGCAGGTACTGCACCACCAGCAGGATGAACACCGCCAGGAACAAGGGGTAGGCCAGCTGGATCAGGCTCATCCACTGGCCATGCAGCGCGGGCCAGCGGATCTCGGCCAACCAGCCCAGCAGCGCCTCGGGAAAACTCTGCTCCAGCGCCACCGCCACGCTGCTCACGGCGAACAGCACGGCGAAGCGCGCCAGCAGGTCCTGGGCCAGGTGGGTGCGCTCCTGCCACGCCCCGTACAGGCCGAACAGCGCCGGCAGCAGCAGGCACACCAGGTGGAAGATCACCGCCGCGTCCTCGCGGACCCGGCCGTTGTCGCGGTAGAAATCGGTCTGGGTATCGAGCAGGAAATAGGCGATATACACCGTGACCATCAGGAACAGCTCGCGCTGGCGGCGGTACACGGCGCAGTAGGCGCCACCCAGCAACAGCACCAAGGTGGGTAGAACGTTGAACAGCGATGTGAAGAAGACGCTGAGGTCCCTTACATAGGCTGCCGCAAGCCCTGCCAGCAACAGAATCAGCGAAGGCAGGAAGTGGCTCGCGCGTACAGCGGATAGACGAAACAAGGGTAATCTCCGACCCGGCAGATCAATAATGGCATTGTGCCCCTACTTCATCGGCAGTGCACATAAATAGATGAATACAGATGCCCGCTTTAACGGCAGATCAGGGGCCAAGCTTGAGACTTTCTCGTTACGGGATGCGACACCCGGTAGGATTTTTCCTGTTTACGCGTTCCCTGTGGGAGCGGCCTTGCGTCGCGAAAGGGCTGCAAAGCAGCCCCGGCGATCTTTGCATCAACGCTGGAATCCTGGGGCTGCTCTGCAGCCCTTTCGCGACGCAAGGCCGCTCCCACAGACGACCGCGTAAGTCGCAGCTGAAATCCAGGCGAAAAAAAACCGCCTGCCGGTAAGGGCAGGCGGTTTTTCGTACAACCAACTGGCTTAGATGGACAGACCGAAGTCTTCTTCCTTCATCGCCATCAGGTTGTCGGCGCCGGAGAGAATCGCCGCGACGTGGCTGCGGGTACGCGGCAGGATGCGCTGGAAGTAGAAGCGCGCAGTCTGCAGCTTGGCGGTGTAGAACGCCTCTTCGCTGGTGCCGGCCGCCAGTTTCTCGGCAGCCAGGCGGGCGATGTCGGCCCAGAAGTAGGCCAGGCACGCGTAGCCGGAATACATCAGGTAGTCCACCGAAGCGGCACCCACTTCCTCGCGGTCCTTCATCGCGGCCATGCCGATCTTCATGGTCAGCTCGCCCCACTCCTTGTTGATCGCAGCCAGCGGCTCGACGAACTCCTTGGTGGCTGCATTGCCTTCCTGACCCTGGCAGAACTTGTGGACGATCTTGGTGAAGCCCTTGAGTGCCTCGCCCTGGGTCATCAGCACTTTACGGCCGAGCAGGTCGAGGGCCTGGATGCCGGTGGTGCCTTCGTACAGCATGGAGATACGGCTATCGCGCACGTTCTGCTCCATGCCCCACTCGGCGATGAAGCCGTGGCCGCCGTAGATCTGTACGCCGTGGTTGGCGGCCTCGAAGCCAACTTCGGTCATGAATGCCTTGGCAATCGGGGTCAGGAAGGCCAGCAGGGCGTCGGCCTTCTTGCGCTCCTCCTCGTCCTGGCTGTACTTGACGATGTCCACCTGCTTGGCGGTGAAGTACACCATCGCGCGGTTGCCTTCGGCAAAGGCCTTCATGGTCAGCAGCATGCGACGCACGTCCGGGTGGACGATGATCGGGTCAGCGGCCTTGTCCGGCGCTTTCGGGCCGGTCAGCGAGCGCATCTGCAGGCGGTCACGGGCGTACTTCAGGCCACCCTGGAACGCCACCTCGGCGTGGGCCAGGCCTTGCAGCGCGGTACCCAGGCGAGCGGTGTTCATGAAGGTGAACATGCAGTTCAGGCCTTTGTTGGCCGGGCCGATCAGGTAGCCGGTGGCGCCGTCGAAGTTCATCACGCAGGTGGCGTTGCCGTGGATGCCCATCTTGTGCTCGAGGGAGCCGCAGCTCACGCCGTTGCGCTCGCCCGCACCGCCTTCGGCGTTGGGCAGGAACTTCGGCACGATGAACAGCGAGATGCCCTTGGTGCCAGCCGGGGCGTCGGGCAGGCGGGCCAGGACGATGTGGACGATGTTGTCGGCCATGTCGTGCTCACCGGCCGAGATGAAGATCTTGGTGCCGGAAACCTTGTAACTGCCGTCGGCCTGAGGTTCGGCCTTGGTGCGCAGCATCCCCAGGTCGGTGCCGCAGTGCGGCTCGGTCAGGCACATGGTGCCGGTCCACTCGCCGGACACCAGCTTGGTCAGGTAGGTGTGCTGCTGCTCGGGGGTGCCGTGGGCGGAGATGGTGTTCATCGCGCCATGGGACAGGCCCGGGTACATGCCCCACGACCAGTTCGACTCACCGACCATTTCGCTCAGGGCCAAGCCCAGCGACTCGGGCAGGCCCTGGCCGCCGTGCTCGACATCGTGGGCCAGGCTCGGCCAGCCGCCCTCGACGAACTGCTGGTAGGCTTCCTTGAAGCCGGTCGGGGTCTTCACGCCCGACTCGCTCCAGGTGCAGCCCTCGAGGTCGCCGACGCGGTTCAGCGGGGCCAGCACCTCTTCACAGAACTTCGCGCCTTCCTCCAGGATCGCGTCGACCATGTCAGGCGTGGCGTCCTGGCAGCCCGGCAGGCTCTGATAGTGCGCCTCATAGCCGAGCAGCTCGTCGCGGACGAAGCGGATATCACGCAAGGGGGCTTTGTAATCAGGCATTGCGATGAACCTCTGTGATGAGTTCGGTGGGGAGACCGCGGATACCGACCAGCTCTTGGCGGCTTTCGGTCAAACAGTTGTTTGAAACTTACGTTTAGGTGGCCTCGCTGTCAAGGTGGGCTAGCGACGGCATTTGTGCCGCCGAATATGCCATTTACGCCAACCGCCCTCAAACGCATCGCGGGGCAAGCCCGCTCCCACGGATGGAAGCGGGCTTGCCCCGCGATGTAAGCAAAAGTAATTCAGCGGGTCAGACGTAGGTGTCGATGAACCGACCGAGCATTTCATCGGAAGCCTTGGCGACTTTGGCACCGAGTTCGACTTCGTGCTTGCCCAAGGCCAGTTGCACGGTGCTGGTGGCCAGATCCAACTGCTGGCTGCGGTCGACACCGCGCAGGCGCTCGGCCTGGTATTCGGTGGACTGCCCGCTGGCGCCACGCTCGACAGCGCCGCTGGCGATCTGCTGGGCAGCCTGGTCAACACGGTTCTGGCCGTTCTGGATGGCACCCAGGCCCGCGTAGAAGGCGGAGCTCGCATTGATTTCCATGTCAGGACTCCATGACGCTGGATGAGGAACAGGCCTTATTAAAGCAGCACAGCGGGAAAAAGGCCCGTTTAAATCCCTAATAGCCTAGTGCCAGCTAATAGGCAAAGGCCTAATCCAGCAGGTCCAGCTGCAAATGCGCAGCCACCGCGTCCGCACCAGCCTGCTTCAACCAGGGCACCCGCCCCAGGCAGGGCGCGGGCAGGCGCTCGGCCAGGCTGGATAGGTTTTCTTCCAGGCGCGATGTTCGCGGATCGACGATGTTCGCCACCCATCCCGCCAGTTGCAGGCCGTCCCGGGCAATGGCCTCGGCACTGAGCAAGGCGTGATTGATGCACCCAAGTCGTACCCCCACCACCAGGATCACCGGCAGCTTCAGGGCGATGGCCAGATCCGACAGGTTGGCATGGTCGGACAGCGGCACGCGCCAGCCACCGGCGCCTTCGATCAAGGTGAAATCGGCGTGCTGCGCCAGTACCTGCTGCATGGCATCGCGCAACGCCGGCACGCTCAGCGCCACTCCGGCCTCGCGGGCTGCCACATGCGGAGCGATGGCCGGTTCGAAGGCGAAGGGATTGACCGCTTCATAGGGCAGTTTGACCGAACTTTCGTCGATCAGCGCCAGGGCGTCGCTGTTACGCAGCCCCTTGGCCGTCACCACGCACCCGGACGCCACCGGCTTGGCCGCCAGGGTGCTCAATCCCAGTTGCCGCGCCGCATGCAGCAAACCTGCGGCGATGGTGGTCTTGCCGACATCGGTGTCGGTGCCAGCAATGAAATAGGCCTGGCTCATGTCACTGCTCTCCGTCCGACGGCTTGTGTAAGACGCCGTAGACCACTTGGTAGGTGGCCGGCAGGCCTTGCACCTGGCGGTACTGTTCGTAGGCCTGCAACAGGCCCTGCATCCGCGCCCGACCGGTGAGCCCCGACGGACGCCCTGGGTTGAGGTTGTGCGCACCCAGCGCCTTGAGCTCATGGGTCAGGCTGCGCACATCGGGATAATGCAGCACGTGGGGACGCCGCTCCAGGTCGATCAGCTCCAGTCCGCTGTCACCGCACAGACGCTGGTAATCCTCGAAACGCCGGAAGCGATTGACGTGCACCATGCCATCCACGGCCTGCCAGCTGGCGCGCAATTCATCCAGCGTGCCCACGCACAGGCTGCTGAAGGCCAGCACGCCGCCGGGGCGCAGCACCCGCCGCGCCTCGCCCAGCACGCTGGCGAACTGACCGCACCACTGCACCGCCAGGCTGCTGAACAAAAGGTCAACGCAACCATCGCGCAACGGCAGGTGCTCGGCGTCCCCCGCCACATGATGCCGGGCGCCGCCCTGCTCGCGGGCATGGCGCAGCATGCCTTCGGCGATATCCACCGCCACGCCACTCGATTGCGCGAAGCGCTCGGCCAGCACCCGGCTGAAGTGGCCGGTGCCGCTGCCCATGTCCAGCCAGCGCGCAGGCGCAAGGTTGCTGGGCAGCTTTTCCAGCAGTGCCATGCCCACCGCGCGCTGCAAGGCCGCGACGCTGTCGTAGCTGGCCGCGGCGCGGGAAAACGAAGCCGCCACCTGACGCTTGTCCGGCAGGGTGCCGGGCAGGGGGGGCTGGGAAAGGTCAGTCATCACCACTCTCATGCAGGAAACTCTTGATGCCCGCCGCCAGCTCCTGGGGATACTCCAGCAGGAAAGCGTGGGAACTGTCTTCGACCAGGCCGACTTCCACGTCGGGCAGCAGGTCGCTCAGGGCCTTGGCCGCTTCCACCGGCACCAGCGCGTCACTGCCAGCGAACAGGTGCAGCTGCGGGCCGCCGTATTGCTCCAGGGCGGTGCGGGTATCGAGGCTGGCCAGCACTTCCAGGCCGGTTGCCAGGTACAGCGGATCGGTGTCGGGCACGCCCACGCCCAGCTGCCGCAGCAGGGTGCGCGGTTGCTGCGCGCCCTCGCTGCACAGGGTGCGGAAGCGCTTGAGGGTGACATGGGTATGGCTGCGGCAGCCGTCGAGGAAGGTGCCGAAAGTGTCGGCGGGCATGCCGTGCGGCCAGTCCGGCCGGGCCACGAAGCTGGGGTTGCTGGCCAGGGTGAGCAAGCCGCAGCAGTGGTCGCCCCGTTTGTGCGCCAGGGCGCTGGCGAGCATGCCACCTAGCGACCAGCCGCCCAACCAGACGTCGGTCGGCAGCCTGCGGTCCAGATGGTCGACCCAGGCCTGGACATCGCTGTGAGCCAGTTCCGGCAGCGCCATCAACTCGACCTGCAGGCGTGGATCCTGGGCGCGCAGGCTGGCGGCCAGCGGCTCCAGTGAAGCGGTGCCCAGGCCCCAGCCGGGCAGGAGGATCAGTCGGTTACGCATCGGCGGACTCCAGTTGTGGATAACACTCGGCCAATGCATTCAACAATAGCTGCACCTGCGCCTCACCGTGGGCGGCGCTCAGGGTCACCCGCAGGCGGGCACTGCCGGCGGGCACGGTGGGCGGGCGAATCGCCGTGACCAGCAACCCGCGCTCGCGCAGCAGGTGGGACAATGCCAGCGCCCTCCCCGCATCGCCGATCAGGATCGGCTGGATTGCGGTGTGGCTGTCCATCAGGGTCAGGCCGATCTGCTCGGCACCCGTGCGGAACTGCCGGATCAGCGCCGCCAGGTGCTCGCGCCGCCAGTGTTCGCGGCGTAGCAAGTCCAGGGCCTTGAGCGTGGCGCAGGCCAGCGCCGGTGGCTGGCTGGTGGTGTAGATGTAGGGCCGGGCGAACTGCACCAGCGCCTCGATCAGTTCCTCGCTGCCGGCGACAAAAGCACCGGAGGTACCACAGGCCTTACCCAGCGTGCCGATCAACACCGGCACGTCCTCGACGCCGAGGCCGCAATGCTCGACCAGGCCACCACCCTTGGCGCCAAGGGTCCCCAGGCCATGGGCATCGTCGACCATCAACCAGGCACCACGCTCGCGGGCCACCTTGGCCAGGGCCTGCAGGTCGGCGCAATCGCCGTCCATGCTGAACACACCGTCGGTGACCACCAGGGTATTGCCGGTCGCTTTGTCCAGGCGGCTGGCCAGGCTGGCCGGGTCGTTGTGTAGATAGCGGCTGAAGCGGGCGCCGCTGAGCAGCCCGCCGTCGAGCAGGGAGGCGTGGTTGAGGCGGTCCTGCAGCACCGTGTCGCCCTGCCCGACCAGCGCGGTGATCGCGCCGAGGTTGGCCATGTAGCCGGTGGAGAACAGCAGCGCACGCGGCCGGCCCGTCAGTTCGGCCAGCGCCTCCTCCACCTCATGGTGCGGGGTGCTGTGGCCGATCACCAGGTGCGAGGCACCGCCGCCGACCCCCCAGCGATCGGCGCCGTCGCGCCAGGCCTTGATCACCTCGGGGTGATTGGCCAGGCCCAGGTAGTCGTTACTGCAGAAGGCCAGCAGCGGCTGGCCGTCGACCACCACCTGCGGCCCCTGCGGGCTTTCAAGAAGTGGTCGCTGGCGGTACAGGTCGGCGGCACGCCGTTCGGCCAGCCGCGCGGCAAGATCGAAGGCCATGCTCAGGCCGAGGCTGCGTCGTAGAACAACTCGCTGCTGCGCTGCTCGACCAGCGCCTGCTCGATGGCGGCCTGGTGCACTTCGTCGGCGTGCTCTTCACGAGCTTCCGGCTGGATACCGAGGCGGGCGAACAGCTGCATGTCCTTGTCGGCCTGCGGGTTGCCGGTGGTCAGCAGTTTCTCGCCGTAGAAGATCGAGTTGGCGCCGGCCATGAACGCCAGGGCCTGCATCTGCTCGTTCATCTGCTCGCGACCGGCCGACAGGCGCACATGGGACTTGGGCATGAGGATCCGGGCCACAGCCAGCATGCGGATGAAATCGAACGGATCGACGTCCTCTTCATCGGCCAGCGGCGTGCCGGCGACCTTGACCAGCATGTTGATTGGCACCGACTCCGGGTGCTCGGGCAGGTTGGCCAGCTGGATCAAGAGGCCTGCGCGGTCGTCCAGCGACTCGCCCATGCCGAGGATGCCGCCGGAGCAGATCTTCATGCCGGCATCGCGCACGTAGGCCAGAGTCTGCAGGCGCTCGCTGTAGGTGCGGGTGGTGATGATGCTGGCGTAGAACTCCGGCGAGGTATCGAGATTGTGGTTGTAGTAGTCAAGGCCCGCCTGGGCCAGGGCCTGGGTCTGCTCCTGGTCGAGCTTGCCGAGGGTCATGCAGGTTTCCAGGCCCATGGCCTTGACCCCTTTGACCATCTCCAGCACGTAGGGCATGTCCTTGGCCGACGGGTGCTTCCACGCCGCGCCCATGCAGAAGCGGGTCGAGCCGATGGCCTTGGCCCGGGCGGCCTCCTCCAGCACTTTCTGCACTTCCATCAGCTTCTGTTTTTCCAGCCCGGTGTTGTAGTGACCGGACTGCGGACAATATTTGCAATCTTCCGGGCAGGCGCCGGTCTTGATCGACAGCAGCGTGGAAACCTGCACGCGATTGGGGTCGAAGTGCGCGCGGTGGACGGTCTGGGCCTGGAACAGCAGGTCGTTGAACGGCTGCAGGAACAGGGCCTTGACCTCGGCCAGGGACCAGTCGTGACGTGTGGTTGCAATTGCGCTGGCGCTCATTGGCGTTTCCTTATCTATGGTCTGACTGACGCCGGGACAGGAAAACCCTCCAGCGCATCACGGATAGCTCGCATAGTCACGGAAGGCTCCATGAACTGTCAACCAATCAAGAACATGCTGGTTTACATCTGTACAAATACCGATCAATTCTGTTTGCTCTGCGACGAGCCTAGCGAGCAGCTCTATCCTTTGTGCATTGCCTGCGAGCAGGCACTGCCCTGGCTGGATGAGCAGTGCCGCCGTTGCGCGCTGCCCCTGGCCATGGACGGCCTTCTCTGCGGTGGTTGCCGCCGTCGCCCACCGGCATTCAGCCGGGTGATCGCGCCCTGGCATTACGGTTTTCCCATCGACACCCTGGTCAGCCGTTTCAAGCACAGCAGCCAGTGGCCGCTGGGGCGGCTGTTGGCACAATTGCTCGGCCACAGCCTGACGCACCGCTACAACGAAGGCCTGCCACGGCCGGACCGTCTGTTGCCCGTGCCGCTGGCCAAGCGTCGACTGCGCCAGCGCGGCTTCAACCAGGCGGCGATGCTCGCCCGCTGGCTCGCCGGGCAACTGCGCCTGCCCTGTGACGAGCGCCTGCTCCAGCGTGTGCGCGATACCCCGGCGCAGCAGGCCCTTGGCGCCCGGGCCCGGCACCGCAACCTGCGCCAGGCCTTTGCCCTTGCTCCCGGCTGCGAGCTCGACGGCCTGCACCTGGCACTGGTCGATGACGTACTGACCACCGGGGCGACCGCACAGGCCATCGCCCGCCTGCTGCGCCAGGCCGGCGCCCGGCGGGTCGACATCTACTGCCTGGCGCGCACGCCCAGGCCGGGCCAGGCTTGACTTGCCCCGGTGACGGCGGCAACGTCGCGGGACCTACACCACACCCGATGCCCGCCCATGTCCCTGCCTGCCCTGCTCACCCAGCACATCGTCCGCCGCCCACAGCGCATCGCCCTGTTGCAGCATGTCGCCGAACAAGGCTCGATCACCCGCGCCGCCAAGGCTGCGGGCATCAGCTACAAGGCCGCCTGGGACGCCATCGACGAACTCAACAACCTGGCGGCGCAGCCCCTGGTGGAGCGCAGCACCGGCGGCCGCGGCGGCGGTGGCGCACGGCTGTCCGCAGAAGGCGAGCGGGTGCTGTGCCTGTACCAGCGCCTGCAGGCCCTGCAGGCGGAGATTCTCGAGTCCGCCGAGGACAGCAGCGACCTCGACCTGCTCGGCCGCCTGATGCTTCGTACCAGTGCGCGCAACCAGCTGCAGGGGCGGATCAGAGGGCTGCGCCGCGAAGGCCGGCATGATCGCATCAGCCTGGACCTGGGCGGCGGGCTGGAGATCGAGGCCTTGATCACCCGGGGCAGCACCGAGCGGCTGGAGCTGGCGTTGGGGGGGACGGTGGTGGCGCTGCTCAAGGCTGGCTGGGTACGGTTGCTGGACGCGGCTGAGACGCCGGAGCCAGGGAGCAACTGCCTGAAGGCCAAGGTGGAGGAGGTACTCATCGAAGAGGATGGGCCGGGTGAAGTGCGCCTGGCGCTGGGCAATGGCCAGACCTTGTGCGCCATCGCCGAGGCAGCCTGGCTGGCGCAACGGCAGGTCCAGCCAGGAAGCGCCCTGCGGGTACAGTTTCATCCGTCGTTCGTGTTGCTGGGAGTGCCGGTCTAACCTGGCCGCGAAGCCCAGGCCGGCTTGGCCCGGGGTTTGGGGTAACATGCAGGCCGCAGTCCCCGCGACCGGAGCCTTTCATGTCCCATCCCTTCGACACCCTCACCCCCGACCTCGTACTGGACGCCGTGGAAAGCCTCGGCTTTCTCAGCGACGCACGGGTGCTGGCGCTCAACAGCTACGAGAATCGCGTCTACCAGGTGGGCATCGAGGACGCGCAGCCGCTGATCGCCAAGTTCTATCGCCCTGGGCGCTGGAGCGACGCGGCGATCCTCGAGGAACACGCCTTCACCCGTGAGCTGGCCGAGTGCGAAGTGCCGGTGGTGGCGCCGTTGCTGCACGATGGGCGCTCCCTGTTCGAACACCAGGGATTCCGCTTTACCCTATTCCCACGCCGTGGCGGCCATGCCCCGGAGCCGGGCAACCTCGACCAGCTCTATCGCCTCGGGCAGTTGCTCGGGCGCCTGCACGCGGTAGGCGCGAGCAAACCCTTCGAGCACCGCGAAGCGCTGGCTGTGGACAACTTTGGCCACGCCTCGCTCAAGACCCTGCTCGACGGCGAGTTCGTGCCCCGCGAGCTGCTGCCGGCTTATGAATCGGTGGCCCGCGACCTGCTCAAGCGGGTCGAGGACATCTACGCCCGCACCTCGTACCAGACAATCCGCCTGCACGGCGACCTGCACCCCGGCAACCTGATGCACCGTGACGACGTCTACCACGTGGTCGACCTCGACGACTGCCGCATGGGCCCGGCCGTCCAGGACCTGTGGATGATGCTCGCCGGCAGCCGCGAAGAGCGGCTCGGCCAGCTGGCCGAACTGATCGACGGCTACAACGAATTCCACGACTTCGACCCGCGTGAGCTGGCCCTGATCGAGCCGCTGCGCGCCCTGCGCCAGTTGCACTACAGCGCCTGGCTGGCGCGGCGCTGGGACGATCCGGCGTTCCCGCCGAGCTTCCCCTGGTTCGGCCAGCCGCGCTACTGGGGCGACCAGATCCTCGCCCTGCGCGAACAGATCGCCGCGCTCGATGAACAACCGTTGAAATTGTTCTAGGTCAACGCCGCGCTCTGTCTACAATAGGCGTCGCTTTATTTAGCTACCTAAGCAAGGATTCTGCATGCACGCCGCCAACCCGCGCCGCGGGTACCTCCTGGGCCTTGGCGCCTACATCATCTGGGGCCTGTTCCCCCTGTACTTCAAAGCGATCCAGAGCGTTCCGGCGGTGGAAATCATCGTCCACCGCGTGCTCTGGTCGGCCCTGTTCGGCTCGCTCCTGCTGCTGGTGTGGAAGCACCCCGGCTGGTGGCGCGAACTGCGCGACAACCCGCGGCGCCTGGCGATCCTCGCCCTCAGCGGCACGCTGATCGCCGGCAACTGGCTGACCTACGTGTGGGCGGTGAACAACGGGCGCATGCTCGAGGCCAGCCTGGGCTACTACATCAACCCGCTGATCAACGTGCTGCTGGGCATGCTGCTGCTCGGCGAGCGCCTGCGCCGCCTGCAATGGCTGGCGGTCGCCTTGGCAGCCTTGGGCGTCGCCCAACAGGTGTGGCAGGTGGGCAGCCTGCCCTGGGTGTCGCTGGCCCTGGCGCTGTCGTTTGGCTTCTATGGCTTGATCCGCAAGCAGGCACCAGTGGCGGCGCTGCCAGGGCTGGTGGTCGAAACCTGGATGCTGGTGCCCATTGCCATCGGCTGGTTGCTGCTGCACCCGACGGCCAGCAGCGCCAGCCCTGAGTTCTTCGGCAGCAGCGAAGCGCTGTGGCTGATCGCCGCCGGCCCGGTGACACTGGTACCGCTGGTGTGTTTCAACGCCGCCGCACGCCACCTGCCCTACACAACACTGGGCTTCCTGCAGTACCTGGCACCGACCCTGGTGCTGCTGCAGGCGGTGCTGCTGTTCGACGAACACCTGTCGTCGAGCACATTGATGGCGTTCGCCTTTATCTGGGCGGGGCTGGCTGTCTACAGCGTCGATGCCTGGCTGAGTTTGCGCAAGCGCGCCTGATCAAAAAATGATCATATTGCTGCAAGCCACGGATAACGTGGCCTGCAGCAAGCGCTCCAAAGGTTATCCACACCCTCGTCCCCGCCGTTTGTGCACAAGCCACTGAATAGTGGACGTTTTTTGCTCAAATCTCGCCAGGCCTTGCTGTAACTGGCCTCCAGCGTAGCGCCCCCAGCTTATCCACAGGGGCTTCCCCGCAAAATCGGGATAACCACCTCAGGGCCGCTTCGCGCCCCGGCGATCTCGAATCACTCCTCCGGCCGCAACCGCAACTCCACCATCAGATCATCCGCCAGGCTCTCCAGCCGCGCCTGCAGATCCTCCAGCGACAAGGTCAACGGCAACGCCAGCAATGCATCGGCATGAAACAGCGGCTCGCTGCTCATCGGCGCCGGCCGGACCTCGGTACTCAGGCGCTCGACGTTCACCCCTTGCTCGGCCAGCAAGCGGGTGATATCACGGACGATACCCGGCCGGTCGTTGCCCACCAGCTCCATGGCGATCGGTTTCCAGGTGCAGGACGGCTCGATCCCGCTTTCGGCAATGAGTACACGGATGCCGTGGTCACCCAGTTTCTGCAGCGACTCGACCAGTTCGGCATAGTTCTCCGCCGGCACCGCCACCCGCAGGATCCCGGCGAACTGCCCAGCCATGCGCGACATGCGGCTTTCCAGCCAGTTGCCATTATGATCGGCGATGCACTGGGCGATACGCTCGACCTGCCCGGCCTTGTCCGGGGCGATCACGGTGAGTACGAGATGGTCCACGGGCCACTCCTTCATTCGTCTGCGAAGGCCGCCCCAGGCGACCGGAATACGGGGATCGAATCAGTATAGGCAAGGCGCGGCAACCTGCCGCAGGACAGTCATGGCAATCAATCGTGTACTGTTTCAAGATTTATCTGGAACAATCCACCTGTTTTTTGCGAACATGTCGTCTCCCAGCGTGACCCCATGCGACCAACCGGTCGCAGAGCGACGCTTTTAGTCTGATGTTCACCTGCCTGCTGCTTCATGTAGTATGCGTCGACGCGGACTACAAAACGTCGTTTCGATGTCTGCCAAGGCGCCTGTGAAAATACGCCAACCGCCCGCCGGCCCGTCTGGCGAGCCGCACCCAGCCGCCCCCGGAGCACGTGGGCACGCACTGGTGCCGTGTTTAGAGAAGCGCTACAGGCTTAATACAGAAGAGCGAAAGCGAAATAGCTGAGCAGAGGTGAGGCAAGCAATGACTGGATACGTTCAAGTCGGTGGCCTTCAGGTCGCCAAGGTCCTGTTCGACTTCGTCAACAACGAAGCCATTCCGGGGACCGGCATCAACGCCGAGCAGTTCTGGGCCGGTGCCGAGAAGATCATCAACGACCTCGCTCCCAAGAACAAAGCCCTGCTCGCCAAGCGCGACGAGCTGCAAGCGAAGATCGACGCCTGGCACCAGGCCCGCAAGGGCCAGGCCCACGATGCCGTGGCGTACAAGGCGTTCCTCGGGGAAATCGGCTACCTGCTGCCACAGGCCGAGGACTTCCAGGCCACCACCCAGAACGTCGATGAAGAAATCGCCGTCATGGCTGGCCCGCAACTGGTGGTGCCGGTGATGAACGCCCGCTTCGCCCTGAACGCCGCCAATGCTCGCTGGGGTTCGCTGTACGACGCCCTCTACGGCACCGACGTCATCAGCGACGAGGGCGGCGCCGAGAAAGGCCAGGGTTACAACAAGCTGCGCGGCGACAAGGTCATCGCCTTCGCCCGTGCCTTCCTCGACGAAGCCGCGCCACTGGCCGCCGGCTCCCACGTCGACTCCACCGGCTACCGCATCGAAGGCGGCAAGCTCGTTGTGGCCCTCAAGGGCGGCAGCAACAGCGGCCTGCGCGACGACGCCCAACTGATCGGCTTCCATGGCGACGCCAAGGCACCGACCGCCGTGTTGCTCAAACACAACGGCCTGCACTTCGAAATCCAGGTCGATGCCAGCACCCCGGTCGGCAGCACCGACGCCGCCGGCGTGAAGGACATCCTGATGGAGTCGGCGCTGACCACCATCATGGACTGCGAGGACTCGGTCGCCGCCGTCGACGCCGACGACAAGGTGATCGTCTACCGCAACTGGCTGGGCCTGATGAAAGGTGACCTGGCCGAGAGCGTCAGCAAGGGCGGCAAGACCTTCACCCGCACCATGAACCCGGACCGCGAGTACGCCGCCCCCAACGGTGGCAGCGTCACCTTGCACGGTCGCTCGCTGCTGTTCGTGCGCAACGTCGGTCACCTGATGACCAACCCGGCGATCCTCGACGCCCAGGGCAACGAAATCCCCGAAGGCATCCAGGATGGCCTGTTCACCAATCTGATCGCCCTGCACAACCTCAACGGCAACACCAGCCGCAAGAACACCCGCAACGGCAGCGTGTACATCGTCAAGCCGAAGATGCACGGCCCGGAAGAAGTGGCCTTCGCCGCCGAGATCTTCAGCCGCGTCGAAGACCTGCTGGGCATGCCGCGCAACACCGTCAAGGTCGGCATCATGGACGAGGAGCGCCGCACCACGGTCAACCTCAAGTCCTGCATCAAGGCCGCCGCCGAACGTGTGGTGTTCATCAACACCGGCTTCCTCGACCGCACCGGTGACGAGATCCACACCTCCATGGAAGCCGGCGCCGTTGTGCGCAAGGGCGCCATGAAGAACGAGAAGTGGATTGGCGCCTACGAGAACAACAACGTCGACGTGGGCCTGGCCACTGGCCTGCAGGGCCGCGCGCAGATTGGCAAGGGCATGTGGGCCATGCCCGACCTGATGGCCGCCATGCTCGAGCAGAAGATCGCCCACCCGCTGGCCGGCGCCAACACCGCCTGGGTACCGTCGCCGACCGCCGCCACCCTGCACGCCCTGCACTACCACAAGGTCGATGTGCAGGCGCGTCAGCGCGAGCTGGCTTCGCGCACCCCGGCTTCGGTCGACGACATCCTGACCATCCCGCTGGCCGCCGACACCCACTGGTCGGCCGACGAGATCCGCAACGAGCTGGACAACAATGCCCAGGGCATTCTCGGCTACGTGGTGCGCTGGATCGACCAGGGCGTGGGTTGCTCGAAGGTGCCGGACATCAACGATGTCGGTTTGATGGAAGACCGCGCCACCCTGCGTATCTCGGCCCAGCTGCTGGCCAACTGGCTGCGCCATGGCGTGGTCACCCAGGAGCAGGTGCTGGAAAGCCTCAAGCGCATGGCCGCAGTGGTCGACAAGCAGAACGCGGGGGACGCCCTGTACCGCCCGATGGCGCCGAACTTCGATGACAACATCGCGTTCCAGGCCGCCGTGGAGCTGGTGGTCGAAGGCGCCAAGCAGCCGAACGGCTACACCGAGCCGGTGCTGCACCGTCGTCGTCGCGAGTTCAAGGCGCGTAACGGGGTGTAAGCCACCTGCAACGCATCGCGGGGCCAGCCCGCTCCCACGCCAGTCCAGCGTGGGAGCGGGCTGGCCCCGCGATCGTTTTCAGCCCTGATCCATTCTCAACTCACGTCGCACCAGCTCCAGGAGCTTCCCCAGGTCCACGGGCTTGAGCAGGAAATCCACCACCCCCAGGTGCATCACGTCCACCGCCTCTTTCACATCGGTGTCGCCCGACACCACGATGATCGACAGCGCCGCCCGTTCCGATTCGCGAACCTGGCGGATCAGCTCCAGGCCGTCCTTGGGCTCCATGCGCAGGTCGGTGATCATCAGGGCGATACGCGGCTCATAGTGCAGCTTCAACATCGCCTCCTGCGCACCGTCGGCCGTCATGCAGGCGATGCCCCGGCTCTTCAGGTACAGGCTCAGCGCTTCGCTGTTCACCGGGTTGTCGTCCACCACCAGTACCACGGGCCTGGGCGCGACGGGTGCACTCACCACGGCCAACGCCTCTCGCTCGGCGTCGCTCAGGATGTCGTCATGCTCTGCCATGGTCGTCTCGTCAAAAAAACCCCGTTATTCAAGTTCAGACCGCAAAACCCCCGCATGCAAACTGCCTTTCGTCGGCTATTTGACACCCGAGACAAGCAGCGAAACGTCCGTCGCGCCTTATAGACTTACGTCCAATGGGCACCGCAGAGCCGTCGTCCGACCATGGAGCCCTAGAACAACAAGGTCTGCGCTACATATGCAGACATACTTATCGCGGTCGGTTCCATGAGCAAAAAGGACGCCTACAGCCAGGCGGGCAGGACAGCAGTGCTGCAAAACATCCAGGGCACCCTGCAGTTCCTGCAGCGTTTCCCGCCGTTCAACCAGATGGAACACAACCACCTGGCCTACCTGGTGGAACAGTGCCAGCTGCGTTTCCACGCGGCCGGCGAAAGCATCATCAAGCCTGCCGACGGCCCGGTCGAGCACTTCTACATCGTCAAGCAGGGCCGTGTGGTCGGCGAGCGCCACCATGTCACCAAGCCGGGCACCGAGACCACTTTCGAGATCGCCAGTGGCGAATGTTTCCCGCTGGCCGCGTTGCTCGGCGAGCGGGCCACCCGCACCGAGCACCTGGCCGGCGAGGACACCTTCTGCCTGCAACTGGACAAGGCCGCGTTCATCCGCGTGTTCTCCATGTCCGAGGTGTTCCGCGACTTCGCCCTGCGAGGAGTCAGCAGCCTGCTCGACCAGGTCAACCAGCAGGTGCGCCAGCGCGCCGTGGAAACCCTGGGCACCCAGTACTCGCTGAACACCCCGCTGGGCGAACTGGCGCTGCGCCACCCGGTGGTGTGCGCGCCGGACACACCGCTGCGCGATGCCGTGGGGCTGATGCACGAGCAGCAGGTCGGCAGCATCGTCATCGTCGACGACCAGCGCCATCCCATCGGCATCTTCACCCTGCGCGACCTGCGCCAGGTGGTGGCCGACGCCAGTGCCGAGCTGACCGCGCCGATCGAACGCTACATGACCGCCCGGCCGTTCCACCTAAGCCCCCAGGCCAGCGCCTTCGATGCCGCCATGGCCATGACCGAGCGGCACATCGCCCACGTCTGCCTGGTGGACAACCAGCGCCTGTGCGGGGTGATCTCCGAACGCGATCTGTTCTCCCTGCAGCGTGTCGACCTGGTGCACCTGGCGCGCACCATCCGCCATGCGCCACGCCTGGACAGCCTGGTGTCGCTGCGCGGCGAGATCGGCCAGCTGGTCGAGCGCATGCTCGCCCACGGCGCGTCCTCGACCCAGATCACCCAGATCATCACCCTGCTCAATGACCATACCGTGTGCCGGGTGATCGAACTGGTCATCGCCGAGCGCGGCGACCCGGGCGTGCCATTCAGCTGGCTGTGCTTCGGCAGCGAAGGCCGCCGCGAGCAGACGCTGCACACCGACCAGGACAACGGCATTCTCTTCGAGGCCCGCGACGCCGCCGAAGCCGAGGCCATCCGTGCCCGGCTGCTGCCGCTGGCCCAGCAGATAAACCACAACCTGGCCCAGTGTGGATTCACCCTGTGCAAGGGCAATGTGATGGCCGGCAACCCCGAGCTGTGCCTCTCGCGCAGCGAGTGGACACGGCGCTTCGCCGGTTTCGTGCGCGAGGCGAGCCCCGAGAACCTGCTGGGCTCGAGCATCTACTTCGACCTGCGCGTGGTCTGGGGCGACGAGCAAGGCTGCGAACAGCTGCGCCAGGGCCTGCTGGAGCAGGTCGCCGACAATCGCATCTTCCAGCGCATGATGGCCGACAATGCCCTGCGCCAACGACCACCGGTCGGGCGCCTGCGCGAGTTCGTGCTGACCCGTCAGGGGGACGACAAGGCCGCCACCCTCGACCTCAAGGTGCAAGGCCTGACCCCGTTCGTCGATGGCGCCAGGCTGCTGGCCCTGGCCCATGGCATCAGCGCCTGCAACACCCTGGAGCGCCTGCGCCAGCTGATCGCCAAGGGCATCATCGACCCGCTTGACGGCGCCGCCTATGAAGAGGCCTACCACTTCATCCAGCAGACCCGCATGCAGCAGCACCAGCGCCAGACCCGAGAGAACCAGCCCTACTCCAACCGGCTTGACCCGGACAGCCTCAACCACCTGGACCGGCGCATCCTGCGCGAGTCGCTGCGCCAGGCCCAGCGCCTGCAAAGCAGCCTGGCGCTGCGGTACCAGCTGTGAACCTGTTCCCCTGGTGGCGCCCCGCCGCCCCCGAACTCACCGCCCCGCTGCGTCGTCGTCTGGCCCTGCTGCCAGGGCCGGCGCCACTGGGCGTTTGCTCGTTGCGTGAACAGCGCTGGGTGGTGCTGGACCTGGAGACCAGCGGCCTGAACCTCAATCGCGACCAGGTGCTGTCGATCGGCGCGGTGGCCATCGAGGACGGCGCCATCGCCCTAGGTCGCCCGTTCGAGCGCACCCTGCACCGGCCCGCGCAAAAGACCAACGCCAGCGTGCTGATCCACGGCCTGGGCCCCAGCGCCCTGGCCGCCGGCTGCGACCCGGCCGAGGCGCTGCTCGACCTGATGGACTTCATTGGCGACAGCCCGGTGCTGGCGTTCCACGCCCCGTTCGACCAGCGCATGCTGGCCCGGGCGCTGAAGGACAGCCTGGGCCTGCGCCTGCAGCATCCGTTCCTCGATGTGGCGGAGCTGGCGCCGATGCTCAACCCCGACACCGTGTTGCGTGAAGCCGGGCTGGACGACTGGATCGCCCGCTTCGGCCTTGAAGTCCAGGCCCGCCACCATGCCAGCGCCGATGCCCAGGTGACCGCGGAGCTGGCGCTGATCCTGTTCAGCCAGGCCCGGCGCCAGCAACTGGACAGCCCGTTGCAGCTAGAGCAGCGGGTGCGCCAGTGGCGGCGGCGCAAGGCGCACCATCACGGCCTCTGATCCATGCACGCTCCTACAGGAATTGCACATCACCTGAAGAGAACCGCAAAACGTTTGCGATTGCTGCCGGCAATCCGATAAGCGTCAATTGCGCCATCACCCCCGCCTCTGCCACAATCGCGAATAATTATCGTTAGTTAACGCATTCTTCCTCGGGGATCGCTTCTTGACGCCTGCGCACAGTCCACATGCCGAGCTGGTCGGAGCGCTGTATCGCGACCATCGCACCTGGCTGTTGGCCTGGTTGCAGCGCAGCACCACCTGCCGTCAGCGCGCCGAAGACCTGAGCCAGGACACCTTCGTGCGCCTGCTCGGTCGCGAGCGCCTGGACGCCCCCCGCGAACCCCGCGCCTTCCTGGTCGCCGTGGCCAAGGGCCTGTTGTTCGACCACTTCCGCCGCGCCGCCCTCGAGCAGGCCTACCTCGCCGAGCTGGCCCTGCTGCCCGAGGCCGAACACCCATCGCCCGAGCAACAGCACCTGATCCTCGAGGATCTCAAGGCTATCGACCGCCTGCTGGGCAAGCTGTCGAGCAAGGCCCGCGCGGCCTTCCTGTACAGCCGCCTGGACGGGCTGGGCCACGCCGAAATCGCCGAGCGCCTCGGGGTGTCGGTGTCCCGCGTGCGCCAGTACCTCGCCCAAGGCCTGCGCCAGTGCTATGTCGCTCTCTACGGAGAACCGACATGAACCACGCCCCGGTCTCCAGCCAGGTGCTGGAAGCGGCCATCGCCTGGAAGCTGTGCCTGGACGAAGGTAGCGGTACCCCGGACGAACGCAACGAATTCATGCGCTGGCACGCCGCCAACGAGGAACACGCCCGCGCCTGGCTGCAACTGGGCATTCTCGACCGGCGCGTCAACGCCGCCGCCGGCCCGGTACGCCACACCCTGCTGCAATCAAGGGCCGGGTTGCGCCAGCGCCTTGGCGGCCTGGCCGGCATGCTGCTGCTCGGCGGGCTACTTGCCTGGGCCGCAGCGCCGACCCTGTCGCCGACCTACTGGCTGGCCGACCAGCGCACCGGCACCGGCGAGATGCGCACCCTGCGCCTGGAGGACGGCACCTTGCTGAGCTTGAACAGCCGCAGCGCGGTGGATATCGACTTCCGGGGCGAGCAGCGGCTGATCGTGCTGCACCGCGGCGAGATCTCGGTGGAGACCGGCCACAAGGACAGCCGTCCGCTGCTGGTGCGCACCGAGGATGGCCGCCTGCGCCCGCTGGGCACGCGCTTCCTGGTCAAGCGCGAGGAGGCCGGCACGCGCCTGGAGGTACTGCAGGCCTCGGTGGCCGCCAAGCCGCAGAACAGTGGCGACGAGCAGGTGCTGCGCGAAGGCCAGCAGGTGCTGATGAGCGCCGACGGCCTGGGCCGGGTCGGCTCCGTGGCGGTCGGCAGCGATGCCTGGACCCGCGGCATGCTGGTGGTGGACAACGTGCGCCTGGCCGACCTGGTGGCAGCGCTCGGACAGTACCGCAGCGGCCACCTGGGTGTCAGCGACGAAGTCGCCGACCTGCGCGTGAGCGGCAGCTTCCCGCTGACCGACACCGACCTGGCCCTCGCCTCGCTGCAACCGGCGCTGCCGGTGAAGATCGAGCGGCGTACGCCGTGGTGGGTCACCGTTAGCGCCAAATAGCTTCAGCCACACTGCCCTTTGTGGAAGCCGGCTTGCCGGCTTCCAAAGGCTTCTGCAAATCAGTCGAAATTTTTTCAAAGCCCCCTGTCACTTTCCCAATCTCGCTCGGCAAGGAAGCAGTCAGCACTATTTCGTCGAGGAGCCGCTGCATGTCCCGTGCCGTTGATGCTTTGCTTCGCCCCAGCCTGATGGCCCTGGCCATCGGCCTGGCCGCCCCGTTGGTCAGCACCACCCTGTTCGCCGCCGAACAGGCCGCCCCGCGTGCCTACGACCTGCCCAGCGCGCCGCTGGCCAGCACCCTGAACCAGATCGCCAGCCAGGCCGGGATCGCCCTGGCGCTGGATCCGGCACTGGTCAGCGGACGCAATTCGGCACCCGTCAGTGGCCAGTACGACGCTGTCGGTGCCCTGCAGGCCGCGCTGCGCGGTACCGGCCTGCAGCTGCAGCAGAGCAGCGCCGGCAGCTACAGCCTGGTGGCAGTGAACGAAGGCAGCCTGGCGCTGCCGGAGACCAACATCAACGCCAGCAGCAGCTTCGAGAGCGCCTGGGGCCCGGTGGAAGGCTACACCGCCAAGCGCACCGCCGCCGGCACTAAGACCGACACAGCGCTGGTCGAGGTCCCACGCTCCATTTCCGTCGCCACCCGCCAGCAGATGAGCGACCGCGGCGTGCAAAGCCTGGATGACGCGGTGAAGTACATGCCGGGCATCGTCTCGGCCAGTTTCGGCAGCGATACCCGCTATGACTGGATGCGCGTGCGCGGCTTCGAACCGACCCAGTTCCTCGACGGCCTGCCCCTGCCCCGCGGCGTGTATGCCAACCCGAAAGCTGAAACCTGGAACCTCGACCGCCTTGCGCTGCTGCGGGGCCCAGCCTCATCCGTGTATGGCCAGACCCCGCCCGGCGGTTTGCTCGACATGGTCAGCCGCCGCCCCCAGACCGAGAGCAGCCACGAGATTCAACTGCAGTACGGCAGCGACAACCACCGCCAGATCAACTTCGCCAGCACCGGCAAGCTCGACGAGCAGGGCCAGTTCCTCTATGGCCTCAGCGGCGTGGTACGCGACAGCGGCACGCAGATCGACCATATCGACAACAAGCGCTACAACATCGCCCCGAGCCTGACCTGGAACATCGACGAAGACACCTCGCTGACTTTCCTCAGCCAGTTCACCCGCGACGATACCGGTGCCACCAGCCAGTTCTACCCGATTCAAGGCACCAAGATCGACATGCCGTTCGGCAAGGTCTCCCGCCACAAGAACCTGGGTGACCCGGATTACGACTACTACGACCGCACCTATTACGCGCTGGGCTATGCCTTCGAGCATCGTTTCAACGATGTCTGGCAGTTCCGCCAGAATCTGCGTTACACCAAGTCGGAGCTGTCGTTCCAGACAATCACGGTCAGCAGCTACAACAAAGACTTTCCCCCGGTCACCGATGATGGCATTGCCAATCGCATGTCCACCAACACCGAGGAAAATATCGGCCAGTTCGCGGTCGACAACAACTTCCAGGCCGACTTCGCCACCGGTTCCGTCAGCCATACCGTGTTGATTGGCCTGGATCACCAGCGCACCAATCACGACTACCTGGCGATCTATGGTTTCGACTTACCGCCGATCGACGTCAATAACCCGGCTTATGGCCTGCCGATCACCCGTCCCGCGCGCTCCTCGGCCTATTACGATTACAACCAGAAGACGGTGCAGACCGGCCTCTATATCCAGGACCAGATGGCACTCGACAACTGGCGCCTGACCCTGGGCGGGCGACAGGACTGGGTCCACACCGGCACCAAGTTCTTCAACAAGGGTGATGCCACCAACACCCAGCGCGACAGCAAGTTCAGTGGCAACGCGGCGATCAGCTACGTCTTCGACTCCGGCCTGGTGCCCTACCTGTCCTATGCAGAATCCTTCCAGCCGGCCAGCAGCGCAGACGCGGACCCGCAGAAGACGTTCAAGCCGACCGAAGGCGAGCAATGGGAGCTGGGCATCAAGTACCAGCCACCGGGCTCCAACACCCTGCTCTCTGCCGCGGTGTACGACCTGACCCAGAAGAACGTCCAGGTCACCAACAACATCGGTGGCACACCGGTCACCAGCCAGACTGGCGAAGTGAAAGTCCACGGCCTGGAGCTGGAAGCCGTCTCCGACGTCACCGACAACCTGAAAGTGATCGCCGCCTACACCCTGGCCAAATCCGAAGTCCAGAAAGGGCCGTACAAAGGCAACCGCCTGCAACAAATGCCCAACCAGCAGGCCTCCCTGTGGACCGACTACACCTGGCATACCGGTGTGCTTGACGGCTTCGGCATTGGCCTGGGCGCACGCTACACCGGCAACCGCTACGGTGACGAAGCCAACACCTGGCTTGGCAAGAGCAAGGCCTACACAGTGTTCGACGCCGCCGTGCACTACGACCTGGGCCGCCTGGACAACAGCCTCAAGGGCGCCTCGGTGGCGATCAACGCCAGCAACCTGCTGAACAAGGACTACCTGTCCACCTGCGACGGCTACTACTGCTACTACGGCGACCAACGCAGTGTCGTCGCCAGCGCCACCTACAAGTTCTAAGTGGCCATCACGGGTCAAGCCTGTTCCTGCGGAGCGTGGGAGCGGCTTGACCTGCGATCGTGTAAGGAACCGTGATGAAAAGCCAAACCATCCGCCGCTGGTCAGCGATCCACACCTGGAGCAGCCTGGTCTGCACGCTGTTCCTGCTGCTGCTCGCCCTTACCGGCCTGCCGCTGATCTTCCACCATGAGCTGGAGCACTTGCTGGGCGACGCGCCGCAGCTGCGCGAGATGCCCGCAGGCACCCCGCACCTGGACCTGCAGCAGCTGGTGCTCAAGGCCGAACAGCACCGCCCCGGCGAGGTGATGCAGTACTTCGGCTACGAAGAGGACGAGCCCAACGGCGTGGTGGCGATCATGGCCGCCACCGCCGGCACCCACCCCGACGATTCGCACACCTTCATGCTCGACGCGCGCACCGGCGAGGCCGTGGCCATGCCGGCGGCCAACGGCGGCTTCATGATGCTGATGCTGCGCCTGCACGTGGATATGTTCGCCGGGTTACCCGGCAAGCTGCTGTTGGCGTTCATGGGGGTGCTGTTCATTGTCGCCATCGTCTCCGGTACCGTGCTCTACGCGCCGTTCATGCGCCGCCTGCGCTTCGCCACGGTCCGCCACGACAAGTCGCGGCGCCTGCGCTGGCTGGACCTGCACAACCTGATCGGCGTGGTCACACTGACCTGGGCCCTGGTGGTCGGCATCACCGGGGTGATCAGCGCCCTGTCCGACCTGGTGATCGCCGCCTGGCGCAACGACAGCCTGGCGGCGATGGTCGCGCCCTACCGCGACGCACCGCCGCTCACCGAACGCGCCCCGGCCACGCAGTTGCTGAAGATCGCCGAACAGGCCGCGCCCGGCATGCGTCCTGACTTCATCGCCTTCCCCGGCACGCGCTTCTCCAGCGAGCACCACTATGCGGTGTTCATGAATGGCGCCACGAACCTGACCTCGCACCTGTTCACGCCGATCCTGATCGACGCGCGCACCCTCGAGGTGACGGCCGTGGGTGATCGTCCTTGGTACATGGATGCAATGGGCCTGTCCCAACCCCTGCATTTCGGTGACTACGGCGGCCGGCCAATGCAGATACTCTGGGCCTTGCTCGATGCACTGACCATCATTGTGCTCGTCAGCGGCCTGTATCTCTGGTGGAGCAAGCAGCGCAAACCACAGAGGACCAAACCGTGAGCCACCAGTCGCAGACTACCGGGCGTATTTTCGCATGGCCAAGCGTGATCGCGGCACTGAGCGCGGCAGGGCTGTTCGCAGCCTTGCTTGGCGACGGCGCCTGGGACGTCCTTTCATGGCTGGGGTTGGGCGTACCGGCGCTGCTGGGGTTTCGTGCTCTCCTGCGCAGATGAGGTAATCGGCTAACACGTCCGTCGCCGCCACGCACGCCAAGCTTCACCGCTTCATCACCTCGGAGCGGACTGCATGAGCCTGCAACATTTCCAATCTTTCGACCAACAGCTAGGTACCCTGCTCGCCTCGCCACCCTACCCTGATGCCTCGCTGGGCTGGCTTAACGCCCGCCAGCGTTTTTTTGCCAGCCTTTCCGGCTACTGGCTCGAAACGGGCAGCGGTGCAGAGAGTCGCCAGACTCGGTTGGTCGCATTGCTTCGCCAGCAATTGCTTGCCCAGGTCACCTTGCGTCTAGATGACCACACACTCGGCTCGAACCATGCCGAATTGCTCGAAACGTGTGTGCAGATGCCGTTGCCCTGGCAACGCCAACACCTGCCTGAGGCTCAACGACCGCAGGTCTATCGCCCACTGCTGGATATCGCCACCCCCCACTGGCGCAAATACCTGCCCGGCGTATTCGTGATCGTCGAAGGCGGTCCCGAGGGGGGCACGCCCGATCCCCGGCAAACCAGCAACCACGCTCTATTGTGCAGCCTGTCGCATGGCATAGAAGCGTTCGAAGACCTGGGGCAATTGCATGCCGAGCTGTGCGAGCGGCTCGACGACCCGCAGCAGAGCCGCGCACTGTTGCGGCATATCACCAGCAAAAGAGATCGCGACCTGGCCCGTAACGCTGAGCGCTTACGCTATGAATGGTTCAACGACGACCTGGTGCAGGCCCAGGCGCAATCCCTCATCGACGGACAACACGCCCGTCTGGTCCTGGTCTGGGAGAATGCGGCGCTACAAAGCCCGGTCGACTGGCCAACCCTGCGCGCACGCGTCGCCGAGGCTGGTGACCTGCTGCCCTGGGCCGACAGCCGGTCAGCCCTGCAAACCCGCTATGGGCTGTTGCTGGAAAGAAACTCACCCGCCTGGCTGAAGAACGCGTCTACGCAAGGCCTGACGCATATCATGCAGACCCTGCAGGAGCTGGTGATAGCCATCGACCAGGCGGCCGCACCAGGGATTCTGAACCATGAGCAATTTCTCGACGAGCATGACTTGAACGCCTGGACCTGCGGGCAACTGCGCGCTGCAATGCGTCATCAATACCAGTTCGATACCGATCCGCTTGAGATCTACGTCAGCGTGACGCTGGCCCGGCAACAGGGACCGATGCTGCATCCTGGGCTCACCACCGGCTACGTACCCGTAGCCAGTCGCCGGCAAGTGGGCGACACGGTGGAACTGGTATCACGGACCTACCGCCTCGACCAGTTGGCCAGGCTCAACATCGGCTGGATCGACGTGGACTATTGGCTCACAGCACGCGTGCACCGCAAAGACGGCAGCCAAGTGCCGCAGATAACGCCGCGCCAGATCAAGCACATAATACGCACCCTGAACGTGGGCGAACGCTACAGCGAGTATCTGCGCACGCACCTGCTCGATTCACCCGCCGGGCAGTGGCGCCAAGCGTGCTTTGTCGCCATAAGCAGGGCGCGCATGCGTGCCGAAGCGGCCAAGGCGCGCTATGCCGGCCACTTTCTGGAGGACCCTTTTGAGCGTGGTTACACATGGACGAAAACGGCAATCGACCATCCGGACAGTAGACAACGCCCGAGCGGCAGTGTCCGTCAATGGTTGATAAACAGCCACACGGTCCACGGCGTTTTGCTGGTGACACCCGATACCCCTGGCGTGCATCGTTTAGTTGTGTACACCCCCGACGCGCCGGACCGAAGATCCTGGCGGGAATTTCGCAACGCCCGGCATCTGCTCAGGACACTGCGCGACCAGCCCGCTCTGCGCGAGTATGTGAAGGACCGCGTGCCACTGGCCGACCGCGATGCGATCGAGCGCTGGTTGCTCAAGGGCGGGCTGGCGGCGCGGGTGAACACACCTCGGATCGTCGGGGATTTCCAGCAGGCCCGCTATCGGGCCGAAGTGAGCGCCGCACTCAGCGCAGTGGATTCAGCCACCAACACCAAGCTTGAACTGTTGGGAGAGATGAGCCTGCATGTGCTGTGGATCACGCTCGACCTGCTCAGCCTGGTATTGCCCAACCCCGCGCTCACCGCCTTGTCGTTCGGGCGAGCAGTGCTCTCTGTGCTGGACCTGGAGAAGTCTTGCCGTGAAGCAGACCGCATCGGCGTGCTCAAGCATATGGTCGAGGCCTTTACCCACACCAGCGACGGCATCAACAGCATAAACGGGTCTTCCGTGGTGCGTCGGGCGATCCGTGGCATGCCACCGACACCCGTGCTTAAACTGCCCCTGGAACTGGCCAAGCCTGTAGATACCAGCACATTGCGTTACCGGGTCGATGGCATTCACAAAGAGGGCATCTATGAACAACCTTCGCCTTACCCAGGGCTGACGTTCTACTTCATAAAGAACAGCGAAGAACGCACCTACCAGGTCTCGTACGATGGCTATCGCTGGCGGGTGATCGATCCGCGCAAACCGGACGCCTACACCAAGGTGCCAGTGAAACGACGCAAGGACGGCGAATGGGTCGTCGACTCACCGTTAGTGTGGCATGACGGCCTGCCAGACCTGCAGGCGCTGCTCGACAATTGCCGGCTCAGCTCAATCCCCGCTGGTGTCAAGCATGGCGAGGCGCTTGGGTTGTACCAAGGCAGCAACGGCCTGTACCTGCGGCTGGGCAGTCACGCGCTGCCACTGCGTCTGCACCTGCTGGACAACCACTATCACTTGATAATCGCAGGCCAACGCGAGCTCGGCGGTAACCCCTGGGCAATCCTACGCTGGCACGAGCGACGATGGCAGATCCGCGTGCGCCAGACCGGACGCAGCAGCGAATGGCTCGAGCTGCCCCCGGTTTACTCCCCAAGCCTTGGAAGCAACTGATCGAGGCGCTGGTGCAACGCGCTGCCACTCGGCCAGTTGCGCAGCAGCCGCGCCCGGTCCCGGGCGAAGGCCGGGGCGAAGCTGAGCTGGGTGGCGTGCTGGCACATGGCGTCGAGGTCGATCAGCGACCATTGGCCGTCCTGCCAGAACAGGTTGTGGCCCTTGAAGTCGCCATGGCTGATACGCTCGCGGATCAGCTGCTGCATCACCCGTATCAAGGCCTCGACCTGCTCGTCGGGCGCCTCGCCGCTTTCCACGTAGGGTGCGAAGCATTCGATCAGGTCCGGCCCATCGGCGTACTCGGTCACCAGGTAGGCCGTGCTGCGCAGCCCCATCACCCGCTGCTCCAGCACCGCCAGGGGGCGAGGCGTGGCGATGTCGAGAAACGTCAGGCGATGGCCTTCGATCCACGAATGCCAAGCCCGGCTCGGGCGCCAGAAGCGCTTGAACCAGTGGGCGGTGTTCTTGATGTTGTAGCGCTTGAGCACCAACGTGCGCCCGGCTACCTCGATACGCGCCACGCTGGCCGCGCCACCGGTCTTGTACAGATGGCCCTGGTCGATCAGCGCATCGGCCTGCTCCAGCACCGGACGCATCGCTTCGAGCTCGTTGCGGCAAATCGCCCGCAGCCCGGACAGGTTGCGCTCGACGCTGAACAGCGTGCATTCGCGGCCGGCCTTGTCCAGGTAGTCCTTCAGGCGCCAGGCGCGCACCTTGTCCACCTGCTTGTGCAGCGCTTCCAGCGGCAGCGCGTGCTCGGCATTGGCCAGCACGTAGTGCACCAGCGCTTCCTCGATGAACGGCTCCAGGCGCTTGGGCAACTGGGCGAAGAACACCCCGAGGTTCTCCAGCACGCGCTGGCGCGACAGTTGCTGGGCGGGCGTCTCGGCCTTGATGCCCGCGCCGTCGATCAGGTACAGCTGGCCATCCTGGCGCAGCAGGTTGTCCAGGTGCAGGTCTTCCTGCCACAGGCCCTTGGCGTGCATCTGCGCCACGGCGGTGAGGGCCTCGCCCAGCACCAGGTGCTGCTCGTCGGCCAGCATCGGCAGTTGCTCCACCCGGGCCCAGGCGTCGCCCAGGCTTTCGGCATGGTCGAGGTATTCGAACAACAGCCAGCCGCCCTCGCCTTCCTTGAGGCCATCGGCCAGCAGGCGTGGAGTGGTCAGGCCTTGCTCGGCCATCAGCAGGGCGCCATCGCGCTCACGCTGGAAATGCCGGGCGGCATTGCCACCGACCAGCAACTTGGCCAGCACCTTGGTGCCACGCCAGATACCCGCGCCGACATAACGCTGGCCCGGCAGCACGCGCAACAGGCTGAGCAACTGCAGGTCGGCGCTGCCCGCGGCGTCGGCGAGGGTGACGGTCAGCGGCAGGCTCGGGCTGCGCCCGGCCGCCTTCAATTCGGACAGGCGCATCAGCGGGCCTCTTTGTGACGACGGCGTTGGGTCAGGCGTTGCAGCCAGGTGGATACCGGGGCGCTGTCCGCCGGCTGCTCCAGATAAGCCGCCAGCAGCATGCGAACATCGGCCTCGTCCCAGGCCCGGGCGCGGCGCAGCAACGGCTCGAGGTCCTTGACCCGGTCACGCATGCCAAACAGCAACGGACGGGTCTTTTCCAGGTCGATCAGCTGGGCCTGCCAGCCCTCGCGGCGCTCACGCAGGAAGATGTGCTTGGGGTAGAAGCAGCCGTGCATCTGCCCGGCGGCGTGCAGGGTGCGGGCCAGCCGTCCACAGGCCTGGAGGATCGCCTGGCGCTGCGACGCGTCCATCTGCGCCCAGCGGCCGAGCAGTTGCTCAAGGTCGGTCCACTCGTCCAGCGCCCGGGTCATGAGGATCGCCCGGTGCTCGCCACCCTGCTTGCGCTCGCCATAGAAGACCGCCTGCAGCGCGGGAATCTCGAGCTTCTGGTAGCGGCTGATGTTGCGAAACTCCCGGGCGAAGGTCGGCTCGCCAAAGGGCCGCTGCAGGCTGCGGGTGAAGTAGTCGCTCTGGCGCTTGAGGTAGAAACCCTTGCCCTCGAGCTCCAGGCGGAACACGCTGCTCCAGCCGCCACGGCCGGTATTGGGTTCGTCCACGGCATCCAGCTGCAGGGCCCACAGCGCCTCGAAGTCGCTCAGCCCGTGGCGTTGCAGCAGCGCCTGGTCGGCACTGGCCAGGTAATCGGTCATTCCCTTCCCTCGAAAAAGCCCAGCACCTGGCGAATGCGCTTCTTGTCACGGGCGTTCAGACGCGCGTGTCCGCGGTACTGCAGGTAGAAGCGCAGGCGCTGGGTCGCCGACAGGTGGTACTTGGCCACCTTGTCCAGGCACGCCAAGTCCTTGATCAACCGGTGGCGCAGCATGAAGCCGCGCCAGAAATCGCCGGTCGGGCAGTCGATGAAGAATAGCGTGCCCTGGTCGTCGACCAGCAGGTTGCGCCATTTAAGGTCGTTATGGGCGAAGTGGTGATCGTGCATCACCCGAGTGTGACGTGCCAGCTGGCGGCTGACGTGATCGACCCAGGCGGCGTCGCGCAGGCGCGGATCATTGCGTTCGGCCAACGCCGAGAGGTCTTCGGTGCGCGGCAGCTCGCGGGTGATCATCGCCCCGCGGCCAAAGGCCAGGCCCTGGCGCTCGAGCCCCCAGGCGACCACATCGGCGGTGGGGATGCCCCACTTGGCGAACTGCTTGAGGTTCTGCCATTCGGCCTTGACCCTGGGTCGGCCCAGGTAGCGGCGCATGTGCTTGCCGGCGCCGGTGTAGCGCTTGACGTAGTAGTTGACGCCATCGCGCTCGATGCGGATGACCTCGCTCAGCGGGTCGCGGGTCAGGCGCTCGCCCTGGAGGGCGAACACCGCGTCGATACTGCCGAAATCGGCCGCCAGGTGCGCATACTCGGGCGCCAGGTTCCAGCTCGCCATCAGAGTGCGTCCCCGTAACGTTGCTTGCGGTCGTAGAGTTTCTGCGCCTTGCGCTCCAGCCAGGCGAGCAGCGCGGCTTCGTCCTTGAGCACCTGGCGCAACGGGCGCTGGAAGTAGCCGCGCAGAAAGCGCAGCTTGTCGCGGCGGGTCAGGCCGATGTCCAGGGCCGAGAAATACAGGGCGGCCAGGTCCTTGTCGCGCCAGCGACGGGTGATCTTCGCCCGGGTCTGGGCGCGGTGCAGGTCGATCACCGACAGTTTGAAGTCTTCCGGCGTCACCGGGCGGTCGGTGTGCAGCAGGAAGTGGCAGATGTAACAGTCGCGGTGGTTGACCCCGGCGCGGTGCATGCCGCCGGTCATCTTCGCCACTTCGGCGATCAGCGCGCGCTTCAGGCGCGGCGCTGGCGGCTGCTTGACCCAGTCGATGCTGAAGTCTTCCAGGCTGACAGTGGGCGCCAGCTCCTCGGTAACGATGAACGAGTGCTGGGTGGCCGGATTGCTGCCACGCTCGCCGTAGGCCACCGCGGTCATGGTCGGCACACCGGCTTCATGCAGGCGCTGGATGGCCCGCCATTCCTGGCCGGCGCCGAGCACCGGCAGCTTGGCGCTGAACAGGTTCTTGAAGATCTCGCCCCAGCCGATGCCGCGGTGGATCTTGACGAAGAAGCCCGCGCCATCGACCTCGGTGCGCAGGGTGCGGCGGCCTTCCAGCTCGCGGTACACCTCGCCCTGCAGGGCCTCGACGGCCTCGAAGGGATCGCGCCCGACCCACAGGCGCTTGAACGGTTCGGCCAGTATCAGCTTCATGCGGTCTCCTGACCGAGGATCACATCGGCGGCATGCTGCGGCATGCTGTACAGGTCGGCGGTCTCGGCGAAGGCCACACCGTGGTCCGACCAGGCCGCGCGGGCCCCGGCGTCTTCGAGCATGCGTTGCAGGTAGCGGTTCAACTGCTCCTGCTCGAACGGCTCGTCCAGCACCAGGCCGCTATCGGCCTCGGCGATGTAGTGGGCATAGCCACAGACCTTGGACACCAGCACCGGCAACCCGGCGACCAGCGCTTCGAGCAGCACGGTCCCGGTGTTCTCGTTGTAGGCCGGGTGGATCAGCAGGTCGGCACCGAGCAGAAAACGCGGAATGTCGCTGCGGCCCTTGAGGAACTGCACCTGCTCGCCCAGGCCGAGCGCCGCGCTTTGCACCTGAAACAGCTTGGGGTCGTCCTGGCCGATGACCATCAGCTTGGTACGCTTGCGCAGGGCCGACGGCAACGCCGCCAGGGCCTTGAGGCTGCGGTCCACCCCCTTGGTCTTGAAGCCCGAGCCGATCTGCACCAGCAGCAATTCATCGTCGGCCAGGCCGAACTCCTGGCGGAAGTCGGCGCGAATGGTCGCGGCGTCTGCCGGGCGGCGGCGGTCCTGGGAGATACCCGGCGGCAGCAGGTGGAAGCGCGCCTCGGGGGTGCCGTAGTGCTTGATGAATAGCGGCTGCTGCACCTCGGAAATCATCAGGATCTCGGTATGCGCATCCTTGGCGAACACCGCCCGCTCGTATTCAGCGAAATGGCGGTAACGGCCCCAGCGGCGGTACAGGCCGCCGCGCAGGGTCTGGGCCTTGTCCTCGAAACAGCCGTCGGCGGCGTAGTAGACGTCCAGGCCGGGCATCTTGTTGAAGCCGATCAGGCGATCGACCGGACGCTTGGCCAGGTCGGCTTCCATCCAGGCGCTGAGCTTCTCGTTGCGGCGGTGGTTGAACAGCGCCTTGACCGGCGCCACCAGCACCTCGAAGCCCGGCGGAATGTCACCTTCCCAGATCAGCGTGTACACGCGGATCTGGTGACCCCGCTTCTGGCACTCGAGGGCGATGCGCATGAAGTCGCGCTGCAGCCCGCCAAAGGGGAAATACTTGTAGAGCACAAAAGCCAGTTGCATCAACGAACATCCTCAGCCAGCAGCAGCGCGCTCAAGCGGCCCGCCACATGCTCGGGATTCAGGCGAGTGAAGCACAGCGGCCACTCGCGTTTGAGATCGAACCGGCGCAGGTCCTCGGCGCTCGGTTTGTAGGTGCACTTCTTCTGCAGGCACGGGGCGCAGGGGAAGTCGCTCGCCTGGTGGATCTGGGCGCGTCCGTAGGCGCCAGTCAGACCAGGGTTGGTGGGGCCGAACAGCGAGATGGTCGGCACATCCAGCGCGGCGGCCAGGTGGCCGAGGCCGGTGTCCACCGCCACGCAGGCCTTGGCCGCCGCCAGCACGCGGGCGACGCCGGCCAGGTTCAACTTGGGGAGCACCTGGCAGTTGTTCAAGCCTTGGGCAATGCGCTCGGCGCGGGCCTTTTCCGCCGGGTTGCCCCACGGCAGCATCACCTGCAGCTTGCGCCGGCCCATGCGCTCGGCCAGCTCGCGCCAGTAGGCCTCCGGCCAGTGCTTGGTGGCCCAGGTGGTGCCGTGCAGGAACACCACGTAGGGCGCGGCCGGCGGCAGTTGCAGGCGGTTGAGGTCCAGGCCGTAGTCGCCCAGCCCTTCCGGCAGGTCGTAGGCCAGGGCCAGGGCGAACAGCTGGCGCACGCGCTCCACGGCGTGCTGGCCGACGGCGACCGACAGGCGCCGGTCGTAGAAGCGGCTGGCCCAGCCCTCGCGGGCCGAGTAACGGTCCAGGCCGGCCACCGGCGCTTTCACATAGCGCGTCAGCCAGGCCGACTTGACCAGGCCCTGGGCATCGATCACCAGGTCGTACTTGTGTTCGCGCAGGCGTTGCTTGAACGCCTTCCATTCGCCGCTCTTGAGCGTCTGCCAGAGATTCTTGCGCCAGCGGCGTATCGCCACCGGGATCACCCGGTCGACCGCCGGATGCCAGCTGGGGATCTCGGCGAAGCCTTCTTCCACCACCCAGTCGAAACGGATGCCTGGGATGGCGTGGGCGGCGTCGGTGAGGGCCGGCAGGGTGTGGATGACATCGCCCAGCGACGAGGTCTTGATGATCAGTACCCGCACTCAGTCGACCTCGGCCACGGTATCGATCAGGTTCGGCCCGCCCAGACCCTGCAGCGCGGCGATCACCTTGGCCGGCTCCAGCAGGCGCAGGCAGTTGTAGTGGCCGAAGCGGCAGGTGCGTTCGAAGCAGGGGCTGCACTCGATGCCGGTGCGCACCACCTCCACCTGATCGGCCAGCGGCGGGGTGAAGCCCGGCGAGGTCGAGCCGTACACCGCCACCAGCGGGCGGTTGAGGGCGGCGGCCACATGCATCAGGCCGGAGTCGTTGGACACCACCGCATCGGCACAGGACATCAGGTCGATGGCCTCGGCCAGGGAGGTTTCCCCCGCCAGGTTGCAGGATTCCTCGCGCAGCCCGGGGATCAACCGGTCGCGAATCTGCTCGCCCACCGGATGATCGTTCTTCGAGCCGAACAGCCACACCTGCCAGCCCTGGCGAATCATCGCGTCAGCCACTTCGGCGTAGTGCTCGGCCGGCCAGCGCTTGGCCTCGCCGAATTCGGCGCCGGGGCACAGCGCCAGCACCGGGCGGTCCAGCGCCAGGCCGAACTTGGCCAGGGCCGCTTCGCGGCTCGCGGCTTCGATCTGCAGGCTCGGACGCGGGTAAGGCTTGGGCAACTCGGCATCCGGCGCGTAGGCCAGGGCCATGAAGCGCTCGATCATCAGCGGGTAGCGGGCCTTGTCCAGCTTGCGCACGTCGTTGAGCAGCAGGTAGCGCATCTCGCCGCGCCAGCCGGTGCGCTTGGGGATACCGGCGAAATACGGCACCAGCGCCGACTTGAGCGAGTTGGGCAGCAGGATCGCCTGGTCGTACTGGCCGGCCAGCGACTTGCCGATGCGCCGGCGCGTGGCCAGCTCCAGCGCGCCGTGGCCGAGCGGGAAGCTCAAGGCCTGGCGCACCTCGGGCATGCGTTCGAGGATCGGTCGGCTCCACTCAGGGGCCAGGACGTCGATCACGCAGTCGGGGTGCTGCTGTTTGAGGCACTGGAACAGGGTCTGCGCCATCACCATGTCGCCGACCCAGCTGGGGCCAATGATCAGTATTCTCATGCTTTATCCAGAAACATTCGGGGAGGCTGCAGGCTGCGCTACAACCTGGCCTCCCCTCTTTATATTCAGGCTATGTGGCGGACAGTGTACCACCGGTGGTGAGGCATGAACCTTTGGGGCTGCTTTGCAGCCCTTTCGCGACACAAGGCCGCTCCTACAGGGAACGCAATCCCTTGTAGGAGCGGCCTTGTGTCGCGAAAGGGCCGCACAGCGGCCCCAACAACCTCAAGTCAGACCCAGCTCACTCCAGATCCGCCTTACCTCACGACGCTCATCGACAAACTGCGCCGCATCGATCACCCCTGCCTGCTTCTGCAGGGCCTGGCGGTGCGACGCCGAGCGGAACGCCTTGTACACCTCGCGCAGCAGCACGGCGTCGGCGGCGGGCATCAGCCCGGCCTGCTCCAGCTCTTCGAGGATACGGATGTTATCGGTCCAGCGCAGTATGGCCGGATGGTCGTGGGACCAGGCCAAAGCGGCGTATTGCACCATAAATTCGATATCCACGATACCGCCGGCATCCTGCTTGATATCGAACGGCTGACCGGCCTCGAAGGCATTGCCCGCGGTGCCGGCGGCAGTGAGCTTGGTGCCCAGGTTGTCGCGCATCTTGGCGCGCATCTCGCTGACGTCGACGCGCAGCTTGTCGAGGTCGCGTGGCTGGCCGAGGACCTGCGCCCGCACCGACTCGAAGGCCGTCGCCACCTGCTTGCAACCCACCAATACGCGGGCCCGCACCAGTGCCTGGTGCTCCCAGGTCCAGGCCTCGTTCTGCTGGTAGCGCTCGAAGGCGCCCAGCGAGCTGACCAGCAGCCCCGAGGCGCCGGAGGGACGCAGGCGCATGTCCACGTCGTAGAGCTGGCCGGAGTTGGTCTGGGTGGTCAGCAGGTGGATGATGCGCTGGCCCAGGCGGGTGTAGAACTGCGCGCTGTCGATGGGCTTGGCGCCGTCGGTTTCGGCATTCGGGTCGCCATCATGAATGAACACCAGGTCCAGGTCAGAACCATGGCCCAACTCCAGGCCGCCGACCTTGCCGTAGCCGACGATGATGAAGCCCGGGTCGCACAGGCTGCCGTCGCTGCGCTTGGGCTGACCATGACGCGCCACGGTCTGGCGCCAAGCCAGGGCCAACACCTGGTCAAGAATCGCCTCGGCCAGCCAGGTCAGGTAGTCGCTGACCTTCATCAAGGGCAGGTTGCCGCTGATTTCCGAGGCGGCCACGCGCAGGTTGTGGGCCAGCTTGAAGTGGCGCAGGGCCTCCATCTGCTGTTCCAGGTCATCCTCGGGAATGCGCGTCAGGCGCTCGCGCAGCTCGGCGGCCAGCTCCGGCGCCAACGGCGGGCTGAACAACCGGCCTTCATTGAGCAGTTCGTCGAGCAGCAGCGGGTAGCGGGCCATCTGCTCGGCAATCCACGGGCTGGCGGCGCACAGGGTCAGCAGGCGGCGCAGGGCGCCGGGGTTTTCGGTAAGCAGCACCAGGTAGGCCGAGCGCCGCGCCACGGCCTCGACCAATGGCAGCACCCGCTCCAGCACCAGGTCGGGGTTGTCGTGCTCGACCGCCTGGGCCAGCAGCCGCGGAATGAAGGCGTCCAGGCGCTCGCGACCGATGCGCTGCATCGAGCGCAGGGTCGGGCTGGCCCGCAACGCGGTCAGGCGGCGCAGGGCCTCGGCCGGCTGCCGGAAGCCCGCTTCCTCCAATTGGCGGGAGGCGGCGTCTTCATCCTGGGCCTGCTCCCACAGGGGCGACCACTCGCCGCCGACCACCAGTTCGCCTTCGGCCTCATCTTCATCCGGGTCGGCGATGACCTGGCGGAAATGCCAGTCGATACGCCCACGCCAGTGCATCAATTGGCCGTGGAAGCTGTCCCAGTCGGCGAAGCCGAGCATGTAGGCGATGCGCGCGCGGTCGGTCGGGTCGTCCGGCAGCATCTGGGTCTGGCGGTCGGCGATGGCCTGGATCGCGTGCTCGGTGTAGCGCAGGAATTCATAGCCGTCGCGCAGCTCGGCGACCACGGCCGTAGGCAGGTAGCCCTGCCCTTCCAGGGTGGTCAGGACCTTGAGTAACGGCCGCTGCTGCAGGCTCAGGTCGCGACCGCCGTGAATCAGCTGGAACGCCTGGGCGATGAACTCCACTTCGCGAATGCCACCGGCACCGAGCTTGATGTTGTCGGCCATGCCTTTGCGCCGCACTTCCTGCTGGATCAGCTGCTTCATGGTGCGCAGCGCCTCGATGGCGGAGAAGTCCAGGTAGCGTCGGTAGACGAACGGCCGCAGCATCTCCTGCAACTGCGCGCCGGCCACCTGATCGCCAGCGACCACTCGCGCCTTGATCATGGCGTAGCGCTCCCAGTCGCGGCCCTGATCCTGGTAGTACTGCTCCAGGGCATTGAAGCTGAGCACCAGCGCACCAGCAGAGCCATAAGGGCGCAGGCGCATGTCGACGCGGAATACGAAGCCGTCGACGGTGACCGGATCGAGCGCCTTGATCAGGCGCTGGCCCAGGCGGGTGAAGAACTCCTGGTTGTCCAGCGAGCGCTTGACCCCTTCGGTTTCGCCGCCCTCGGGGAAGGCGAAGATCAAGTCGATGTCGGACGACAGGTTCAGCTCCACCGCGCCCAGCTTGCCCATGCCCAGCACCACCAGGTGCTGGGGCTGGCCGCTGCGGTTGCCGATGGGCGTGCCGAACTGCTGGCAGTGGCGCGGGTACAGCCATTGATAGGCTTCGTCGATGCTGGCGTCGGCCAGGTCGGACAGGTCGCGGCAGGTCTCGGGCAACGCGGCCTGGCGGGTAATGTCGCGCCAGATGATGCGCAGTTGCTGGCGGTTGCGCTCGCGGCGCAGGTTGCGCGCCAACTCGTCCTCATTCTGGGCGGCATCGGCCGCGGCGTTGATCTGCGCACGCAGCTGGCCCGGCGCGTAGGCCTGGCCCATCGTGCCGCTGGCCAGCAGTTCGAACAGCATCGCCGGATCACGCTGGGCCTGGGCCAGGACGAAATCGCTGGCGGCGGCGACCTGGTCGAACTGGCGTCGGTGCTCGGCGCTCAGGCTGTCCAGATCCAGCTCGGGGTGACCAATCAAGGCATCGCGCATGAATTGCTGGTTGCGAGCGACCAGCGGTTGGAGGACAGCAGGCAGATCGAGCGGCAAAGGCAGGCGCATGGTCTATCCTTGATCGGCGTGAAAGAGAGCGGTTGCGCAGGGCAAACGGGGGTTGGACCACGGTTGGACTGTCGTACAAAAGTTGGAAATAGCTGAAATAGACGAAAAATTGGCAAAACCCATCAAGATCTACCTATCAGCGACACACCACCAACCAACATGAACGTTTTTCCTCACAACCCGGGATGCGACCAAACGTCGCATTTGTGTAGTTTTACTACTACTCATGACCTGCCAAAGCATGAAATGAGAAAGCATTTGTAGTAAAACTACACCGCGCCGGATGACTGTCCGGTAATCCAAGAATTCACGACGTCTGCCCATAAGGCCAGTCGCAAACTCAGGCCATCGATTCTGGTGGCCTTTCCGCCCTGGAGCAAGCCATGCAAGACCTCGATCCAATCGAAACCCAGGAATGGCTGGATGCCCTGGAGTCGGTCCTCGACAAAGAAGGCGAAGACCGCGCTCATTACCTGATGACCCGTATGGGCGAGCTGGCCACCCGCAGTGGCTCGCAGCTGCCGTATGCCATCACCACGCCGTACCGCAACACCATCCCTGTCACCCACGAAGCACGCATGCCTGGCGACCTGTTCATGGAACGCCGCATCCGCTCGATGGTGCGTTGGAACGCCCTGGCCATGGTCATGCGCACCAACCTGAAAGACTCGGACCTGGGCGGACACATCTCCAGCTTCGCCTCCAGCGCCACCCTGTACGACATCGGCTTCAACTACTTCTTCCAGGCCCCGACCGAAGAACACGGCGGCGACCTGATCTTCTTCCAGGGCCACGCCTCGCCAGGCGTCTACGCCCGTGCCTTCATGGAAGGCCGCATCAGCGAAGACCAGATGAACAACTTCCGTCAGGAAGTGGACGGCAACGGCCTGTCTTCGTACCCGCACCCATGGCTGATGCCTGACTTCTGGCAGTTCCCGACTGTATCGATGGGTCTGGGTCCGATCCAGGCCATCTACCAGGCGCGCTTCATGAAGTACCTGGAAGCCCGTGGCTTCATCCCGGCCGGCAAACAGAAGGTCTGGTGCTTCATGGGCGACGGCGAGTGCGACGAGCCGGAATCCCTGGGCGCGATCGCCCTGGCCGGCCGCGAGAAGCTGGATAACCTGATTTTTGTCATCAACTGCAACCTGCAGCGCCTCGACGGCCCGGTTCGCGGCAACGGCAAGATCATCCAGGAACTCGAAGGCGTGTTCCGTGGCGGCGGCTGGAACGTCAACAAAGTCGTCTGGGGCCGCTTCTGGGACCCACTGCTGGCCAAGGACACCAACGGTGCCCTGCAGCGCCGCATGGACGAAGTCATCGACGGCGAGTACCAGAACTACAAAGCCAAAGACGGCGCGTACGTTCGTGAGCACTTCTTCAACACCCCAGAGCTCAAGGCCATGGTCGAGGACCTGTCCGACGACGAGATCTGGAAGCTCAACCGTGGCGGCCACGACCCGTACAAGGTCTACGCGGCGTACCACCAGGCTGTGAACCACAAAGAGCAGCCGACCGTCATCCTGGCCAAGACCATCAAGGGTTACGGTACCGGTGCCGGCGAAGCCAAGAACACCGCGCACAACACCAAGAAGGTCGACGTCGACAGCCTGCGTCACTTCCGTGACCGCTTCGACATCCCGGTCAAGGATGCCGACCTTGAGAACCTGCCGTTCTTCAAGCCCGAAGAAGGCTCCGCCGAAGCCAAGTACCTGGCCGAGCGCCGCGCTGCCCTGGGCGGTTTCGTGCCACAGCGCCGTGCCAAGAGCTTCAGCGTGCCGACCCCGCCACTGGAAACGCTGAAAGCGATCCTGGACGGCTCGGGCGACCGCGAAATCTCCACCACCATGGCCTTCGTGCGCATCCTGGCGCAGTTGGTCAAGGACAAGGACATCGGCCAGCGCATCGTCCCGATCATCCCGGACGAAGCCCGTACCTTCGGTATGGAAGGCATGTTCCGCCAGCTGGGCATCTACTCGTCGGTCGGCCAGCTCTACGAGCCGGTCGATAAAGACCAGGTGATGTTCTACCGCGAAGACAAGAAGGGCCAGATCCTCGAGGAAGGCATCAACGAAGCCGGCGCCATGTCGTCGTTCATCGCCGCCGGTACCTCGTACAGCTGCCACAACCAGCCGATGCTGCCGTTCTACATCTTCTACTCGATGTTCGGCTTCCAGCGTATCGGCGACCTGGCCTGGGCCGCCGGCGACAGCCGCACCCGTGGCTTCCTGATCGGCGGTACCGCCGGCCGTACCACCCTCAACGGTGAAGGCCTGCAGCACGAAGACGGTCACAGCCACATGATGGCGGGCACCATCCCGAACTGCCGCACCTACGATCCGACCTACGGCTACGAGCTGGCGGTGATCATCCAGGACGGCATGAAGAAGATGACCGAAGAGCAACAGGACATCTTCTACTACATCACCGTGATGAACGAGTCGTACCAGCAGCCAGCCATGCCGGCCGGTGTCGAGGACGGCATCATCAAGGGCATGTACCTGCTCGAGGAAGACACCCGCGAAGCCGCGCACCACGTACAGCTGATGGGCTCCGGCACCATCCTGCGCGAAGTCCGCGAGGCCGCGAAGATCCTGCGCGAAGAGTTCAACGTCGGCGCCGACGTATGGAGCGTCACCAGCTTCAACGAACTGCGTCGCGACGGCCTGGCCGTGGAACGCGCCAACCGCCTCAAGCCTGGCCAGAAGCCTCAGAAGACCTACGTCGAAGAGTGCCTGGGCGGTCGCAAGGGCCCGGTCATCGCCTCCACCGACTACATGAAGCTGTTCGCCGAGCAGATTCGCCAGTGGGTGCCGAGCAAAGAGTTCAAGGTCCTGGGTACCGACGGTTACGGTCGCAGCGACAGCCGCAAGAAGCTGCGTCACTTCTTCGAAGTCGACCGCCACTTCGTGGTGCTGGCTGCCCTGGAAGCCCTGGCTGACCGTGGCGAGATCGAACCCAAGGTTGTGGCTGACGCCATCGTCAAGTTCGGCATCGATCCGGACAAGCGCAACCCACTGGACTGCTGAGGAGTATTTTTAAGTGAGCGAACTCATTCGCGTACCTGACATCGGCAGCGGTGAAGGTGAAATCATCGAGCTGTTCGTCAAGGTCGGTGACCGTATCGAGGCTGACCAGAGCCTGCTGACCCTGGAGTCCGACAAGGCCTCCATGGAGATCCCCGCGCCGAAGGCCGGTGTGGTCAAGGAACTGAAGGTCAAGCTGGGCGACCGCCTGAAAGAAGGCGACGAGCTGCTGGTCCTGGAAGTCGAGGGCGCCGCTGCGGCGCCTGAGGCTCCGGCCGCCGCGCCTGCCCAGGCTGCGGCTCCCGCGCCTGCCGCCGAAGCCGCCCCTGCTCCCGCTCCGGCCGCAGCCCCGGCTGCCGCCAGCGTGCAGGACATCCACGTGCCGGACATCGGCTCGTCGGGCAAGGCCAAGATCATCGAAGTGCTGGTCAAGGTCGGCGACACCGTCGAAGCCGACCAGTCGCTGATCACCCTGGAGTCCGACAAGGCCTCCATGGAGATCCCGTCGCCGGCTGCCGGCGTGGTCGAGGAAGTGCTGTGCAAGCTGGAAGATGAAGTCGGCACTGGCGACCTGATCTTCAAGCTGAAAGTCGCTGGCGCCGCGCCGGCTGCTGCTCCGGCCCCTGCTGCTGCCCCGGCTCCGGCCAAGGCTGAAGCGGCACCGGCCGCCGCGCCTGCCGCTGCCGCCCCTGCTCCGGTAGCCACCGCACCGGCCGCCGGCAGCAACGCCAAGGTTCATGCAGGCCCGGCCGTTCGTCAGCTGGCCCGTGAATTCGGCGTCGACCTGGGCGCGGTTGCCGCCACCGGTCCGCACGGCCGTATTCTGAAAGAAGACGTTCAAGTTTACGTCAAGGCCATGATGCAGAAGGCCAAGGAAGCTCCAGCCGCCGGTGCTACCGGTGGCGCAGGCATCCCGCCGATCCCGGCCGTGGACTTCAGCAAGTTCGGTGAAGTGGAAGAAGTGGCCCTGACCCGCCTGATGCAGGTCGGTGCCGCCAACCTGCACCGCAGCTGGCTGAACGTGCCGCACGTGACCCAGTTCGACTCCGCCGACATCACCGAGCTGGAAGCCTTCCGCGTCGCGCAGAAGGCCGTGGCCGAGAAGGCTGGCGTCAAGCTGACCGTGCTGCCGCTGCTGCTCAAGGCCTGCGCTTTCCTGCTCAAGGAACTGCCGGACTTCAACAGCTCGCTGGCGCCAAGCGGCAAGGCGATCATCCGCAAGAAGTACGTGCACATCGGCTTCGCCGTGGACACCCCGGACGGTCTGCTGGTCCCGGTGATCAAGAACGTCGACCAGAAGAGCCTGCTGCAACTGGCTGCCGAAGCTGCCGCGCTGGCCGAGAAAGCCCGCACCAAGAAGCTTTCGGCCGACGAGATGCAGGGCGCCTGCTTCACCATCTCCAGCCTCGGCCACATTGGCGGCACCGGCTTCACGCCGATCGTCAACGCGCCTGAGGTGGCGATCCTCGGTGTGTCCAAGGCGACCATGCAGCCGGTCTGGGACGGCAAGGCCTTCCAGCCGAAGCTGATGCTGCCGCTGTCGCTGTCCTACGATCACCGTGTGATCAATGGCGCCGCCGCCGCGCGCTTCACCAAGCGCCTGGGCGACGTGCTGGGCGACATCCGCACCATGCTGCTGTAACGCTGCACGCTGCCCCTCCCCCGGAGGGGCAGCCCCGTTTTCGAGCTGCCACGCTCGTACCTCAACCCCGCCAATTGGCGGGGCTTTTTTTGCCCGCATGAATGTCACGGCCTTGTAGAAACCAGCTTGCTGGCGAACAGGTGGATGGTTCGCCAGCAAGCTGGCGCCTACAGATTTCATGCAACTGGCCGACAACCTGTTCACAGCATCCCCCATGGCCGCTTGCCAGCCCCAGGGACATGATGCAACCTTGCCCGATGCGCCGTGCTCCAGGCCGCGCCCCAGTTCAAGCGAGTCTTCGATGAAAAGCCAACCCGATGCCGCCAGCCGTGTGGCGGCCGAGGTCGTGACGCAGCTTCCCGTGCCCTCGCGGCTCGGCATGCTGCGTTTCGAGCGGCTGAACGAAGCCAGCTGGGCCATGCTTTACCTCGACCCGGCCTGCGACCGCCAGTTCGGCCTGCCCGCCGCCGAGCTCTGCGCCCTGATCGGTTCGCCCTACGCCAGCCTCATGGAGCCAGAAGCACGCTACAAGCTGCACGACGAGATCCAGCTGCAGCTGGCTCAGCGCGGCTACTACCGGGTTAGCTACACCCTGCACGCCTGCCCGGCGCCGCTGCGCCTGCTGGAGGTCGGGGAGAGCTACAAGCAGCACAACCGCCAGCTGCTGCGCGGCTACCTGACGGTGTTCGACGACCACCGCCAGGACACCCCGGACCTCGACGCCAACGACCTGGAGTCGCGCAACAACCGCCTGCAACTGGCCCTGCAACTGAACCAGCGCGCCCAACAAGAGCAACTCGAACACCTGGAGCGGGTTCGCGCCCAGCAGGACCTGATCCTGCGCCTGGCGCGCCAGCGCTACAGCATCGGCAACTCGCTGCTCGAAGCCGCCGAGCTGATCACCCGCAGTGCCTGCGAGATCTACAAGGTCGACTGCGCCAGCATCTGGTACCTGAACGACCAGCGCCTGGAGCCGATCAGCGCGTGGTATAGCCGCGACCAACAGCACCGCATGCCCGAGGCGATCGACGCCAGCCGCTTTCCGGACTATCTGGAAGCCCTGCACGCCAGCCGCGCCATCGACGCCCACAACGCCAGCCACGACCCGCGCACCCGCGAGATGGCCGAATCGCTGTACAGCACCGACGACAACGCCATGCTCGATGCCAGTGTCCGCATCGACGGCCAAGTGGTCGGCGTGCTGTGCCTGGAGCAGACCGGCCAGCCACGGGCCTGGCAGTCGGACGAGATCGCCTTCGCCGGCGAGCTGGCCGACCAGTTCGCCCAAGTCATCAACAACCACAACCGGCGTACCGCCGCCAGCGCCCTGCACCTGTTCCAGCGCGCCGTGGAACAGAGCGCCAGCGCCTTCCTGCTGGTCAACCGCGACGGCGTGGTGGAATACGTCAACCCCAGCTTCACCGCGATCACCCAGTACAGCACCGAGGAGGTCCAGGGCCATCACCTGGCCGAACTGCCGGCGCTGGAAAACTTGAGCGAGCTGCTGTTCGACTCACCGTCCAGCCTGGCCATGGGCAACAGCTGGCAAGGCGAGTTCAAAAGCCGGCGCAAGAACCTCGAGCCCTACTGGGGCCAGCTATCGATCTCCAAGGTGTACGGCGACAACCGCGAGCTGACCCACTACATCGGCATCTACGAGGATGTCACCCAGACCAAGCTGGCCCAGCAGCGCATCGAGCGCCTGGCCTACACCGACAACCTGACCAACCTGGGCAACCGCCCGGCGTTCATCCGCAACCTCGACGAGCGCTTCGCCCGCGACAGCGCCAGCCCCATCTGCCTGCTGCTGGTGGACATCGACAACTTCAAGCGGATCAACGACAGCCTCGGCCACCAGACCGGCGACAAGCTGCTGATCAGCCTGGCCCGGCGCCTGCGCAACAGCCTGGCCAACGGCGGCAGCCTGGCGCGCTTCGCCAGCAACGAGTTCGCCGTGCTGCTGGACGACACCAGCCTGGAAGATGGCCAGGGCGTCGCCCACCAGTTGCTGCGCACCCTCGACAAACCAATGTTCGTCGACAACCAGCTGATCAACGTCACCGCCTCCGTGGGCCTGGCCTGCGCGCCGCTGCACGGCAGCGACCCGGCCACGTTGATGAAAAACGCGGGCCTGGCCCTGCACAAGGCCAAGGCCAACGGCAAGCACCAGGTCCAGGTGTTCACCGAAGTGCTCAACGCCGAGGCCAGCTACAAGCTGTTCGTCGAGAACAACCTGCGCCGCGCCCTGACCCAGAACGAACTGGAAGTGTTCTACCAGCCCAAGCTGTGCCTGCGCAGCGGCCGCCTGCTCGGCCTGGAGGCGCTGCTGCGCTGGAACCACCCCGAGCGCGGCATGATCCGCCCCGACCAGTTCATCAGCGTGGCCGAGGAAACCGGCCTGATCATCCCCATCGGCAAGTGGGTGGTGCGCCAATCCTGCCGCATGAGCCAGCAGTTGCGCGAAGCCGGCTTCGGCAACCTGCACGTGGCCATCAACCTGTCGCCCAAACAGTTCTCCGATCCCGAGCTGGTCAGTTCGATCGGCAGCATCCTCAAGGAAGAAGCCCTGCCGCCGCACCTGCTGGAGCTGGAACTGACCGAAGGCCTGCTGCTGGAAGCCACCGAGGACACCCACCGCCAGCTCGACGAGCTCAAGGCCCTGGGCCTGACCCTGGCCATGGACGACTTCGGCACCGGCTACTCGTCGCTGAGCTACCTGAAGAAGTTCCCGATCGACATCATCAAGATCGACCGCAGCTTCATCAACGAGATCCCCGACAACCAGGACGACATGGAGATCACCTCGGCGGTGGTGGCCATGGCCCACAACCTCAAGCTCAAGGTGGTCGCCGAAGGAATCGAGACGCCCGAGCAGCTGGCGTTCCTGCGCCGGCACCGCTGCGACGTCGGCCAGGGCTACCTGTTCGACCGGCCGATTCCGGGGCGCGAGCTGAACGACAAGCTGCGCCGCTACCCGCGTGGGCCGGTGGACTGACAGCGGCGCCAACCTCGGGCACTATAGGAACCATTCGGGCCTCACCGCCGACAGGCCGGCTCCCACAGTCGAACGCATAACCCTGAGGGAGCCGGCTTGCCGGCGATTGGGCCAACACCTGTCCAACTGAAAAGACACAGAGGAACGGCCATGGTCCTGCGTTCGGAAATCCTGGTGAACAAAAACGTCCTGCCCACCGCGGAACAGGCCCTGCCTGGCCGCGAAACCCCGATGACCCTGCCCGAGTTCCACTACGTGTTCGAAGGCACCCCGCTGCTCGGCCCGTTCTTCGAAGGCGACATCGACTTCGCCATCTTCGGCCTGGGCTGCTTCTGGGGCGCCGAGCGCCGTTTCTGGCAGCGCGAAGGCGTGGTCAGCACCGTGGTCGGCTACGCCGGCGGTTTCACCCCCAATCCCACCTACGAGGAAGTCTGCTCGGGCCTGACCGGCCACACCGAGGTGGTGCTGGTGGTGTTCGACAAGAACCGGGTCAGCTACCGCGAGCTGCTGGCGATGTTCTGGGAGTTGCACAACCCGACCCAGGGCATGCGCCAGGGCAACGATGTCGGCACCCAGTACCGCTCGGCGATCTACTGCACCTCGCCGCAGCAGCTCGATGAAGCAAACGCGAGCAAGGCCGCCTTCCAGGCCGAGCTCGGCAAGGCCGGCTTCGGTGAGATCACCACCGAGATCGCCCAGGCGCCGACCGTGTACTTCGCCGAGGCCTACCACCAGCAGTACCTGGCCAAGAACCCGGAAGGCTACTGCGGCATCGGCGGCACCGGCGTGTGCCTGCCGCCCAGCCTGCAGGGCAACTGAGCCATGATCCTGTTCCATTCGCCGCTGTCGCCATTCGTGCGCAAGGTGATGATCGTGCTGCACGAGACCGGCCAGTTGGACCGCGTCACCGTGCAGGGCGTGAACATCAGCCCGGTGAACGGCGACGCGCAGCTCAACCAGGGCAACCCGATCGGCAAGATCCCAGCCCTGCGCCTGGACGACGGCAGCGTGCTGCACGACAGCCGGGTGATCTGCGAGTACCTCGACAGCCAGCACGTTGGCCTGCCGCTGATCCCCCGCGAGAGCTCGGCACGCTGGCGGCGTCTGACCCTGGCCTCTCAGGCCGACGCGATCATGGATGCGGCAGTGGCCACCCGCTACGAGACCTTCCTGCGCCCGGTGGACAAGCAGTGGGACGGTTGGGTGCAGGCACAGGGCGAGAAGATCCGCCGCAGCCTGGCGAGCCTGGAGCGCGAGCACCTGGCTGAGATCGCCTCGGGGTTCGATATCGCCGCGATCGGGGCGGCCTGTGCGTTGGGGTATCTGGACCTGCGCCAGCCTGAGTTCGATTGGCGTGGGCTGTATCCAGGGCTGGCGGCGTGGTATGCCGAGGTGGCAAAGCGACCGTCGATGGTGGCTACAGCTCCGTTAGCCTGAGACTGCGCCAGCGAGGGCTTCGCCCTCGTTTCGCGACACAAGACCGCTCCTACAGAATTACGCGATCGTCTGTGAGCGGCCTTGCGTCGCGAAAGGGCTGCAGAGCAGCCCCAGAATTCACCTCGGTATCACAGGAAATAGCTGGCCAATCCTCACAGCCAACCAGCGCCCGATCTCTCTATCCTCCCTCATACGCCCCTCCCCACCCGCGACCAGTCCAGCCGACGGGTCAGCACCATGAACACACCCAGCAACCCGAAGCAAAGCAGCGAGCCCATCAGCAGGGCGTAGTCCTCGGCGCTGAGCAGCCCATAGAGCATCGCGTACAACGCCGCCAGTCCGGCCGCAAAGCCCACGCCACGCCCCTGGCTGCGCAGTACATGAACCAGATAGAAGCCGATCAGCAGCACGCATCCTGACGCCGACAGCCCGTAGGCCAGGCCAAACCCCAGGTGCTCGGACAGCGACAGCAACAGCAAGTAGAAGAACGCCAGGGCCACGCCCACCAGGATGTACTGCACCGGGTGCACGCTGAGGTTCTTGAGCACTTCGAACAGGAAGAAGCCGGCAAAAGTCAGGGCGATGAACAGCAGCGCATACTTGATCGCCCGTTCGCTCTTGAGGTACTGGTCCACCGGGTCGACGAAGCTGACGCCAAAAGCACGCTCGTTGAAATCACCGCACTTGCCGACGGTCGCGCAAAGGCGCATGGACTCTTCCAGGTTGGTGGCGAAGAACGAGGTCTGCCAGTGGGCGCTGAAGCCCTTCTCATCGATCGCCCGGCGGCTGGGCAAGTAGCTGCCGACGAAGCTCGGGTGCGGCCAGTTGGCGCGCATGTCTACCGTGGTGCTGCGGCCGACCGGCAGCACCGCCAGCTGGCCGGTGCCCAGCAGGGCCAGGTCGAAGGCGTAGTCGAACTCGCGGGCCTTCTGGTCGCTGAACTGCGGCAGGGCCACATGCACGCCACCGGGCAACCAGTCGACGCCGCTGCCGGCCTCGAACGGCAGGCGCTGGTCATCCAGGGTGAGCTCCAGGCTGTTCTCGATGCCGCGAATGTCGCTGATGCCGACCATCAGGAACGGCTTGTCGAAGCGGTAGTCGTCGTAGTCCTTCTCGATCCCCCAGCGCTCAGGCAGCTTGAAGCGACCGCTGACCTGCCCCTTGGCATGGAACAGGCGCGCCTGGTAGATGCCGCGGGCGCGCAGCTCGGTATCGACACCGACATCCATCGCGAAGGTTTCCGGCAGGAAGTAGAGATTGCCGTGCATCGTGGTGGTCTCCTGGACGCTCGTGCCGTCCTTGTCGATCCAGCGCCGCTCGAACTTGCGATAGGGCACCACCAGTACCGGGCCGCTGACCAGCTGGTCGTAGCTGGAGCTCGCGGCGATCTCGCCCAGCACGTTGTTGCGCAGTTGCTGGCGTTCGTCGATCAGGCCGCCAATCATCAGCAAGGGGATCAGCAGCAGCAGGATCAGCACGGCGATCAGGCCGAGCTTGAAACCTAGGGTCTTGTTCATGGGGTAAGGCTCCGTTTGCGATGGGGGCAGTGTCTGCCCGCCGCGTGGAGCCCTCGGGGAGGAAATGTGGAGATTGTGTGGAGATTGCCTGGATGGCCACGCACCGTGGGAGCGGGCTTGCCCCGCGATGAGGCCCGATCAGGCAGTAATGTTGCCTGGGCTGGCCACATCACGGGGCAAGCCCGCTCCCACAGGGTACCTGCCTCTCAGCTGAGTCGACGCGCAGGCAGCCACAATCTCACCCGCACCCCACCCTCGACGTTGTTCACCGCCAGCCCCCCGCCATGCAACTGCATCACCTCGGCCACGAAGTTCAGCCCCAGCCCGGTGCTCTTGCGCCCGGTCCCGGGCCTTGGCAGCGAATAGAACCGCTCGCTGACCCGCCCCAGGGCGTACTCGGGAATCGGCTGCCCCTGGTTGAACAGGCTCAAGGCCACCCGCTCGCCGTCACGCTCCAGCTCGAAGGCCAGCGCGCCCCGCTCGGGGGTGAAATCCAGCGCGTTGTCCAGCAGGTTGGCCAAGGCCTGACGCATCAGGAACGGATCGCACAGCAACCTGACGCCCGCCGGAATACGCTGGCGCACCTGCAACGCGGCGGTGTCGATCCTCGCGCCATGGGCCAGCAGCAGCTCGTCGATCAGCGCTGCCACCGCCACCTGCTGCTCATCTTCCAATGCCTGCATCTGCTCGACCCGCGCCAGGTTGAGCAGGCGCTCGATCATCTGCTGCAGACGCTCGCTCTCGCGCTCGATGTTGCCGGCAAAGCGCGCTCGCTGCTCGTGCGGCATATCGCCCTGCAGTAGCTCCGAAGCACCTCGGATCGCCGCCAGCGGGCTCTTGAGCTCATGGGTGAGCGTGTGCACGTAGCGCTCGACATAGGCCTTGCCCTCCAGCTGGGTGCGCATGCGCTCCACCGCCGTCGCCAGCTGTAACAGCTCGCCGCCCTTGTAGTGCGGCAGCGCGGCGCGCTCGCCCTCGCTGACCGCCTGGGCGTAATGGGTGAGCCGGCGCAGCGAGCGGGTCAGCCACCACGACAAGGCCGCGCCGACCAGCAGCCCCAGCACGATCAATCCCAGCCCGAGAATGAGCAGGCGCCGCTCGGAGCGGTCGATGTAGGGCTGCAATGAGCTGTTCGGCTTGGCCACGGTGACCACGCCGATGATCTGGCCCTGGTCGAGGATCGGCGCCGCTACATGCATCACCGAAGTGCTTTCGTCGTCCGGATCGCTGCGGGTCGAACGGGCGCCGTACTGGCCGCGCAGGGTCAGGTAGACATCATTCCAGCGTGAATAGTCCTTGCCCAGGTCCTGGCCGCTGGAGTCGAGCAGGACGATGCCCTTGGCGTCGGTCACGTAGATCCGGTGGCTGACCTGGTTCTTCGCCAGCCCCCAGATCTGCGCGCTGGGTCGCCGCTCGCCATAGGAGGCGAGCACCTGCGACAGGCGGCTCTGGTTCAGGGTGGCGTTCTTCACATCGTCGTGAAGGATCTCGGCCAGCAGGTTGGCGGTGTCCACCAGGGTTTCTTCCGATGATTGCCGCACCACCGGGCGTATCTGCTCGCGCACCGTGTTGAGCAGAAAGTAGCCCGCCAGGCCGACGAACAGGAAGTACACCAGGAAGATGCGGATGCCCAGGCGCATCAGGCGTGCTCAGGGCTGTAGCTGTAGCCCAGGCCGCGGTGGGTCTGGATCGCCTCGGCGTCGGGCGCGACCTGGCGCAGCTTGGCGCGCAGGCTCTTGATATGGCTGTCGATGGTGCGCTCGTAGCCGACGTCCGAAGCCACGCCGAGGCCGTCGAGCAGCTGTTCACGGCTGAATACCCGGCGCGGTTGCGCAAGCAGGCTCTGTAGCAGGCGGAATTCGTGGCGGGTCAGCGTCAACGGCTGGCCACGGTAGCTGATGCGCATGGCCAGAGTGTCGAGCTGGAACGGCGTGCTTTCGCTGGCCGCGTCCAACCTGGGCGCCATGCGCTTGAGGATCGCCCGCACCCGCGCCGCCACCTCACGGGGGCTGAAGGGTTTGACCACGTAGTCGTCGGCACCGATCTCCAGGCCCAGCACCCGGTCGATCTCGGCGTCGCGGGCGCTGAGGAACATCACCGGCACCTCGCTGAAGCGGCGCAACTGGCGACAGGTCTCGAAACCGTTGATGTCGGGCAGGCCGATGTCGAGGATCACCAGGTCGGCCGGACGCTGACGCTGCTGCTCGACGGCGGCGCTGCCGAGGGTCACCCACTCGGTGCTGTGGCCGTCGGCCTGCAGGGCGTAGACCAGGGTGTCGGCGATGGCGGATTCGTCTTCGACGATAAGGATGTGGGGCATCTGAGCGGCAAGCCTCAAGCTGCAAGCTTCAAGTGAAAGCGGATCGCGGCAACTTACACCGATCCGCCGTTTCTTGCAGCTTGTCCCTTGTGGCTTGCCGCTGCCGTATCAGCAGTCCGGCTTGCCCGCCGTGAACTTCTTCGCCGGGTTCACCGCCGCCTTGAACTCGCGCAGGGCCTTGGCGCCCACCAGCAGCGGGTAGTTGAAGCTGCTGCGGTCGACCAGGTTGACCTCCACGGTTCGCTTCACATCGCCCAGGCACAGTTCCAGGTCGACCACCGGGCGGCGCGACAACTCGGGCGCGTCGCCTTCGTCTTCCTCGTCGGCGCGGTTCTTGATCTTGCTGATGCGCGCCAGCCTGTGTTCATAGACCTTTCCGTCAGCATCCTTGGTGGCCAGGCGGAAACGCACCCAATCCTCGCCGTCACGGGTGAACTGCTCGATGTCCTTGGCCGACAGCGACGCAGTGTAGGCACCGGTGTCCATCTTGGCCTTCAGGGTTTCACCGATCTCCGGCAAGGCGATGTTCTCGTAGCGGCCATACAGGGTGGGCTCGGCGGCCATCGCCGGCAGCGCCAGAAGGGACAGCAGGGCAAGCAGGGGTTTCACGGGGCAGGCTTCCTTGAGAGGGGTCAGTGCTTAGACTGCGCAGGCAGGATAGGTTCGTTGCAACAGGGTAAACAACACAATGTGAAACATTTGTCCCAGTTAATGGCCGTACGACGTTTGGCTAAGGGCCAGACCCTGCTTATCATTGCCAACCGTTCACCTTACACAACAAGAGTCCCTTTATGCGTCGCCTGCTGACCGGCATCCTCACCCTCACCCTGCTGCTGCTCAACACCTTGGTGCTGATCGGCCCGTTGCTGGTCTTCGCCCTGCTCAAGCTGGTACTGCCCGGCCGTGGCCGCGACTACGCGTCAGCCGCGGTGATGTGGATCGCTGAGACCTGGTCGGAAATCGACAAGGCCATCTTCGCCCTGTGCATCCCCACCCAGTGGGACATCCGCGGCGTGGAAACCCTGCGCCAGGACACCTCGTACCTGTGCATCAGCAACCACCAGACCTGGGTCGATATCCCGGCGCTGATCGAAAGCCTCAACCGCCGCGTGCCGTTCTTCAAGTTTTTCCTCAAGAAGGAGCTGATCTGGGTACCGCTGCTGGGCCTGGCCTGGTGGGGCCTGGATTACCCGTTCATGAAGCGCTACAGCAAGGCCTTCCTCGACAAGCATCCCGAACTCAAGGGCAAGGACCTGGAGATCACCAAGGCCGCCTGCGAGCTGTTCAAGCGCCAGCCGGTGACCGTGGTCAACTACCTCGAAGGCACCCGTTTCACCGAGGCCAAGCGCGAGCAGCAGCAGTCGCCCTATCGCCACCTGCTCAAGCCCAAGGCCGGCGGCGTGGCCTTCGTGCTGGCGGCGCTGGGCGAGCAGTTGGACGCCCTGCTCGACGTGACCATCGTCTACCCGGCCGACAAGGCACCGGGGTTCTGGGACCTGCTCAACGGCAGCATCAGCCGGGTGATCATCGACATCCGCGTGCGCGAGCTGGACCCGGCGTTGAGTGTAGGCGACTACGAGAACGACCCGGCCTTCCGCCAGACCGTGCAGGCCTGGGTGAACCAGCTGTGGGTGGAGAAGGACCAGCGGATCGAGCAATTGCGCGCCGAGATGCGCTGATGCCTATGGCACGCGCCCGTGAACAGGGCTTGTGCCACGAAAGGGCTGCAAAGCAGCCCATCGTCGCCGATCAGTTGATGATCTCGACAATATCTACATCCACTTCGCGACTCATCAGGTGTTTCTCCACCTCGCCGGTCAGCTTGACCTTGGTCTTGTCGTTGAACGGCGTCGGCGGCAGGTCTTCGTCGTCGATCTCGACGGTGATGGTGCCAGTGTTGTCCTTGAACTCGTACTTGTCGTCGTTGTTGATCTTCTTGGTCACGAAGCCCTGCAGCACCACCGGGGTGTCGTCGGCGGCATCGTTGGCGGCGGCGACCGTGGTCACGGCCTGGGCGCCAGGGCCGGTGTAGCCGGCGGCCAGTGCGGCGGTGCTGAACAGTGGGGCGAGGATCAGGGGCAGGTAACGAGCTTTCATGGTGATCGGGTCCTGTTTGCGTTTTGATGGCCCCAGATTACCGACGATCGCTGAATTGAAACTTAATACAACAAAAAGCCCGGCACTTGGCCGGGCTTCTCGCGTTGCACACCGATTACCGGTGGTACTGCGCCGACAACTCATGCACGGCGTTAATGAACACACCAGCGTGCTCAGGATCGACCTCGGGGGTGATGCCATGACCCAGGTTGAACACATGGCCGCTGCCCTTGCCGTAGCTGGCGAGGATGCGCGCCACTTCCTTGCGGATCGCCTTGGGCTTGGCGTACAGCACGGTCGGGTCCATGTTGCCCTGCAGCGCCACCTTGTCACCGACGCGGCGGCGGGCGTCGCCGATCTCGCAGGTCCAGTCCAGGCCCAGGGCGTCGGCACCGGCCTCGGCGATGCTTTCCAGCCACAAGCCGCCGTTCTTGGTGAACAGGATCACCGGTATCTTGCGCCCTTCGTGCTCGCGGATCAGGCCGCTGACGATCTTGCGCATGTAGGCCAGGGAGAACTCCTGGTAGGCCGCCGCCGACAGGTTGCCGCCCCAGGTGTCGAAGATCTGCACGGCCTGCGCCCCAGCCAGGATCTGGCCATTGAGGTAGCTGGTGACCGACTGCGCCAGCTTGTCCAGCAGCAGGTGCAGGGCCTCGGGATTGTCGTAGGCCATGGCCTTGGTCTTGCGGAAGTCCTTCGACGAGCCGCCCTCGACCATGTAGGTGGCCAGGGTCCACGGGCTGCCGGAGAAGCCGATCAGTGGCACGCGGCCGTTGAGTTCGCGACGGATGGTGCTGACCGCGTCCATCACATAGCCCAGGTCCTTCTGCGGGTCGGGAATCGGCAGTGCCTCGATGTCGGCCAGGGTACTGATGACCTTCTTGAAACGCGGGCCTTCGCCGGTCTCGAAGTACAGGCCCTGGCCCATGGCGTCGGGGATGGTGAGGATGTCCGAGAAGAGGATCGCCGCGTCCAGCGGGTAGCGGTCCAGCGGCTGCAGGGTGACCTCGCAGGCGAACTGCGGGTTCATGCACAGGCTCATGAAGTCGCCGGCCTTGGCGCGGCTGGCGCGGTACTCCGGCAGGTAGCGGCCGGCCTGGCGCATCATCCATACCGGGGTGACGTCTACGGGTTGCTTGAGCAGTGCACGCAGGAAACGATCGTTCTTCAGGGCAGTCATGTCGGCATCCGGAAAAAAAGTGCGGGCATTTTCTCAGACGCGGGCACAAAAGGCACGGCCACGGCCATGCGTTTTGTCTATTGGGTGCCTTGGATCAAGCGTTTTTGTATACAAAATACCCTTGGGGCCGCAAAGCGGCCCCAACGATCGATCAGACTTCGAGGTAATCCAGGATGCCCTCGGCAGCGGTGCGGCCTTCGAAAATGGCGGTCACCACCAAGTCCGAGCCCCGCACCATATCACCACCGGCAAACACTTTCGGATTGCTGGTCTGGTGCTTGAACTTACCCTTCTCCGGCGCCACCACGCGGCCCTGGCTGTCCAGCTGGATGCCATGCTGCTCGAACCACGGCGCCGGGCTCGGGCGGAAACCAAAGGCGATCACCACGGCGTCGGCCGGCAGGATCTCCTCGGAGCCCGGGATCGGCTCGGGGCTGCGGCGGCCACGGGCATCCGGCTCGCCGAGACGGGTCTCGACCACCTTCACACCCTCGACCTTGTCTTCGCCAACGATGGCGATGGGCTGGCGGTTGTAGAGAAACTTCACGCCCTCTTCCTTGGCGTTCTTCACCTCTTTGCGCGAACCCGGCATGTTGGCCTCGTCACGGCGATAGGCGCAGGTTACCGACTTGGCGCCCTGGCGGATCGAGGTGCGGTTGCAGTCCATCGCGGTGTCGCCACCACCCAGGACCACGACCTTCTTGCCCTGCATGTCGACAAAGTCTTCCGGCGACTTCTCGAAACCGAGGTTGCGGTTGACGTTGGCGATCAGGAAGTCCAGCGCGTCATGCACGCCCGGCAGGTCCTCACCCGGGAAGCCGCCCTTCATGTAGGTATAGGTACCCATGCCCATGAACACCGCATCGTACTCGGCGAGCAGCTGTTCCATGCTGATGTCCTTGCCCACCTCGGTGTTCAGCCGGAACTCGATGCCCATGCCGGTGAAGACTTCGCGGCGATTGCTCAGCACGGTCTTTTCCAGCTTGAACTCGGGGATGCCGAAGGTCAGCAGGCCACCGATCTCGGGGTTCTTGTCGAACACCACCGGGGTCACGCCCGCGCGCACCAGCACGTCGGCGCAGCCCAGGCCAGCAGGGCCGGCACCGATGATGGCGACGCGCTTGCCGGTGGGCTTGACCTTGGACATGTCCGGGCGCCAGCCCATGGCGAAGGCGGTGTCGGTGATGTACTTCTCCACCGAGCCGATGGTCACCGCGCCAAAGCCGTCGTTCAGGGTGCACGCCCCTTCGCACAGACGGTCCTGCGGGCACACACGGCCGCACACTTCCGGCAGGGTGTTGGTTTGGTGCGACAGCTCGGCCGCGGCCAGGATGTTGCCTTCGGAGACCAGCTTCAACCAGTTGGGGATGAAGTTGTGCACCGGGCACTTCCATTCGCAATACGGGTTGCCGCAGCCCAGGCAGCGGTGCGCCTGCTCCACGGACTGCTGCGGCTTGAAGGGTTCGTAGATCTCGACGAACTCCTTCTTGCGCTGGCGCAGCAGCTTTTTCTTCGGGTCCTTGCGGCCCACTTCGATGAACTGGAAGTCGTTGCTCAGACGTTCAGCCATTTTTCAAAACCTCTTTACCGCAGTTGCCGGCCTTAGGCCGCAAGCTGCAAGACAATCACTTGAGCAGGACGGGCCCCGCAAACGGGGCCGTCACTTGCAGCTGTTCTTACTGCGGGTTGGCACGGGTGCTGGACAGCAGTTGCTTGAGGTTGGCCGCCTTCGGCTTGACCAGCCAGAAGCGCCGCACGTAGTCGTCCAGGTTCTCGGAGAGCTCACGCCCCCACTCGCTGCCGGTTTCTTCCACGTACTCGCCCAGGACCCGTGCCAGGTGGCTGCGGTAAGCCTCCATCGCCTCACCACTGATACGCTGGATTTCCACCAGCTCGTGGTTGAGTTTGTCGACGAAGCTATTGTCCATGTCGAGCACATAGGCGAAGCCGCCCGTCATGCCAGAACCGAAGTTGTAACCGGTCTTGCCCAGGACGCAGACAAAGCCGCCGGTCATGTATTCACAGCAGTGATCGCCGGTGCCCTCGACCACAGCGTGGGCGCCGGAGTTACGCACAGCGAAGCGCTCGCCCGCGGTGCCGGCGGCGAACAGCTTGCCGCCGGTGGCACCGTACAGGCAGGTGTTGCCGACGATGGCGCTGTGCTGGGTTTCGAACGGGCTGCCGGCTGGCGGCACGATGGTCAGTTTGCCACCGGTCATGCCCTTGCCGACGTAGTCGTTGGCGTCGCCTTCCAGGTGCAGGTTCAGGCCACCGGCGTTCCAAACGCCGAAGCTCTGGCCAGCGGTGCCCTTGAAGCGGAAGGTGATCGGCGCCGCGGCCATGCCCTGGTTGCCGTGCAGCCTGGCGATCTCGCCGGAGATGCGCGCACCGATGGAGCGGTCGCAGTTGCAGATGTCGAGGCTGAACTCGCCACCGGCCTGGTCGCGGATCGCCGGCAGGGCCATGGCGACCATCTTCTCGGCCAACTCGCCCTTGTCGAACGGCGGGTTCTTGTCGACTTCGCAGAACTGCGGCTTGTCGGCCGGAATGTGCGAGCTGCCCAGCAGCGGCGACAGGTCGAGGTGATGCTGGCGCTCGGTGTCGCCCGGCAGCACGTCGAGCAGGTCGGTGCGGCCGATCAGCTCACCCAAGCTGCGCACGCCCAGCTTGGCCAGCCACTCGCGGGTCTCTTCGGCGACGAAGGTGAAGAAGTTGATCACCATGTCGACGGTGCCGATGTAGTGATCCTTGCGCAGCTTGTCGTTCTGCGTGGCCACGCCGGTGGCGCAGTTGTTCAGGTGGCAGATGCGCAGGTACTTGCAGCCCAGGGCGATCATCGGCGCGGTGCCGAAGCCGAAGCTCTCGGCGCCGAGGATGGCGGCCTTGATCACGTCCAGGCCGGTTTTCAGGCCGCCGTCGGTCTGCACCCGCACCTTGCCGCGCAGGTCGTTGCCGCGCAGGGTCTGGTGGGTTTCGGCCAGGCCCAGTTCCCATGGCGCGCCAGCGTACTTGATCGAGGTCAGCGGCGAGGCGCCGGTGCCACCGTCGTAGCCGGAGATGGTGATCAGGTCGGCATAGGCCTTGGCCACGCCCGCGGCGATGGTGCCGACGCCGGCCTCTGCCACCAACTTGACCGACACCAGCGCCTGCGGATTGACCTGCTTGAGGTCGTAGATCAGCTGGGCCAGGTCTTCGATCGAGTAGATATCGTGGTGCGGCGGCGGCGAGATCAGGGTCACGCCCGGCACCGCGTAGCGCAGCCGGGCGATCAGGCCGTTGACCTTGCCGCCCGGCAGCTGGCCGCCCTCGCCGGGCTTGGCGCCCTGGGCCACCTTGATCTGCAGCACCTCGGCATTGACCAGGTACTCAGGGGTCACGCCGAAGCGGCCGGTGGCCACCTGCTTGATCTTCGAGCTCTTGATGGTGCCGTAGCGGGCCGGGTCTTCACCGCCCTCGCCGGAATTGGAGCGCGCGCCCAGGCGGTTCATCGCCTCGGCCAAGGCCTCGTGGGCCTCCGGCGACAGCGCGCCCAGGGAGATGCCGGCGGAGTCGAAACGCTTGAGGATGTCCTCCAGCGGCTCGACCTGGTCCAGCGCCAGCGGCTGCTCGGCGACCTTGACCTTGAGCAGGTCGCGGATCATCGACACCGGACGCTGGTCGACCAGCGTGGTGTACTCCTTGAACTTGGCATAGTCGCCCTGCTGCACGGCGGCCTGCAGGGTGTTGACCACATCCGGGTTGTAGGCGTGGTATTCACCGCCGTGGACGAACTTGAGCAGACCACCCTGCTGGATCGGCTTGCGCGCGCTCCAGGCCTCGGCGGCCAGCAGCTTCTGGTCGCTCTCGAGGTCGACGAAACGTGCGCCCTTGATGCGGCTCGACACGCCCTTGAAGCTCAGGCCGACCACTTCCTCGGCCAGGCCCACGGCTTCGAACAGCTGGGCGCCACGGTACGAGGCGATGGTGGAGATACCCATCTTCGACAGGATCTTCAGCAGGCCCTTGGAAATGCCCTTGCGGTAGTACTTGAAGACTTCGTCCAGGTCGCCCAGCACCTCGCCGGTGCGGATCAGGTCGGCCAGCACTTCGTAGGCCAGGTACGGGTAGACGGCCGAGGCGCCGAAGCCCAGCAGCACGGCAAAGTGATGCGGGTCACGGGCGGTAGCGGTCTCGACCAGGATGTTGCTGTCGCAGCGCAGGCCCTGTTCGGTCAAGCGGTGGTGCACCGCGCCAACGGCCAGCGAGGCGTGCACCGGCAGCTTGCCCGGGGCGATGTAGCGGTCGCTCAGCACCAGCTGGGTCTTGTCGCCACGCACGGCCTCCTCGGCCTGGTCGGCGATGTTGCGGATGGCCGCTTCGAGGCCGACGCTCTCTTCATAGTTGAGGTCGATCAGCTGGCGGTCGAAGCCTTCACGCTCCAGGTTCATCAGAGAACGCCATTTGGCGGGCGAGATGACCGGTGAGCTGAGGATCACCCGCGAGGCGTGCTCGGGGGACTCCTGGAAAATGTTGCGCTCGGCGCCCAGGCAGATTTCCAGGGACATCACGATCGCCTCGCGCAGCGGGTCGATCGGCGGATTGGTCACCTGGGCGAACTGCTGGCGGAAGAAGTCGTACGGCGAGCGCACGCGCTGCGACAGCACGGCCATCGGCGTGTCGTCGCCCATCGAGCCGACCGCTTCCTGGCCTTGCTCGCCGAGCGGACGCAGCACCTGGTCACGCTCCTCGAAGGTGACCTGGAACATCTTCATGTATTGCTTGAGCTGGTCGGCGTCGTAGCTGGCCACGCCCTGGTCGTCGGTCAGCGTCGCCTGGATGCGCGTGGCGTGCTGGCGCAGCCAGCGCTTGTACGGATGGCGCGACTTCAGGCGGTTGTCGATGGCGTCGGTGTCGAGGATCTGCCCGGTCTCGGTGTCCACGGCAAGGATCTGGCCAGGGCCGACACGGCCCTTGGCCAGGACTTCCTCGGGCTGGTAGCCCCATACGCCGATTTCCGAGGCGATGGTGATGTAGCCGTTGGTGGTGGTCACCCAGCGCGCCGGGCGCAGGCCGTTGCGGTCGAGCAGGCACACCGCGTGGCGGCCCTCGGTCATGACGATGCCGGCCGGGCCATCCCACGGCTCCATGTGCATGGAGTTGTATTCGTAGAAGGCGCGCAGGTCGGCGTCCATGGTCTCGACGTTCTGCCAGGCCGGCGGCACCAGCATGCGCACGCCGCGGAACAGGTCGATACCGCCGGTGACCATCAGCTCGAGCATGTTGTCCATGCTCGAGGAGTCGGAGCCGACGCGGTTGACCAGCGGGCCGAGCTCTTCGAGATCGGGGATCAGGTCGTTGGCGAACTTGGTGCGACGGGCCATGGCCCAGTTGCGGTTGCCGGTGATAGTGTTGATCTCGCCGTTGTGGGCGAGGAAGCGGAAGGGCTGGGCCAGCGGCCACTTCGGCAGGGTGTTGGTGGAGAAGCGCTGGTGGAACACGCAGATCGCGGTCTGCAGGCGCTCGTCGCCCAGGTCCGGATAGAACGCCGCGAGATCGCGCGGCATCATCAGGCCTTTGTAGATGATGGTCTTGTGCGAGAAGCTGCAGATGTAGTGGTCGGCGTCGTGGGCATTGGCCACGGACGAACGGCGACGGGCACTGAACAGCTTGATGGCGAACTCCTGGTCGCTCAGACCTTCGCCACCGATGAACACCTGCTCGATCTGCGGCAGGCGCTCCAGAGCCAGGCGGCCGAGGACGCTGGTATCGATCGGCACCTTGCGCCAGCCGACCAGCTTGAGGCCGGCGTTGACGATCTCGCGGTCCATGTTGGCGCGGGCGGCCTGGGCTTTGACCGGGTCCTGGTTGAAGAACACCATGCCGACGGCGTACTGCCTGGGCAGCTCGACGGCAAAGTGTTCCTGGGCCACGGCACGCAGGAATTGATCGGGCTTCTGCATGAGCAGACCGCAACCGTCGCCGGTCTTGCCGTCGGCGTTGATGCCGCCGCGGTGGGTCATGCAGGTCAGCGCCTGCATGGCGGTTTGCAGAAGGTGGTGACTCGGCTGCCCCGTCATATGGGCGATCAGGCCGAAACCACAGTTGTCCTTGAATTCTTCGGGATGGTACAGACCTGTTTTCATAGACACTTTCTCACCAGGTTCACCTCTCAACCGGAGGCAAATCTCTTTTTTAACAACCACTTACCATCCACGCCGATCAAACGCCAGCTTTTTTGCGGTGGTCATGGAAAACCATTGTTGCACAGCGACAGCGACGCCCACAAATTTTCATGTCTCACCATTGAAAATTTATGTCGCAATTTTGAATGTTTTTGGGCCATGCGCCGTGGTAACGGCTTAGCTAGAGTCTGAAGCGTTTCAGCCATGACTGCAACACAGGGCTTGTGGCCGGCAGTCTGGGACAGAAAAGCCTGCCGCGCTCGGGCGCAGCAGGCTGATCGAAAGCTAGAAGTCGCTCAGCAACTGGGCGGCGGGGTGGTGCCGCCCGGAAGGTATCAGCGGGCCGTGGCCAGCTCTTGTTGGACGCTGCCGACGGTACGTGGCCAAGGTTTACCAGCCTGGACCTTGGCTGGCAAGTTCTTGATTGCCGCAGCAGCGGCGTCGCGGCTGGCGAAGTTGCCGTAGGTGACGACAAACAGCGGCTTGCCCTGCAGGTTTTTCTTGAAGTAGCGATAGTCGCCACCCTGCGCCTTGACGAACGACTGGGCCGACGCCTCGGAGCTGGTGCCGAAGATCTGCACTACGTAATTGCCCGGTTTCTGGCCGGCATACCAGCTGCTGTTGCCGGCGCCGCCCGTGGCGGTTTTCTCGGCAGGCTTGCTGGCGGGCTTGGCGCTGGCGACCTGGGTTGGGGCCGGGGCGGGCTTGGCAGGTGCAACCGGTTTTACTGGCTGGGTTGCGACAGGCTTCGGCGCAGGCGCAACCGACTGTACCGGAGCGGTGGTTACCGGTTGGGCAGGAGCTGGTGCCGGGCTGGCGGTGGCACCTTGCGGCGGCGCGATGGTGGTCACGGTCGGCGGCACGGCGGCCGACGGCGCGGCAGGCTGCAAAGCGGTATCACCCGCAGGCCCACCCTCTTCGCCCTCGCCCATGCCGGCGGCCTGGGCCAGGGGCTCGCGCATCACCGGCTGCGACTGGCCGACCAGCGGCAGCGGCATCGGTTGCGAGGAACCGGAGAACTCGATGGCGGGCGCGCCGTTGCTGCCCTGCCCCAGTGGCAATTGAGCCTGGGCGGCCGGCGCCTCGGTCGGGGCCTTGTCGCCCTTCTTGGGCATCAGGACCGCCGCGCCAACGGCGACCACGACCACAGCGGACAACGCGAGCACGTGTTTCTTAGGCATTTTGAACCCCATGGATGGTCGCTTGACCGTGGTACGGCTGGCGATCATGGCTTCGATCAAGGTATCGCGGGCGACCTGGTTGATGTTCCCAGGCCAACCGTCGGAGTTTTCGTGGATGTCGACGATCTGCTCGGCGCTGAACACCTCGATGCCCCGGCCGGCGCCTTCCAGGCGCTGTTCCAGGTACTCGCGAGTCTCTTCCTCGCTGTACGGGGCCAGCTCGATGACATGGAAGCGCTCGCCATCGGCATTGAGCTCTTCCAGCCCGGCAATCAGCGAAGGCTCGCCGAACAGGAACACATGCGGGCGCCCTTCGGCCACGCCTGCCGCCAACTCCAGCAACGCTTGGAGTGCCGACTCGTCGAGTTGTTCCGCATCGTCCACCAGCAGATAGACTTCCTGGCCGGTCAGCGCCAGCTGAACCACCTGCGACAGGATCGCCTGCACCTCCGGCTGCGCCACGTTCAGCGACTGCGCCACCTGGCCCAGCACGCTGGCAGCGTCACTGGCGCCACGGGCGGACACCACCACGCTCTGCACCGACTGCTTGTTGGTACTGGCCACCAGGGCCTGGCGCAGCAGGGTCTTGCCGCTGCCCACCGGGCCGCTGACCACCAGCATCAGCTGGCTGTAGCGCGCCAGGTGATGCAACTGGCCCAGCACCGGCTTGCGCTGGGCGGGGAAGAACTTGAAGCCGGGCACCCGCGGTGCGAACGGATCGTGGCTCAACTGGTAATGGTCGAGGAACGCCTCATCGGCATGCAGACTGGTCATTGCGTTGTCACAACCTCAAAGCTGGGCCACGATCGCGCGGTAATCCGCCGCCAGGGTGGCCTGAAGAATCTCTGTCGAATAGTCGTCGGTGACGACGGCCTCGCCCAGCTGGCGCAGCAGCACCAGGCGCAGGCGCCCGTCGAGCACTTTCTTGTCGACCGCCATGTGCTCCATGAAATGCGCCGGGGTCATTTCCTGTGGTGGCACCACCGGCAATCCTGCGTCCTGCAGCAGGCGAATTCCGCGATCGCGCGCCGGCTGGTCGATCCAGCCCAGGCGCATGGACATTTCCAGGGCCATCACCGTGCCCGCCGCCACGGCTTCGCCGTGCAGCCAGACGCCATAGCCCATGTGTGTTTCGATGGCATGGCCGAAGGTGTGGCCAAGGTTGAGCGTGGCACGCACGCCCGATTCGCGCTCGTCGGCACCGACCACGGCGGCCTTGGCCGCGCAGGAGCGGCGGATGGCTTCGGTCAGGGCGGCGGAGTCCAGGGCGCGCAACGCCTGCATATTGTCTTCAAGCCAGGCGAGGAACGGCTTGTCGCAGATCAGGCCGTACTTGATGACTTCGGCCAGGCCTGCGGAGAGCTCGCGCTCGGGCAGGGTCTTCAGGCTAGTGGTGTCGATCAGCACCGCGTTGGGCTGATAGAAAGCGCCGACCATGTTCTTGCCCAACGGGTGGTTGATGCCGGTCTTGCCGCCCACCGAAGAGTCCACCTGGGACAGCAGCGTGGTCGGCACCTGGATGAAGTCGACGCCGCGCTGGTAGCAGGCCGCGGCAAAGCCGGCCATGTCGCCGATCACGCCGCCACCGAGGGCAACCACGGTGGTGCGACGGTCATGGCGGGCGGTGAGCAGGGCGTCGAAGATCAGCTGCAGGGTTTCCCAGTTCTTGTGGGCCTCGCCGTCAGGCAACACCACGGGCAGCACCGAATACGCGCCCAGGGTCTTGCTGAGGCGTTCGAGGTACAGGGGCGCGACGGTCTCGTTGGAGACGATGGCAACCTGCCGCCCGGCAATGTGCGGCGCCAGCAGCTCGGGCTGGTCCAGCAGGCCTTCGCCAATGTAGATCGGGTAGCTACGTTCGCCCAGGTCGACCTTTAGTGTCTGCATGTATCCCCACAATGTGCTTGGACGCGGTGGCGGTTCGGCCCCGCGCGGTGACGTTCAGCCCCGTCTCGGCGTTGGTCGCCGAGGATAGACCCCGCTCAGCGGGGCGGCAACTTCTGCAGGCGCTCGAGGATGTCGAGCACCACCATGCGTGGTGGCCGCTCGTCGGTTTCCACCACCAGGTCGGCGATTTCGCGATACAGCGGGTCGCGCGCCTCCAGCAGGGCGCGCAACGTGGCCTCCGGGTTGGCGGTACGCAACAGCGGTCGGTTGCGGTCACGGGAGGTACGTCCCACCTGCTGCTCCACCGAGGCGTGCAGGTAGACCACCCGTCCGCCGGCGCGCAGCGCCGCACGGTTGGCGTCGCGCATCACCGCGCCTCCGCCGGTGGCCAGGACCACGCCGTCGAGCGCGCTGAGTTCGGCGATCATCGCCTGCTCGCGGTCACGAAAGCCCGGCTCGCCTTCCTTGTCGAAGATCCACGGGATGTTGGCGCCGGTTCGCAGTTCGATTTCCTTGTCGGAATCCTTGAACAGCAGGCGCAGCTCTTTGGCCAACAGGCGCCCGATGGTGCTTTTACCAGCGCCCATGGGCCCCACAAGTATCAAATTTCGCACAGAATCAACGACTCACAGCAATCGCCTGGTCACTCATGATACGCGGAGTCAGGAAGACCAGCAGCTCGGATTTTTTCTCTTGTAATGCATCGCGTCGAAACAGCCGCCCAACATACGGCAGATCGCCAAAAAATGGCACCTTGTCGACCACTTTGTTCTGCGACGTCGAGTACACGCCACCAATCACAATGGTCTGCCCATCGGTGACCCGCACCTTGGCGTTGACCTCGTTCTTGCGGATCGGCGGCACATCGTTAAGGGCATTGATGAAGTCCGGCTCGTCCTTGGTCACCCGCACCGCCATGATCACCTTGCCGTCCGGCGTGATCTGCGGCGTCACCTCCAGCGACAGGGACGCCTCTCGGAAGGAGACCGAAGTGGCGCCACTGCGGGTGGTTTCCTGGTAGGGCACTTCGGTGCCCTTGAGTATGCGCGCGGTTTCCTTGTCGGCCGTGACCACCTTGGGTTGGGAGATGATCTCGCCATTGCCGCTTTTTTCCATGGCGCTAAGCTCCAGATCGAGCAGGATATCGCTGCGCAGCAGCCCCACTCCCAACGCGGCACCTCCCCGCTCGACGCCAAGATCGACGAAAAGGTCGCTGCCCAGCCGGCGGTCCGAGCCATACAGCGGTCCACCCCAGCGCACGCCCAGGGCCTTTTCGTAATCGACATTGGCCTCGACGATCCGTGCCTCGATCATGACCTGGCGCACCGGCACATCCAGCTGAGTGACCAGCCTGCGCAGTTCGGCGAGCCGCGCGGCAGGCTGGGTGGCTACCAGGGTATTGGTGCGAGCGTCCACACTGAGGCTGCCACGCCCGGCCAGGGCACCGTCGTCCGCCAGGCTCGCCAGCAGCAGCTCCGCCAGCTCGCCGGCCTTGGCATGGAAGACAGGGATCAATTCACGCTGCAGTGGCTCGATGCCCTGGACCTGCCCAGCGAGCTCTGCCACAGGAGCAACCAGCAGCACATTCCCCTCCCGGCGCCTGCCCAAGCCCTTGCTGCGCAGCACCAGATCAAGCGCCTGCTCCCAGGGCACGTCTTCCAGGCGCAGGGTAATCCGTCCCTGCACCGAGTCGCCGACCACCAGGTTGACGCCCGCGTGATCGGCCATGACCTGAAGCACCGAACGCAGCTCGACGTCCTGGAGGTTGAGCGACATCGGCTCACCCTGAAACGTCTCGGCCTGCGTCGCCTGAAGCCCCAACATCAATAGCACGCCGCTCAACCATTGCCTCGGTCCCATCCCTGACCTCTCCTTGTTCATGCGTCCCAAGAACCAGATACCTGGGACGTGCTTGCCAGCGCCCATCGATGTAGATCCGCTCCTGGACCTCCACCCGGTCAACCTCAATGGCCACCACGACACTTCCTTCGAGCCCCAGTCGATCGCCTTCCGCGACCCGGTACAGGCGACCTGCGAAGCGCAGCAATGCCTGTCGCCGCCCCGCCTGGGAGAGGCTGCCGACCATCTCCAACCGTGCCAATGGAACATGCGCCAGCCCACTGTCCTCACTCGGGGGCAACCAAGCCCGGAAAGGGTCGAATGCCGTCTTCGACAAGACCGCCTGGGCCGGCTCGTCCGCCAATGACGCCGGGACCGGCAGCTCTTCCCCAGGGTGGTAGGCATGCAATCGCAACTGGGCGGCGATTTGCCCGATGCCCCCATCCTTCAGGGCCAGCCTGAGCCGGTCCACATTCAACAGACGCAACTGCCGCAGCGATTGCTCCAGCCACAGGCGCAGCGCCGGATACTGTCCCGACACCGCGATTTCCAGCGGTTGCACTCGATACGCTGGCGCCTGCTTTGCCTCCTGCACCTCGACTCGCTCGAATACCAGGCCATGTTCCTGCCCCGATAGCGCCAACTGATCGAGTAGCTCGCTCATGCCCTCTCCCGCGGCCAGCCGCCATCGTGTCGCCTGCAAAAGCGTCCGGGCATGTTCAAGCGCCCGCTGCTCCACACCCAGTTCGACGAGGCGCGCCCTGCGCTGCGCCAGTTCATCCTGTAGCTGGAGCTGTTGCCGGACAGACTCGAAATGCCCCTGAACCGGATCACGCAGACGTACCAGGTAGCCCACACAAGCAACCATGAGCGCGAGCGACAGGCACACCACGGACCTCACCACTCCCGACCGACCTGCCAGCGCCTGCCAGTCAAGGAGCCACAGGCGGGTCACGACTCGCCCGCCAGCAATCGCGCCGCCAGCAGGAACGCGTCACCCTCGTCATGACGCCTGAGCTGAACGAGCTCGAGGTCCCGCACCACGCCAACGTGCTCCAGGTCGCGCATGAACTGGGCGACCACCGTCGCAGAGGCAGCCAGACCGCCCAGGCGCAAGCGTCCCGCCTCGACATCCACCTCCGTCAAGCGAGCACCTTCTGGCAGGGCCTGCTCAAGGGCGAGGAACAAATCAGGCATCTGCGACCGCCCTGTGCCGAGTGCAGACAACGCGGCATGCTCGGCCTGTAACGCCTCCCGCCTGCCGCGCAGTTGATCGACCTGCCTCAGCGAGATATCGAGCCGCTCGAGCTCCGCCTGATGCGAGACGACTATCAGTGCTTGTCGGGCCAGGCGCGACCGCGCCATCTGATCGAGCCATGTGACCGCGCCCAGGGCCACCACCAGGGTGACTACGAGCCTGATCTGAAATTGCCGCACAGCCCTGGCCCTGCGGTGCTCGCGCCAGGGCATCAAGTTCAGTCTCACCCTCATGCCCGGCCTCCCATGGCCAAGCCGCAGGCCAGGACCATCGAAGCTGCACAAAGGCCATCATGCTCCCGGAGACCTGCCAGCGGGAGCGGGCAACCCACCTGGCATTTCACATCCAGGCGTTCTCGCAAATGCGCCGCCCGGGCTTCATCGGCAGCGGAGCCGAACAGGACAACGTCAGCGATGGGCGCCTGCTCATCCAACCGCCAGAGGCTATCGACAGCGACATCCCAGTGCGCCGGCGAGCCCAGGGCGAGCCGCTGGCGCTGCGCAATGGGGTCGCCGTGCCAGCGGTGCATGACCACTTCGCCCGGCTCCAACTGCAGCAGCACAGCTGAGCGAGCCTGCGCCTCAGACAGCAACGCTCGCCGTAGCGCGAAGCTGTCCACCTCCACGGCTTCAAGTTGCAATCCGGCCTTGGCAAACACCCGCTCCCACGGATCGAGCTGGCTTTGCCGGCAGGCAACCACCAGCACTTCGAATTGCCCGGGATCATCGGCGCATGCACCCTGCACCCAGTAGTCAAGGGCCAGATCCTCAAGCGGGAAGGGAAACAACTGCTCGGCCTGAGCCAACACGGCCGCTTCGATACCAAGGTCGGCCAGCCCGGCAGGCAACCGGCAACGCTTGCAGATGACCTGAGAGGCGGGCAATGCCAGGGCGACGCGCAACTGCCTGGTTCGACATTGAACATGGGCCCGCCGCAACCCCATCACCAACCCCTGCGCCTCGTCGGATGCCACCCAGCCAGGCGTCGCCGGCTCGAAGCGCTCCTGCGCCCACCCCTGCACACGCCAACCGCCGCGCTGGCGATGCAGGTGCAGCATTCTTATGGAACCGGAGGCAATTTCCACCCCCAGCAGTGAACCGGCGTCCCTGCCAAAGCATCCAAGCATGGCTGTTCCTTTCTGGTCATCGGCAGCCCGCGCCGTAGTGGCGCGAGCGGTCGTCCTACGCCCCGGGCGGTCACCCGGTGGGACGAAAAATGCTTATAATGGCCAGCGTTTTCCTGTCCGCCGGCCCCGCGCGCAATCCACTCCTCAACCTGGACACCCAAAAGCCTTGATACGTCTGCTGAAGTTCTTCTGGTGGTCTCTCGTCGCCGTCATCTGCGCGCTCGTGCTCGGTGTGAGCGGTGCGTTTCTGTATCTTAGCCCCAGCCTGCCCTCGGTCGAATCGCTCAGAAGCGTCCAGTTGCAAATCCCCCTGAGGGTGTACAGTAGCGACGGCAAGCTGATTGCCGAGTTCGGCGAGATGCGGCGCTCGCCGATCAAGTTCCAGGAAATTCCCCCACAGTTCATCCAGGCGCTTCTGTCCGCCGAAGACGACAATTTCCTCAACCACTACGGGGTAGATCCCAGCAGCCTGATGCGCGCGGCATCGCAGTTGCTCAAGTCCGGGCATATCCAGACCGGCGGCAGCACCATCACCATGCAGGTGGCGAAGAACTTCTTCCTCACCAGCGAGCGCAGCTTCTCGCGCAAGACCAACGAGATCCTGCTGGCCCTGCAGATCGAGCGCGAGCTGACCAAGGACGAGATCCTCGAGCTCTACGTCAACAAGATCTACCTGGGCAACCGCGCCTACGGCATCGATGCCGCGGCGCAGGTGTACTACGGCAAGTCGATTCGCGACGTAAGCCTGGCGCAGATGGCGATGATCGCCGGCCTGCCCAAGGCGCCCTCGCGCTTCAACCCCCTGGCCAACCCGGTACGCGCCAAGGAGCGCCGTGACTGGATCCTCGGACGCATGTACAAGCTCGGCAAGATCGACGAAGCCAGCTACCAGGCGGCCCTGGCCGAACCGCTGAACGCCAGCTACCACGTGCCGACTCCGGAAGTGAACGCCCCCTATGTCGCCGAGATGGCCCGCGCCGAGATGGTCGGCCGCTACGGCAGCGACGCCTACACCGAAGGTTTCCGCGTCACCACCACGGTGCCGAGCGACATGCAGCAGATGGCCAACAGCGCGGTGCTCAACGGCCTCAGCGAGTATGACGAACGCCACGGTTACCGCGGCCCCGAGGCACGCTTCCCGGGCAAGACCCGTGCGGCCTGGCTGCAGGAACTGGGCAAGCAGCGCACCCTCGGCGGCCTGGAGCCGGCCATCGTCACCCAGGTCGAGAAGACGGGCCTGAAGGTGATGACCCGCAGCGGGCTGGAAGAGAATGTGGCCTGGGATACCATGAAGTGGGCCCGCCCATACCTCAGCAGCAACTCGCAGGGACGTTCGCCACAATCGCCCGGCGACGTCGCCCAGGTCGGCGACCTGGTCCGCCTGCAGCGCCTGGAGGACGGCAAGCTCAAGTTCAGCCAGGTACCTGGGGCCCAGAGCGCCCTGGTCACCCTCGACCCTTACAACGGCGCCATCCGCGCCCTGGTCGGCGGATTCTCCTTCGAGCAGAGCAACTACAACCGCGCCATGCAGGCCAAGCGCCAGCCGGGCTCGAGCTTCAAGCCCTTTGTCTACAGCGCCGCGCTGGACAACGGCTACACCGCCGCCAGCCTGGTCAACGACGCGCCGATCGTGTTCGTCGATGAGTACCTGGACAAGGTCTGGCGCCCGAAGAACGACACCAATACCTTCCTTGGCCCGATCCGCATGCGCGAGGCGCTGTACAAGTCGCGCAACCTGGTTTCGATCCGCCTGCTGCAGGCCATGGGCGTGGACCGCACCATCGACTACATCGCCAAGTTCGGCTTCAACAAGCAGGACCTGCCGCGCAACCTGTCGCTGGCACTGGGCACCGCGACCCTGACGCCGATGGAGATCGCCACCGGCTGGAGCACCTTCGCCAACGGCGGCTACAAGATCAGCCCCTACCTGATCGAGCGAGTCGAAAGCCGCAACGGCGAAACCCTGTTCACCGCCAACCCGGCACGGGTGCCCCAGGGCAGCCAGGACCAGGCCGGCCTCGCCGCCCCCGAGCAGGCGATCAGTGTCGCGCCGATGCCGGGCGAAGCACCGTCGGCCCTCGGCCAGACCGCCCCGGCGCCGCAGGTACCCGCCGTGGCCGAGCAGATCATCGACGGGCGCACCTCGTACATTCTCACCAGCATGCTGCAGGATGTGATCAAGCGCGGCACCGGCCGCCGCGCCCTGGCCCTCGGCCGCACGGACCTGGCAGGCAAGACCGGTACCACCAACGAGTCCAAGGATGCCTGGTTCTCCGGCTACAACGCCGACTACGTCACCACCGTCTGGGTAGGCTTCGACCAGCCGGAAACCCTGGGCAGACGCGAGTACGGCGGCACCGTGGCGTTGCCGATCTGGATGAGCTTCATGGGCGCGGCGCTCAAGGGCAAGCCTGAGCACGCACCGGCCGAGCCGGAAGGCATTCTCAGCCTGCGTGTCGACCCGGTCAGCGGCCGCGCCGCCACACCAGGCACACCGAATGCCTACTTCGAGCTGTTCAAGGCCGAGGACTCGCCACCTTCGGTAGACGAGCTGGGCAATGGCGCCGTCCCCGGCAGCCCGCTGCCGGCGGATGAAGCGGCGCCGATGGATCTGTTCTGACCACAGCGCGGGACAGCTGCGCGATGCTTTGACAGCGGCAAGCAAAAAGCCCCGACTCTCACGAGCCGGGGCTTTTTCATGACGCTACGACCGGATCAGCCGTTGAACACGTCATCCACGCTTTTCAGCGGGTAGTGCTTCGGATACGGCAGGGTGGCCACGCCGGATTCGATGGCGGCCTTGGCCACGGCATCGGAAACCACGGTGATCAGACGGGCATCCAGCGGCTTCGGAATGATGTATTCGCGGCCGAATTCCAGGGCCTGTACGCCGTAGGCTTCGCAGACTTCCTTCGGCACTGGCTGCTTGGCCAGGTCCTTCAGGGCGATGGCGGCGGCGATCTTCATTTCTTCGTTGATGCGCTTGGCGCGAACGTCCAGGGCACCGCGGAAGATGAATGGGAAGCCCAGTACGTTGTTGACCTGGTTCGGGTAGTCGGAACGACCGGTGGCCATGATCACGTCGCTGCGGGTGGCGTGAGCCAGCTCCGGAGCGATTTCCGGATCCGGGTTCGAGCAGGCGAACACGATCGGGTTGGCGGCCATCGACTTCAGGCCTTCCGGGCTCAGCAGGTTCGGACCGGACAGGCCGACGAACACATCGGCGCCGTTCAGTGCATCAGCCAGGGTGCGCTTGTCGGTGGCGTGGGCGAACTGGGCCTTGTACTGGTTCAGGTCGTCGCGGCCGGCGTGGATCACGCCGCTGCGGTCGATCATGAAGATGTTCTCGACCTTGGCGCCCATGCTTACCAGCAGCTTCATGCAGGAGATGGCGGCGGCACCGGCGCCCAGGCAGACGATCTTCGCCTCCTCGAGCTTCTTGCCGGCGATTTCCAGGGCGTTGATCATTCCGGCGGCGGTAACGATGGCGGTACCGTGCTGGTCATCGTGGAAGACGGGAATGTCGCACTGTTCGATCAGGGTGCGCTCGATCTCGAAGCACTCAGGTGCCTTGATGTCTTCCAGGTTGATGCCGCCGAAGGTGATGGAGATGCGGCGAACGGTGTCGATGAAGGCCTGCGGGCTCTCCGACTCGACTTCGATATCGAACACGTCGATACCGGCGAAACGCTTAAACAGAACACCCTTGCCTTCCATTACCGGCTTGGAGGCCAGCGGGCCGAGGTCGCCCAGACCGAGGATGGCGGTGCCATCGGAGATCACCGCAACCAGGTTGCCCTTGCCGGTGTACTTGTAGGCCAGCTCCGGATCACGGCCGATCTCGCGCACAGGCTCGGCGACGCCAGGGCTGTAGGCCAGGGCGAGGTCACGGGCGGTGGCGGTGGGCTTGGAGAGCTCGACGCTCAGCTTCCCCGGACGGGGCTGGGCGTGGTATTCGAGAGCGGCGGTTTTCAGGTCTGACATGATGGGCATTCCGCTGTTTACTGTTCTGACGGACCGCCGAGGATACGCAAAGAGCCGGGGGGCGACAAGACTGCCCGGTCACTATGTGTCAAGGCCTTTGGCCTACGACTTTACGCTATAACCCACGGGGCTTACGGGACCCAGTGTGTACAATCCAATAGCAAAATGTCTACAACTATTTACCCTGGAACAGCCGCCAACATGCTCGGATCGGTCAATGGCAACAGCCAGCGTCGCTGCCCGGGCTTGAGCCCTCCCTTGCGGGATCGGTCCAACACCCAGCCACGCGCCTCGACCTGGCGTCCCTTGAGGTTAGCGAAGAAGCTGGCGGGGAAGCGCTGCTGCAGACGAGCGGGGACCTGCAGCACCACGGCATCGTCGAGCTCCAGCCAGATACCGCCACGGTTGCGCTCGATACCCTTGATCTTGCCGCCGATCACGGCAAAACCGGACTGCCTGACTTCCCTCGCACGCACTACCGGCGACTGGCGCCACAGCCCGGCTCCGGCGTTGCGCGCCTGCTGCTCGGCTTGTTGCTGGCAGCCCGACAAGGCCACGTTGGGGGCAATGGCGACCCGGTAGCCGAGGCCCTCGCTGAGCAATTGTGCTTCGAGATTGTCGCCAGTACGGCTATAGATGTGCGCCAGGGTTCGACCGTACTTGTCCTTGGGTTCCACGCCCGGGACCAGGCCGACGCGACCATTGCTGGCCTCGACCAGCGCCTGCAGGCGCCGTTTCGCAGCCTCGGCGTAGGGCTCGCTGGTGCGGCCCTTGCGGCCGATCTCGGGCGCATTGATGCCGATCAGCCGCACGTTGCGGCCATCATCCAGGCGCAAGGTGTCGCCGTCGACTACCTGGCGCACCGTCACCTGCTGCGGCTGCTCGGGCAACGGACAGAAGGCCAGGGCCGGAAAATGCCAGATCGCGCCCACAAAAAAGGCGCCCGCAAGGGGCGCCTTCTTTTGCAGCAACGCGAACCTCGAGAGATTCGCCATGCGCATGATTACTTCTTGGTACCGAACATACCGAAGCGATCGGCGAACTTCTGTACGCGACCACCGGTGTCCAGGACTTTCTGCTTACCGGTGTAGAACGGGTGGCACAGGTTGCAAACGTCGATCGCCAGGACGCTGCCCAGGGTCGAACGGGTTTCAAACTTGTTGCCGCAGCTGCAGGTGACTGCAACTACTTCGTAGTTCGGATGAATATCTGCTTTCATGGTCACTTCCTCGAGCTGCGTGCCGCCACCCAACACCTATTGTTGAATACCGCACGTAATTAGGCGGCGAATAATACCAGAGCGCGGCCGCAGCGCAAGTTGTCGCTTGCACCGACCGTCGTCTGCTAGGCTCGCCTGATTTGTGAAACGCCCTCCAGAGACCTTCCGCGTGTCCGACGTCATCCTGCGCCTTGCCCTGCCCTCGCCCCTGCGTCGCCTGTTCGACTACCGGGCGCCCGCGAGCATGGCGCGCCAGGCACTGACGCCCGGCATGCGCATCCGCGTGCCATTCGGCCGCCGCGAGATGATCGGCGTGCTGGTGGAGATCGCCACGCACAGCGAAGTCCCCGCCGACAAGCTCAAGCCGGCCAGCGCCCTGCTCGACCCGGTTTCGCCCGTGCCACCCGCACTGTTCAAGCTGTGCCTGTGGACGGCGCAGTACTACCAGCACAGCCTGGGCGACACCTTGAGCTGGGCCCTGCCGACCCTGCTGCGCCAAGGCGAGCCGGCCGAGGCGCGCCAGGAGCGTTTCTGGCACGTCGCCCCCGGGGCACGCCTGGAGGATCCGCGCATCGCCCGCGCCCCGCGCCAGCGCGATGCCCTCAAGACCCTGTCGCAGCACCCCCATGGCGTAGCCCACAGCCTGTTGAGCAAGCTGGGCCTGAACAAGGACAGCCTCGACCTGCTGCTGGCCAAGGAGCTGGTGAGCGTCGAAGTCCGCCGCCACCTGCCCGCCGCGCGCCACGAGCACTGGCTGGCCCAACCGGAGCTGCCGCTCAACGAGGAGCAGCGCGCGGCGTTCGAGGCGGTGCGCGCGGGCTTCGGCGCCTTCCACGCCTACCTGCTGGCCGGGGTCACCGGCAGCGGCAAGACCGAGGTGTACCTGCAGCTTATTCGCGAAACCCTCGAAGCCGGCAAGCAGGCGCTGATCCTGATCCCCGAGATCAACCTCGGCCCGCAGACCCTGCAACGCTTCGAGCAGCGCTTCAACGCCCGCATCGCCCTGCTGCACTCGGCGGTGGGCGACCGCGAACGCCTGGACGCCTGGCTGGCGGCCCGCGATGGTGACGCCGACATCATCATCGGCACCCGCTCGGCGCTGTTCACGCCGATGAAGAACCCGGGCCTGATCATCATCGACGAGGAACACGACGGTTCCTATAAACAGCAGGAAGGCCTGCGCTATCACGCCCGCGACCTGGCCGTGGTCCGCGCCCACCAGGAGAACATCCCGATCCTGCTGGGCTCGGCCACGCCGTCGCTGGAAAGCCTGCACAACGCCCACAGCGGCCGCTACGGCCTGCTGCGCATGAACCAGCGCGCCGGTGGCGCCAAGGCACCACGTTTCCTGCGCCTGGACGTACGCAGCCTGCCATTGGACAGCGGCATCAGCGGCCCGCTGCAACAGGCCATCCGCCAGACCCTGGAGGCTGGCCAGCAGGTGCTGGTGTTCCTCAACCGCCGCGGTTTCGCCCCGACGCTGCTGTGCCACGACTGCGGCTGGCTCTCCGAGTGCCCGCGCTGCGATGCGCGCATGACCGTGCACCAGCGTTCCGCCGTGCTGCGCTGCCACCACTGCGGCTATGACGAACGCCTGCCGTTGCAGTGCCCGCAGTGCGCCCACGTCGACTTGCGTCCGGTGGGGGCCGGCACCGAGCGCGCCGAAGAGCGGCTCAAGGTGCTGTTCCCCGACTACCCGACCCTGCGCGTGGACCGCGACAGCACCTCGCGCAAGGACGCCATGCACAACCTGTTCGCCACCATCCAGCGCGGTCAACCGAGCATCCTGGTCGGCACCCAGATGCTGGCCAAGGGGCACCACTTCCCCCGCGTCACCCTGGTGGCGATTCTTGATGCCGATGGCGGGCTGTTCTCCGGCGACTTCCGCGCCAGCGAGCGCATGGCCCAGCTGATCGTCCAGGTTGCCGGTCGCGCCGGACGCGCCGAAGAGCCGGGCAAGGTCATCGTGCAGACCCACCTGGCCGACCATCCGCTGCTGGTGCAACTGACCGAGCAGGGCTACTTCGCTTTCGCCGAGCAGGCCCTGAGCGAACGTCGCGCCGCCGGTCTGCCGCCGTTCGCCCACCTGGCCCTGCTGCGTGCGGATGCGCACAAGCCGGGCCAGGCCGAGGGCTTCCTCGACGAAGCCTGCGCCGCCGCCGAGCGGGTCATGGCCGAACAAGGCCTGCATGGCATCGAGCTGCTCGGCCCGGTCCCGGCGCCCATGGAACGACGGGCGGGCCGCTTCCGCGCGCAACTATTGCTCCAGGCCAATGCCCGGGCTCAGCTGCATCGACTGATCAGTGCCTGGTTGCTAGTGTTGGAGCAAATGCCATCGGGGCGGCAGGTGCGCTGGTCGCTGGATGTGGATCCGGTGGACCTGTACTGACTGCTTCAAGGTTACCGTGGGAGCTGGCTTGCCCCGCTATGACAGTGGCCTGGCCCCAAAAGGTTGGCAACCCGTCCCCGGCAACGGATAATGCCCAGTTTTTCCACCTGCGCATCGAAGCGCTCACCGCGCTTGCGGTCGAAAAGAGAATCCCATGAAAGACACCATTCGCCAGCTGATCCAGCAAGCCCTCACCCAACTCGTCACCGACGGTGTGCTGCCTGAAGGGCTGACGCCGGCGATCCAGGTGGAAAACGCCCGGGACAAGACCCACGGCGACTTCGCCAGCAACATCGCCATGATGCTGGCCAAGCCGGCCGGCATGAAGCCGCGCGACCTGGCCGAAAAACTCATCGCCAGGCTGCCGGCCAGCCCCGACATCACCAAGGTCGAGATCGCCGGCCCCGGTTTCCTGAACTTCTTCCAGAACACCGACGCCCTGGCCAGCCGCCTCGACGCAGCCCTGGCCGACGAGCACCTGGGCGTGCGCAAGGCCGGCCCGGCCGAGAAGGTGGTGATCGACATGTCGGCGCCGAACCTGGCCAAGGAAATGCACGTCGGCCACCTGCGCTCGACCATCATCGGCGACAGCGTCGCGCGCGTGCTGGAATTCCTCGGCGATGACGTCATCCGCCAGAACCACGTGGGCGACTGGGGCACCCAGTTCGGCATGCTGCTGGCCTACCTGGAAGAAAACCCGATCACCAGCGACGAGCTGTCGGACCTGGAGAACTTCTACCGCGCCGCCAAGAAGCGCTTCGACGAGTCCGAGGCGTTCGCCACCCGCGCCCGCGGCCTGGTGGTCAAGCTGCAGGCCGGCGACCCTGAGTGCATGGCCCTGTGGACGCGCTTCAAGGACATCTCGCTGTCGCACTGCCAGAAGACCTACGAGCTGCTCAACGTCAAGCTGACCATGGCCGACGTCATGGGCGAGAGCGCCTACAACGCCGACCTGGCCAACGTGGTCGCCGACCTCAAGGCCAAGGGCCTGCTGGTCGAGGACCAGGGCGCCCAGTGCGTGTTCCTCGAGGAGTTCAAGAACGCCGAGGGCGAGCCGCTGCCGGTGATCGTGCAGAAGGCCGACGGCGGCTACCTGTACGCCACCACCGACCTGGCCGCCGTGCGCTACCGCAGCAACACGCTGAACGCCGACCGCGCCCTGTACTTCGTCGACCAGCGCCAGGCCCTGCACTTCAACCAGGTGTTCGAAGTGGCTCGCCGCGCCGGTTTCGTCGGCCACCCGATGAAGATGGAGCACATGGGCTTCGGCACCATGAACGGCGCCGATGGCCGCCCGTTCAAGACCCGTGATGGCGGTACGGTCAAGCTGATCGACCTGCTCACCGAGGCCAAGGACCGCGCCTACGCGCTGGTCAAGGAGAAGAATCCTTCGCTGGCCGAGGACGAACTGCGCCACATCGGCGAGGTGGTCGGCATCGGCGCGGTCAAGTACGCCGACCTGTCCAAGCACCGCACCAGCGACTACAGCTTCAACTTCGAGCTGATGCTCAACTTCGAAGGCAACACCGCGCCGTACCTGCTGTACGCCTACACCCGCGTGGCTGGCGTGTTCCGCAAGCTCGGCAAGGGCTTCGATGAAGTCGACGGCAGCATCGTCCTGCAGGCCGCGCACGAGCAGGACCTGGCCGCGCGCCTGGCGCAGTTCGGCGAGATCCTGAACAGCGTCGCCGAAAAAGGCACGCCGCACGTGCTGTGCAGCTACCTGTACGACCTCGCCGGCCTGTTCTCCAGCTTCTACGAGAACTGCCCGATCCTTTCCGCCGAAACCGCCGAACAGCAGCAGAGCCGCCTGCGCCTGGCTGCCCTGACCGGCCGCACCCTCAAGCAGGGCCTGGAACTGCTCGGCCTGGAAACCCTGGAGCGCATGTAAGTTGGCTGCAAAGAAGAAACCCGCACCCAAGCGCGGCGCCAGCCGCTCCCAGCCGCCTGCCAGCAAGCAGCCGATCCCGGGCTGGGTGTGGCTGGCGGTCGGCCTGACGGTCGGCGCCTTCATCGTCTTCCTGATGAAACTCGAGCCCGGCGGCGGCGACATCAAGCGCACCAAGCCCGAGCAGCAGAAGCCGGAGAAGGTCGCCGAGGCGAGCAAGACCACCACGCCGACGCCACAGCAGCCGGTGAAGCCGAAGTACGACTTCTACACTCTGCTGCCGGAGTCGGAAGTGATCGTGCCGCCCGAGGCGGTGCCGGAGAAGACCCCGCCGGTCCCGGCGCAGCCGCCTGTGCCGAGCACGCCGGTTACGCCGGCAGAAGCGGCGAAGATCGACACCGCCCGCGCCCAGGCCGCGCTGCTGGGGCAGACACCACCACCAGCGCCACCGTTGATCAAGCCAGCGGCCACCACCCAGTTCTTCCTGCAGGCTGGCTCGTTCCGCAAGCAGGCGGATGCCGACAAGGTCCGTGCGCAGATCATCCTGCTTGGCCAGGCGGTCAAGGTGGAGTCGGGCACGGTCAAGGAAGAGACCTGGTACCGCGTGATGGTCGGCCCGTTCAGCAACCGTGAACAGCTGACCGTGGCACAGAAGCAACTGGCCGGGGCAGGCTTCAGCAACCTGCTGCTGCAACAGCGGCGCCAGTAACGAAAAAGGCCTTGCCGCATTCAGCGACGAGGCCTTTTTTTCATACCCGGCGACGCTCGGCGTTAACCTGGGAGATCTGGCTGTTGAGCGTCCAGAAGTCATACAGCACGCCCAGCAGGAACAGACCGCCGGTGAACAGGTAGATCAAGGCACTGATCCACTTGCCCTGGTATAGCCGGTGCACGCCGAAAATGCCCAGGAAGGTCAGCAGGATCCACGCCAGGTTGTAATCCACCCCGCCCGATTCGAAGCGCATGTCCGCCTCACGGTCCATCGACGGGATCAGGAACAGGTCGATCAGCCAACCGATACCCAGCAACCCGAGGGTGAAGAACCAGATCGTCCCGGTGATCGGCTTGCCGTAGTAGAAACGGTGTGAGCCGGTGAAACCGAAAATCCACAGCAGATAGCCGAGGACCTTGCTGTGGGTGTCGTGCGAAGGGACACCCTGTTGATAACCATTCATTCGAAACCCTCGTGGGATAGCCGAAAATTTTCTAACGGAAAATGTGACTTTTCCGTTTTTACCCGACATATGGTACGTGGCAGAGCGACCAACGGATCAAAGTTTGATCAAAAAGCTGTTATAAAGTTGCGCGCCAACACTTATAAGAGCTTCATCTATGCCACCTTTCTTCAAGACATGGCTGACCCTCTGCCTTCTGTTGCCCCTGGCCGCCCACGCCACCAACCGTGAGCAACGTCTTCCCAGCGGATTCACCGGTTACACGACCAACGCCGACGCCACGGTGAAACGCGCCCCGATCCAGTACCGCAGCACCACCAGCCTGCGCACGCGTCCGGCCAATGCCGCCAAGCAGCATGCCGTGGGCATGCAGGCGGTGGCGATGTCGCCGAAGCAGAGCAGCGAAGTGCTCAGCCGTGCGGTGAACGTGCTTGGCACCCCCTATCGCTGGGGCGGCAGCAGCCCGAAGAAGGGCTTCGACTGCAGCGGCCTGGTCAAGTATGCGTTCAACGACGTGGCGGATGTCGACTTGCCGCGCACCTCCAACGCCATGGCCCAAGGCCAGGGCGTCAAGGTGGCCAAGGGCGACCTCAAGCCAGGCGACCTGATCTTCTTCAACATCAAGAGCCGTCGGGTCAACCACGTCGCCATCTACCTGGGCAACGACCGCTTCATCCACGCGCCACGCACCGGCAAGCGGGTGAGCATCGACAGCCTGGAGAAACCTTACTGGCAGAAGCACTACGTGGTGGCCAAGCGCGTGCTGCCCAAGCAGCAGCAACAGGCGCTGAGCCTGGCCAAACGCTGAATCGCCGATCGCGGTGCGCCGGCGCGACTTGCCCCGCGATCAGTTTGAGGCCCTGTCGATAATCCCCCGCGCTTCCAGCGCCTGCAGCGCACCCTCCATCGTGCACATCCCCACAGCCGCACCAGCCTGCATCAGCGAATGAATCTGCGCCAGACGCCCCTCGCGGATCAGGTTGCGCACCGCCGGCGTCGCCACCAGCACCTCCCGCGCCGCGACCCGACCGCCGCCTGATCGCCGAACCAGCACCTGCGCGACCACCAGCCGCAGGGAGTCGGCCAGCATGCTGCGCACCAGCGGCTTTTCCTCCGGCGCGAACACCTCCACCAGCCGGTCGATACTGCTTACCGCCGATCGCGTATGCACGGTGGCCAGTACCAGGTGCCCGGTCTCCGCGGCGCGCATCGCCAGGCGAATGCTGTGCAGATCGCGCAGCTCACCGATCATGATCACGTCCGGGTCCTGACGCAGGGCGCTGCGCAGGGCCTGGGCAAAGTCACGGCTATGCAGGCCGACCTCACGCTGGTTGACCAGGCTGCGCTGGCTGGCGTGGATGAACTCGATCGGGTCCTCGAGCGTGACAATATGCAATGCGTATTCGCGGTTGAGCCGATCGATCAGCGCCGCCAGGGTGCTCGACTTGCCACTGCCGGTGGCCCCGCCCACCAAGATGAAGCCATCCCGGTACTGGGAGATGATTTGAAATACATCTACCAGTTCAAGCACCTCCAGACAGGGCACGCTCGCGGGGATCAAACGCACGCTGGCACTCGGGCCATTGCGCTGGCGGAACAGGTTCAGCCGAAAGCGCCCCAGCCCATCCAGGCTCACCGCCAGGTCCAACTCTTCGCCGGCAGCCCACTGTCGCCGCTGCTCGTCATCAAGCACGGCAGCCATCCCGTCTTCCAGCGTTCCTGCCGTCAGCACCGGCAGGTCCAGGCGCTGCAACACCCCATCCACGCGCAGCAGCGGCCGCTCGCCCGCGGCCAGGTGCAGGTCGCTGGCAGCGGCAGCCAGGGCCCTGCGCAACAGGTCGGTCACATCCATGAGACTCCCCAACGGCGATCAAGCAGGTAGAATGCCGCAGACCCCAAAGCCGTCGGCGACGAATCATGTCCACCCTAGCAGACAACATTGACGCCATTGCCACCCGCATCGACAGCGCGGCCAAGGCCGCCGGACGCGACCCGGCCAGCATCCAGCTGCTGGCGGTGAGCAAGACCAAGCCCGCCAGCGCGATTCGCGAGGCCTACGCCGCCGGGTTGCGCGATGTGGGCGAGAACTACCTTCAGGAAGCCCTGACAAAACAACAGGCACTTTCCGATCTGCCCTTGATCTGGCACTTCATCGGCCCCATCCAATCGAACAAGACCAAGGCCATCGCCGAGCATTTCGACTGGGTACATTCCGTGGACCGCCTGAAGATCGCCCAACGCCTCTCCGAGCAGCGCCCTGCCGGCCTGGCGCCGCTGAACGTCTGCCTGCAGGTCAACGTCAGCGGCGAGGACAGCAAGTCCGGTTGCGCGCCTGCCGAGTTGCCGGCCCTGGCCCAAGCGGTGAACGCCCTGCCCGGCCTGCGCCTGCGCGGCCTGATGGCGATTCCGGAGCCGACCGAGGACCGCACCGAGCAGGAGGCCGCCTTTGCCATCCTGCGCCAGCTCCAGGCGCAATTGGGCCTCGGCCTGGACACCCTGTCGATGGGCATGAGCCACGACCTGGAAGCCGCCATCGCCCAAGGTGCGACCTGGGTCCGCATCGGCACCGCCCTGTTCGGCGCCCGCGACTACGGACAGCCCTGAATCCATGCTTAACTCACTCTTTCCCTCAAGGACCTGACATGAGCAAGACTCGTATTGCCTTTATCGGCGCCGGCAACATGGCCGCCAGCCTGATCGGCGGCCTGCGTGCCCAGGGCCTGGACGCCGCGCAGATCCGTGCCAGCGACCCGGGTGCCGAGACCCGCGCGCGGATCCAGGCCGAGCACGGCATCGAAGCCTTCGAAAGCAACGCCCAGGCCATCGAGGGCGTCGACGTGATCGTGCTGGCGGTCAAACCGCAGGTCATGAAGGCCGTCTGCGAAACGCTGAAGCCGAACCTCAAGTCCGGTCAGCTGGTGGTGTCCATCGCCGCCGGCATCACCTGCGCCAGCCTGCAGGCCTGGCTGGGCGCGATCCCGGTGGTGCGCTGCATGCCCAACACCCCGGCGCTGCTGCGCCAGGGCGTCAGCGGCCTGTACGCCACCGCAGAAGTGTCCACCGAGCAGCGCCAGCAGGCCGAGCAACTGCTGTCGGCTGTCGGCACCGCCTTGTGGCTGGACGAAGAACAACAGCTGGATGCCGTCACCGCCGTCTCCGGCAGCGGCCCGGCCTATTTCTTCCTGCTGATCGAAGCGATGACCGCCGCCGGCGAGAAACTCGGCCTGCCGCGCGAAACCGCCTCGCAACTCACCCTGCAGACCGCCCTGGGCGCCGCCCGCATGGCGGTTGCCAGCGATGTCGACGCCGCCGAGCTGCGCCGCCGTGTGACCTCGCCGGCCGGCACCACGGAGGCGGCGATCAAGTCGTTCCAGGCCAGCGGTTTCGAGGCGATCGTCGAGCAGGCACTTCAGGCCGCGGCGAAACGTTCCGCCGAACTGGCCGAACAACTGGGTAAATAAGGAGCCATTGATGAATGCATTGTCCGGCGCCGCGATCTTCGTGGTGCAAACACTGGTCAGCCTGTACCTGGTGATCGTCCTGCTGCGCTTCGTGCTGCAACTGGTCAAGGCCGACTTCTACAACCCGCTGAGCCAGTTCGCCGTACGCGCCACCCAGCCGCTGCTCAAGCCGCTGCGCCGGGTGATCCCCAGCATCGCCGGCCTGGACACCTCCTCGCTGCTGCTGTCGATCCTTATCCAGGCGCTGCTGATGGCCTTTGTGCTGATGGTCACCTACGGCACCTTCGGCGATATCCTGCACCTGCTGATGTGGTCGATCCTGGGCATCACCTCGCTGTTCCTGAAAATCTTCTGGGTGGCGATGATCGTCATGGTCATCGTCTCGTGGGTCGCGCCGAACAGCCACAACCCGGCCGCCGAGCTGGCCTACCAGATCAGCGAGCCGGTACTGGCGCCGTTCCGTCGCCTGGTGCCGAACCTCGGTGGCATGGACATTTCGCCGATCTTCGCCTTCATCGCCATCCAGGTGATCCAGTCGTTCCTGATGCCCCAGCTGGCGGCCTACGCTGGCATGCCGCAAGAACTGTGGCGGATGATCTGACCCACACTGCATCCAGCGGCAAGCCTTTGCTTGCCGCTGGGGGTAGCGCTCTTTAGACTTACGCCTCCGTCAAGCGTGAGCAGGGTCGATGTCCACTGTCCTTCCCGAAGATTCCGTCGGTCTGGTAACACCACAGATTGCCCGGTTCGATGAACCGCTGGCCCTGGCTTGTGGCCGCTCCCTGGCCTCGTACGAACTCATCTACGAAACCTATGGCACCCTCAACGCCGCCGCCAGCAATGCCGTGCTGATCTGCCATGCGTTGTCAGGCCATCACCATGCCGCCGGCTACCATGCCGCCACCGACCGCAAGCCAGGCTGGTGGGACAGCTGCATCGGCCCCGGCAAGCCGATCGACACCAACCGCTTCTTCGTGGTCAGCCTGAACAACCTGGGTGGCTGCAATGGCAGCACCGGCCCCAGCAGCCTCAATCCGGCCACCGGCAAGCCCTATGGCGCCGACTTCCCGGTGCTGACCGTGGAGGACTGGGTGCACAGCCAGGCGCGCCTGGCCGACCGACTGGGGATCCAGACCTGGGCCGCCATCGTTGGCGGCAGCCTCGGCGGCATGCAGGCCCTGCAGTGGACCATCACCTACCCGGACCGCGTGCGTCACTGCGTGGACATCGCCTCGGCGCCCAAGCTGTCGGCGCAGAACATCGCCTTCAACGAGGTCGCGCGCCAGGCCATTCTCACCGACCCCGAGTTCCACGGCGGCTCGTTCCAGGACCAGGGCGTGATTCCCAAGCGCGGCCTGATGCTGGCGCGCATGGTCGGCCACATCACCTACCTGTCCGACGACTCGATGGGCGAGAAATTCGGCCGCGAACTCAAGAGCGACAAGCTCAACTACGACTTCCACAGCGTCGAGTTTCAGGTCGAGAGCTACCTGCGCTACCAGGGCGAGGAGTTCTCCGGCCGCTTCGACGCCAACACCTACCTGCTGATGACCAAGGCGCTGGACTACTTCGACCCGGCCGCGGCCCATGGCGGCGACCTGGCCGCGACCCTGGCCCACGTCACGGCGGACTACTGCATCATGTCGTTCACCACCGACTGGCGCTTCTCGCCAGCACGCTCGCGGGAGATCGTCGACGCCCTGATGGCCGCGCGCAAGAACGTCTGCTACCTGGACATCGACTCGCCCTACGGCCACGACGCCTTCCTCATCCCGACGCCCCGCTACATGCAGGGCTTCGCGAACTACATGAACCGCATCGCCCTCTGAGGACCGCATGAGAGCCGACCTGGAAATCATCCAAGACTGGATCCCCGCCGGCAGCCGGGTCCTCGACCTGGGCTGCGGCAACGGCGAACTGCTGGCCTCCTTGCGCGAGCGCAAGAACGTCACCGGCTATGGCCTGGAGATCGACGCCGACAACATCGCCGCCTGCGTGGCCAAAGGCGTCAACGTCATCGAGCAGGACCTGGACAAGGGCCTGGGCAACTTCGCCAGCAACAGTTTCGACGTGGTGGTCATGACCCAGGCCCTGCAGGCCGTGGAGTACCCCGACCGGATCCTCGACGAGATGCTGCGGGTGGGTCGCCAGTGCATCATCACCTTCCCCAACTTCGGCCACTGGCGCTGCCGCTGGTACCTGGCGACCAAGGGTCGCATGCCGGTTTCGGACTTCATGCCGTATACCTGGTACAACACGCCGAACATCCACTTCTGCACCTTCGAGGACTTCGAGAACCTGTGCCACGAGCGTCATGCCAAGGTCCTCGACCGCCTGGCCGTCGACCGTCTACACCGTAACGGGTTGGGCGGGCGGCTTTGGCCTAATCTTCTAGGAGAGATCGGTATCTATCGGGTCAGCAGCCCGGGCCTGCAGGAGCATCAGCTCGCGGTCTGACCCTCGCGAACGGAGGAATGGGATCATGCGTCGACTAGCACTGTTTCTGATCAGCCTATGCCTGGCCTTGCCGGTACTGGCTGCCGATGCCGCCAAGCCGGAGCGCAAGGAAGTGTTCGGCGACGTGACGGTCCACTACAGCGCCTTCACCTCGAGCATGCTGCAACCGGACATCGCCGCCGCCACGGGCCTGACCCGCAGCAAGAACCAGGGCGTGCTCAACATCGCCGTGCTCAAGGCCGAAAAGCCTTCGACAGCGGTCGTCAGCGGCACGGTGAAGGACCTGACCGGGCGCAGCAACCCGCTGTCGTTCAAGCAGATCACCGACCAGGGCGCGGTCTACTACATTGCCCAGTTCAAGATCGACCAGGCCGAGACTGTCACCTTCGACATCAACGTCGAAACGGGTGGCGTCAGCCATAAACTCAGCTTCAACCAGGAAGTATTCCCAGGCGAATGATGAATCTTACGCAACTCGTATTGGCCAGCCACAACGCCGGCAAGCTCAAGGAACTGCAGGCCATGCTCGGCGAGTCCGTGCACCTGCGTTCGATCGGCGAATTCAGCCAGGTGGAGCCGGAAGAGACCGGCCTGTCGTTCGTCGAAAACGCCATCCTCAAGGCGCGCAACGCCGCACGCATCTCCGGCCTGCCGGCCCTGGCCGACGACTCGGGCCTGGCGGTGGACTTCCTCGGCGGCGCGCCGGGCATCTACTCGGCGCGCTACGCCGACGGCAAGGGCGACGCGGCAAACAACGCCAAGCTGCTCGAAGCGCTCAAGGACGTGCCTGAAGAACAGCGCGGCGCGCAGTTCGTCTGCGTCCTGGCCCTGGTGCGCCATGCCGACGATCCGCTGCCAATCCTCTGCGAAGGCCTGTGGCACGGTAGCATCCTGTTCGAGGCCAGCGGCGAGCATGGCTTCGGCTATGACCCGCTGTTCTGGGTCCCGGAGCGCAACTGCTCCAGCGCCGACCTCGCTCCGGTCGACAAGAACCAGCTCAGCCACCGCGCCCGCGCCATGGCCCTGCTGCGTCAACGTCTGGGCCTGGCATGACCGAAAAGCTGTTCGTGCAACCGGCGGGCCTGATCCTTCCCGAGCTACCGCCGCTGTCGCTGTACATCCATATACCCTGGTGCGTGCGCAAATGCCCGTACTGCGACTTCAACTCGCACCAGGCAGGCCCCACGCTACCAGAAGCCGAATACATCGACGCCCTGCTGGCCGATCTCGACCAGGAACTGCCTGCCGTCCAGGGTCGTTCCATCAGCACGATCTTCTTCGGCGGCGGCACCCCCAGCCTGTTCAGCGCTGATGCGCTGGGTCGCCTGCTGCGCGGAGTCGAGCAACGCATCCCGTTCGCCCCGGACATCGAGATCACCCTCGAGGCCAACCCAGGCACCTTCGAGCAGGAGAAGTTCAAGGCCTACCGGCAGACCGGCATCAACCGCCTGTCCATCGGCGTGCAGAGTTTCCAGCCTGCCAAGCTCGAGAAGCTCGGGCGCATCCACAATGGTGCCGAAGCGGTACGCGCCGCCGACATGGCCCGTGCGGCAGGCTTCGACAACTTCAACCTGGACCTGATGCACGGCTTGCCGGACCAGTCGCTCGACGACGCCCTGGGCGACCTGCGTCAGGCCATCGAACTGGCGCCGACGCACCTGTCCTGGTACCAGTTGACGGTAGAGCCGAACACGGTGTTCTGGAACCAGCCGCCCGAGCTGCCCGAGGACGACATCCTCTGGGATATCCAGGAAGCCGGCCAGGCGCTGATGGCCGAGCACGGTTACCGCCAGTACGAAGTCTCGGCCTACGCCCAGGCCGACCGTGCCGCGCGGCACAACCTGAACTACTGGCGCTTCGGCGACTTCATCGGCATCGGTGCCGGCGCCCATGGCAAACTGTCGTTCCCCGACGGACGCATCCTGCGCACCTGGAAGACCCGCCTGCCCAAGGACTACCTGAACCCGGCCAAGCCGTTCAAGGCCGGCGAGAAGCTGTTGCCGGCCGATGAGCTACCCTTCGAGTTCCTGATGAACGCCCTGCGCCTCACCGACGGGGTGGAAGCCGAACTGTTCAGCCTGCGCACCGGCCTGCCCCTGGCGCAGCTGGCCGAAGCCCGCCGTGAAGCCGAACAAAAAGGCCTTTTGCGGGTCGAACCGGATCGGCTGGCAGCCACGCCGCGCGGCCAGCTGTTCCTCAACGACCTGCTGCAGTACTTCTTGAATTAAGGATGACCCATGGACCTGGTACTTGACCTGCTCTCGACCGTTTCCCGCTGGAGCCGCAGCAACCTGTCGGAAATCTCGCTGGCCCTGGTGGGCTGCCTGCTGGTGCTGTTCGGCACCGATATCAAGGGTTGGGTGGAAGGCCGCCTGGGTGGTCTGGCCGGCGCCCTGCGGGTGCCGTTCATGGCGCTGCTGGTGATGATCGGCAGCGGCGCGGCACTGATCTATGCGACGCCGTGGATCGTGAAGGGGCTGGGGCAGTTCAACAACTATGCGCTGGCACCGGTGCTGCTGGTGGTGCTGGTATTGATTGGGGTCGTCGCTGATCGGCGGGGCTGACTGCTTGCTAAAAGCCGCCCTGGCGAGCCAGGACGGCTTCTCACCCGACTAACCCTTAGCGGGCATCGTCAAAGTGATCGCGCAGGAAGTCCCTGGCGGTCCTGAAAACGATCAGGATCCGAACCAGCGTCCAGACGCGGCTCAGCGTATTCAGCAAACGCGTCCTGTATTCGAGGCCATCCTAAGATCCAGTTGTGACTGTCTCCAGTGGTGTTCGTGGGATAGGCTTCGTAACCCGAGGCCCGCATAAAAAAACCGCCCTTCTCAAGGCGGTTTTTTTGTACCTGCAATCTCGCAGGCTTGAAGGACAGCGCCGAACGAATCCGGCTCAGCTCACCTTCTCGAACTTCAAGTCCCACACCCCATGCCCAAGGCGCTCCCCACGGCGCTCGAACTTGGTGATCGGCCGTTCTTCCGGGCGCGGTACATAGGCGCCATCAGCCGCCTGGTTGCGATAGCCTGGCGCTGCGCTCATCACTTCCAGCATGTATTCGGCATAGGGCTCCCAGTCGGTCGCCATGTGGAATACGCCACCGGGCTTGAGCTTGCGGCGCACCAGCTCGGCGAACTCCAGTTGAACGATCCGGCGCTTGTGGTGACGGGCCTTATGCCACGGATCCGGGAAGAACAGCATCAGGCGGTCGAGGCTGTTGTCGGCCACGCAGCGGTTAAGCACTTCGATGGCATCGCAATCGTAAACCCGCAGGTTCTTCAAGCCCTGGGTCAGCACGCCATTTAGCAACGCACCGACACCCGGACGGTGCACTTCGACGCCGATAAAGTCCAGCTCCGGCGAGGCGGCTGCCATCTCCAGCAGCGAGTGCCCCATACCGAAGCCGATCTCCAGGGTGCGCGGCGCCGAACGGCCGAACACCTGGTCGTAGTCCACCGGGCTGTCGGTCAGCGGCAGGATGAACAGCGGACCACCCTGCTCCAGGCCGCGTTGCTGGCCTTCGGTCATGCGCCCGGCGCGCATCACGAAGCTCTTGATGCGGCGGTGCGGGCGGGCTTCGCCGTCTTCGGTGATCGGCGTTTCTTGCGATTCAGTCATCTGGGGCTCTTACTTGATCAGACCTTCCAGCGGCGAGGACGCGCTGGCATAGAGTTTCTTCGGCATGCGCCCGGCGAGATACGCCATGCGGCCGGCAAGGATGGCGTGCTTCATGGCCTCGGCCATCAGCACTGGCTGCTGGGCGTGGGCAATGGCCGAGTTCATCAGCACTGCCTCGCACCCCATCTCCATGGCGATGGTGGCGTCGGAAGCAGTACCCACGCCAGCATCGACCAGCACCGGCACCTTGGATTCCTCGAGGATGATCTGCAGGTTGTAGGGGTTGCAGATACCCAGGCCGGTGCCGATCAGGCCGGCCAGCGGCATGACGGCAATGCAGCCGGCTTCGGCCAGCTGGCGGGCGATGATCGGGTCATCGCTGGTGTAGACCATCACGTCGAAGCCGTCCTTGACCAGCACTTCGGCGGCCTTGAGGGTTTCGATCACATTGGGGAACAGGGTCTTCTGGTCGGCCAGCACTTCCAGCTTCACCAGTGTCCGCTCCTCGTGGGACTTGTGCCCGTCGAGCAGCTCACGGGCCAGGCGGCAGGTACGCACCGCCTCGACCGCATCGAAGCAACCCGCGGTGTTCGGCAGGATGGTGTACTTGTCGGGCGACAGCACATCGAGCAGGTTCGGTTCGCCCGCGTTCTGGCCGAGGTTGGTGCGACGCACGGCCACGGTGACGATCTCGGCACCCGAGGCCTCGGTGGCCAGGCGGGTTTCTTCCATGTCACGGTACTTGCCGGTGCCGACCAGCAGGCGCGACTGGAAAGTGCGCCCGGCCAGGACGAAAGGCTTGTCGCTGCGAACGTTGCTCATCGATGTTCCTCTGGAAAGGTTACGGGGCTTCTGGATGAATCGGCGAGACGTGCTCAACCACCGCCAATGGCATGAACCACTTCGACCTGGTCGCCTTCGCTCAATCGCGTGCTCTCGTGCTGGCTGCGCGGCACGATGTCCAGGTTCAGTTCAACCGCCACCCGGCGACCAGCCAGCTCCAGCCGGCCCAGCAGCGCCGCGACGCTCTCGCCGTCGGGCAGTTCGTAAGGCTCACCGTTCAATTGAATGCGCATGCGCACGGCCACCATTGTTCTTTGGGGCCCGCATTCTAGCCCCGATCCACCTCGCAACCCAAGGGCGATGCGCGCCATTAGTCGCGATTGTGGACCGTTCGGTCAGCCCAGGCGCCAGGCGGCCAGGCCCAGGCACAGCCAGCCGGCGAGCAAGCACAGGCCGCCCAGCGGAGTGATCATGCCGAGCTTGCTCAGACCGCTCAGGGTCAGTACGTAGAGGCTACCGGAGAACAGCAGGATACCCACCGCGAACAGACCGCCGGCCCAGCCGACCAGGCGCCCCGGCAGGTGCGCCGACAGCACCGCCACCGCGAGGATCGCCAGTGCGTGCACCAGTTGGTAGCTCACGCCGGTATGGAAGATCGCCAGGTAGTCGGCGCTGAGACGGCTCTTCAGGCCATGGGCGGCGAAGGCGCCGAGGGCCACGCCGGTAAAACCGAAGAACGCGGCGAGCATCAGGAAGCTGCGAAGCATGGGACGACTCCTCGGGAGGGGTCTGTATAATGGCCCGTTCCAACGGTCCGGCCAAGCCATCACCATGCTCTCATCTCTCCTGCGCCGCCTCTCCCGCGCCCTGCTCTGGTTCGCCGCCGGCAGCGCCGCCGTGGTCCTGGTGCTGCGCTGGGTTCCACCGCCCGGCACCGCGCTGATGGTCGAGCGCAAGGTGGAGTCATGGTTCAGCGGCGAGCCCATCGACCTGCAACGCGACTGGACGCCCTGGGAGGACATCTCCGACGAACTCAAGGTCGCGGTCATCGCCGGCGAGGACCAGAAGTTCGCCAGCCACTGGGGCTTCGACATCCCGGCGATCCAGGCGGCGCTGGCCTACAACGAGCGTGGCGGCAAGGTGCGTGGCGCCAGCACGCTGACCCAGCAGGTGGCCAAGAACCTGTTCCTGTGGTCCGGACGCAGTTGGCTGCGCAAGGGGCTGGAGGCCTGGTTCACCGCGCTGATCGAGCTGTTCTGGTCGAAGGAACGGATTCTCGAGGTCTACCTGAACAGCGCCGAATGGGGCAAGGGCGTGTTCGGTGCCCAGGCCGCGGCACGCTACCACTTCGGCGTGGACGCCAGCCGCCTGACGCGACAACAGGCCGCACAACTCGCCGCGGTGCTGCCTAGCCCGATCAAATGGAGTGCCAGCCGGCCAAGCGCCTATGTGGCGAGCCGCGCGGGGTGGATTCGCCGGCAGATGAGCCAGCTGGGTGGGCCGAGCTACCTGATGCAACTGGATACTTCGCGCAGGCTTTGAGGCACGCTCCCACGCGCCACAACACACGAAAAAGCCGCTGTCTCTTGCGAGAACAGCGGCTTTTTCACTCCAGCCAGGCGCCGATCAGATCGTGATCAATGCCTTGACCTTGTTCATCGCGTTCTTCTCCAGCTGGCGAATACGCTCGGCCGAAACGCTGTATTTCTCCGCCAGCTCATGCAGCGTGGCCTTTTCCTCGGCCAGCCAGCGCTGATAAAGGATATCGCGACTGCGATCGTCCAGGCCTTGCAGCGCTTCATGCAGGTTGCTGGTGGAGTTGTCGCTCCAATCGGCGTCCTCCAGCTGCACGGCCGGGTCGTAGCGGTGGTCTTCCAGGTAATGCGCGGGCGACTGGAAGGCACTGTCGTCGTCGGCTTCGGCCGCCGGGTCAAAGGCCATGTCCTGGCCGCTCAGGCGGCTTTCCATCTCGCGTACTTCACGGGGCTCGACACCAAGGCTTTCGGCCACGCGATGCACTTCGTCGTTATTCAACCAGGCCAGACGTTTCTTCTGGCTGCGCAGGTTGAAGAACAGCTTGCGCTGGGCCTTGGTGGTGGCCACCTTGACGATGCGCCAGTTGCGCAGGATGAACTCGTGGATCTCGGCTTTGATCCAGTGCACCGCGAAGGACACCAGACGCACGCCCATTTCCGGGTTGAAACGCTTTACCGCCTTCATCAGGCCGACGTTGCCTTCCTGGATCAGGTCGGCCTGGGCCAGCCCGTAGCCTGCATAGCTACGGGCGATGTGTACGACGAAACGCAGGTGGGCCATCACCATTTGCCGAGCGGCCTCGAGATCCTGCTCGTAATAGAGACGCTCGGCCAGATCACGCTCCTGCTCCGGCGACAGCAATGGGATGCTGTTGACCGTGTGCACATAGGCTTCCAGGTTTGCACCGGGAACCAGGGCATAGGCAGGTTGCAACGATGTGGTCATTCAAGTACCTCCAGCTTACAGACTCGTGCCTTGTGGGCACTGCCAGCATAGACAAGGAACCGTTGTACAAGTTCCAGGATGAAAAATTTGTCAATACTGGCCATGAAACATTTATCGCGGTGCCAGCTCGTTCAAGTGACGAGCGACGGCGATCCATGCACCGATATACCCCAACAACACCGCCCCGATCAAGAGTGAAAGGCCATCCGAGGCCGGTACGCCACCCAGGGCGAAATCACTGCCATACAGCCCGGACAGCCCGACCACCGCGTCGTTCAGCCAGTTCAGGCCGAACGCCAGGATGCCCCAGGCCAGCACGCCCGCACCCAGGCCGTACAGGGCGCCCATGTACAGGAAAGGCCGGCGTACGTAGCTGTCGGTGCCGCCGACGAGCTTGATCACTTCGATCTCGACCCGGCGGTTTTCGATATGTAGACGAATTGTGTTACCGATTACTAACAGCAGAGCGGAAATCAGCATTACCGCCAGGCCGAAGACGAACCGGTCTCCCAGCTTGAGAATCGCCGCCAGGCGCTCGACCCACACCAGGTCCAGCTGCGCCGCTTCCACCCGCGGCAGCTCGGACAGACGCTGACGCAAGGCTTCCAGGGCCGGCTTGTCGACCTCGGTCGGGGTCACCACCACCACGCCGGGCAGTGGATTGTCCGGCAACTCGCGCAGCGCCTCGCCCAGGCCTGACTGCTGCTGGAACTCTTCCAGCGCCTGCTCGCGACTGACGTACTGGGCCTCGGCGACGCCCGGCATGCCCTTGATCTCGTCACGCAAGGCCTCGCCATCACGGCTGCTGGCATCAAGCTTGAGATACAACGAAATCTGTGCCGCGCGCTGCCAGGAACCGCCGAGTTTCTCGACGTTCTTCAGCAGCAGCGACAGGCCCATGGGCATGCTCAGCGCCACAGCCATCACCAGGCAGGTGAAGAAACTGCCGATCGGCTGCTTGCCCAGCCGGCGCAGGCTGTCGGCCAGGCTGGCGCGGTGGCTTTCCAGCCAGGCGTGCAGCAGGGTGCTGAAGTCCGGGCCGTCATCGTCGTGGTCGCCACGCTTCTTCTTCGCCGGTTGCGGGTCGGCGGCTTTCGGCGCCACGCGCTCGGAAACCTTTGGTGTACGTGTGGTGCTCATTGCCCGGCCTCCCCATCGCCGATCAAGCGGCCGCGTTGCAGCGTCAGCATGCGGTGGCGCATGCGCGCGATCAGCGCCAGGTCGTGACTGGCGATCAATACCGTGGTGCCCAGGCGGTTGATGTCCTCGAACACGCCCATGATCTCGGCGGCCAGGCGCGGGTCGAGGTTACCGGTAGGTTCGTCCGCCAGCAGCAGGGCCGGCTGGTGGACGATGGCGCGGGCAATGCCCACGCGCTGCTGTTGGCCGGTGGACAGGTCGGCCGGGAACAGCTCGCCTTTGTCGCTCAGCGACACGCGCTCCAGCGCCGAATCCACGCGCTTGGCGATCTCGGCCTTGGACAGCCCGAGGATCTGCAGCGGCAGGGCGATGTTGTTGAACACCGTACGGTCGAACAGCAGTTGGTGGTTCTGGAACACCACGCCGATCTGCCGGCGCAGGAACGGAATCTGCGCGTTGCTGATCTGGCCCAGGTCCTGCCCGGCCAGCAGCAGCTTGCCGCTGGTCGGACGCTCCATGGCCAGCAGCAGGCGCAGCAGGGTGCTCTTGCCGGCGCCGGAGTGGCCGGTGACGAACAGGAACTCGCCACGACGCGCCCGGAAGCTCAGTTCGTGCAGGCCGACATGGCCATTGGGATAGCGCTTGGCTACCTGTTCGAATCGGATCATGAAGGTTCCCGCTCGGCGAACAGCGCCTTGACGAAGGGTTCGGCCTCGAAGGTGCGCAGGTCATCGATACCCTCGCCCACACCGATGAAGCGGATCGGGATGTTGAACTGCTTGGCCAGGGCGAAGATGACGCCGCCCTTGGCGGTGCCGTCCAGCTTGGTCAGAGCCAGGCCGGTCAGCTCGACGCTCTGGTTGAAGTACTTGGCCTGGCTGATGGCGTTCTGCCCGGTACCGGCGTCGAGCACCAGCAGCACCTCGTGGGGCGCCTCGGCGTCGAGCTTGCCGATTACCCGACGGACCTTCTTCAGCTCTTCCATCAGGTTGTCCTTGGTGTGCAGGCGACCGGCGGTGTCGGCGATCAGCACATCGACGCCACGGGCCTTGGCGGCCTGCACCGCGTCGAAGATCACCGAGGCCGAGTCGGCGCCGGTGTGCTGGGCGATGACCGGGATCTGGTTGCGCTCGCCCCAGACCTGCAACTGCTCCACCGCCGCGGCGCGGAAGGTGTCGCCGGCAGCCAGCATGACCTTCTTGCCTTCCAACTGCAGCTTCTTGGCCAGCTTGCCGATGGTGGTGGTCTTGCCGGCGCCGTTCACGCCGACCACCAGGATCACGTAGGGCTTGCTCTGCGCCTCGATCTTAAGCGGCTGCTCGACAGGACGCAGCAAGGCGGCCAGTTCGTCCTGCAGCGACTTGTACAGGGCGTCGGCGTCGGCCAGTTGCTTGCGGGCGACCTTCTGCGTCAGGTTCTGGACGATGGTCGAGGTGGCCTCGACACCGACGTCGGCGGTCAGCAGACGGGTCTCGATCTCGTCGAGCAGGTCGTCGTCGATGACCTTCTTGCCCAGGAACAGGCTGGCCATGCCCTCGCCGATGCTGGCGCTGGTCTTCGACAGGCCCTGCTTGAGGCGGGCGAAAAAGCCCTGCTTGGCAGGCTCGGCGGCGACTGGCGCAGGTTCGACGGCAGCCGGAGCGACAGGCACTTCGGGTTCAGGCTCAACCACAGGGGCAACCACCACCGGGGCGGGCTCGGGCACCACCACCTCAGGGGCCGGGCGCTCGGGAATGACCGGCGGCGCCTTGGGTTCGAGGTCCGGTACCAATGCAACCGGCTCTTCCGCGACCGGCAGCACCAGGTTGCTCACGGGTGCAGGTGGCGCTGGCTCAACCATGACCGTCGGCAGGTCCGCCGCATTCGCGGGCAAGCCCTCAGTCACAGGAGCCTGCGGCGCGTGTACCTGAACAACAGGCTCAGCCTCGACCACCAGGGCAGGCTCGACCGGGACGTCCACCGGCACGGGCTGGGCGGGTTCAACCACCTGGGTGGGTTGCACCACCTGCGGAGCAACCGGTTCAGGCTCGGCCGGCACGCTGACTGGCGCAGGCTGGGGGGCCTCGGCCAGCGGAGCAGGCTGCTCGGCGGGAGGTTGCTGTACCACCGGCGCCTCGACGGGCGGTTGGGGGGCTTGCGGCTGTTCGGCGACAGGTTGCTCCGGCTTCTTGCGGAACCAGCTGAACAGGCCTTTCTTCTCGCCAGCCGCGGCCGGCGCTTTTTTGTCGTCGTTGGAACCAAACATGGAAGACGGCTATCTCAGGGTAGCGATGCGCCAGCAGTGGCGCACCGGGAATTCTTAACTCACGCAGAACAGACTACTGTGAAGCCAGCGGGTTCATGCGCAACGTTTTGTCGTAAGGGCCTGTGGGCCAGAACGGCGACAGGCATGGTCGCCAGGCAACCGGATCAGTATCCTAGCACCTCCTGGCCCGCCGACGCTAAACCCAAGCGGGCCGCCGAACAGGTTGAACACCGTATGAATGCTCTAGCCCGCCGCGCCGCTGGCCTGTTGCTCGGCACGCTGTGCCTGCCGCTGGCGGCCTTCGCCGCCGATGTGCAACCCACCCACGAATTCATTCTCGACAACGGCCTGAAAGTGGTCGTGCGCGAGGACCACCGTGCGCCGGTGGTGGTTTCGCAGATCTGGTACAAGGTCGGCTCCAGCTATGAGACGCCGGGTCAGACCGGCCTGTCCCATGCCCTTGAGCACATGATGTTCAAAGGCAGCGCCAAGCTCGCCCCCGGCGAAGCCTCGCGCATCCTGCGCGATCTCGGCGCCGAGGAGAACGCCTTCACCAGCGACGACTACACCGCCTACTACCAGGTGCTGGCCCGTGACCGCCTGCCGGTGGCCTTCGAGCTGGAAGCCGACCGCCTGGCCAGCCTGCGCCTGCCAGCCGACGAGTTCAGCCGCGAGATCGAGGTGATCAAGGAAGAGCGCCGCCTGCGCACCGACGACCAGCCCAACGCCAAGGCCTTCGAGCTGTTCCGCGCCATGGCGTACCCGGCCAGCGGCTACCACACCCCGACCATCGGCTGGATGGCCGACCTCGAGCGCATGAAGGTCGAGGAACTGCGCCACTGGTACGAGTCCTGGTACGCGCCGAACAACGCCACCCTGGTGGTGGTCGGCGACGTCAAGCCCGACGAGGTGAAAGCCCTCGCGCAGAAATACTTCGGCCCGATCCCCAAGCGCGCCGTGCCACCCAGCAAGCTGCCGCTGGAACTGGCCGAGCCAGGCCTGCGCCAGCTCACTCTGCACCTGCGCACGCAACTGCCCAGCCTGGTCTACGGCTTCAATGTGCCCGCCCTGGCCACGGCCAAGGACCCGCGCAGCGTCAACGCCCTGCGCCTGATCTCGGCCCTGCTCGACGGCGGCTACAGTGCCCGCATGCCGGCGCGCCTGGAGCGCGGCCAGGAACTGGTGGCCGGTGCCTCGTCCAGCTACAACGCCTTCACCCGCGGTGACAGCCTGTTCATGATCTCGGCCACGCCCAACGTGCAGAAGCACAAGACCCTGGCCGAGGTGGAAAAAGGCATCTGGCAGCTGCTCGACGAGCTCAAGACCACGCCGCCGACCGCCGAGGAACTCGAGCGCGTGCGCGCCCAGGTAATCGCCGGCCTGGTCTACGACCGCGATTCCATCAGCAGCCAGGCCACCACCATCGGCCAGCTGGAGACCGTCGGCCTCTCCTGGAAGCTGATCGACAGCGAGCTCGACGACCTCAAGCGCGTGACCCCGGAAGACATCCAGGCCGCCGCCCGCACCTATTTCACCCGCGAACGCCTGAGCGTTGCCCATGTACTGCCCGAGGAGTCCGCCCATGAGTGATCGCAGCGCACCGCGCTACACCCTGTTCGGCTTGGCGATCATCGTGCTGGTGGTGGCTGTCGCCGCGCTGCTGGCGCGCCCGGCCCAGTCCGACAGCCAAGGCAAGGCAGACACCGCGGCCCGCCCGGCCAACACCCTGCAATCGCTGGCCGAACTGGACGGCAAGGCCCCCAGCCGGCGCCAGCTGAACATCCAGCACTGGTCCACTGCCGAAGGCGCCCGCGTGCTGTTCGTCGAGGCCCGCGAGCTGCCGATGTTCGACCTGCGCGTGACCTTCGCCGCCGGCAGCAGTCAGGACGGCGGCACCCCGGGCTTGGCCACCCTGACCAACGCCATGCTCAACGAGGGCGTGGCCGGCAAGGACGTCACCGCCATCGCCGAAGGCTTCGAAGGACTGGGCGCCGACTTCGGCAACGGTTCGTACCGCGACATGGCCGTGGCGTCGCTGCGCAGTCTCAGCGCCAGCGACAAGCGCGAGCCGGCGCTGAAGCTGTTCACCGAGGTGGTGGGCCAGCCGACCTTCCCCGAGGACGCCCTCAAGCGCATCAAGAACCAGCTGCTGGCCGGTTTCGAATACGAAAAGCAGAACCCGGGCAAGATCGCCGGCAAGACCCTGTTCGCCAACCTCTACGGTAAACACCCCTACGCCAGCCCCAGCGACGGCACCGCCGAAACCATCCCCGGCATTACCCTGGAACAGCTGCGCGGCTTCCACGCCAAGGCCTACGCGGCCGGCAACGCGGTGATCGCCCTGGTCGGCGATCTCAGCCGCGGCGAAGCCGAAGCCATTGCCGCCCAGGTCTCCGCCGGCCTGCCCAAGGGCCCGGCCCTGGCCAAGCCCGAGCAACCGGTCGAGCCCACGCCGGGCACGACCCATATCGATTTCCCGTCCAAGCAGACCCACCTGATGCTGGCCGAGCTGGGCATCGACCGTAACGATCCGGACTGGCCGGCCCTGTCACTGGGCAACCAGATCCTCGGTGGCGGCGCCTTCGGTACCCGCCTGATGAGCGAAGTGCGCGAAAAACGCGGCCTGACCTACGGCGTGTACTCGGTGTTCAGCCCGATGCAGGTGCGCGGCCCGTTCATGATCAACCTGCAGACCCGTGCCGAGCTCAGCGAGGGCACGCTCAAGCTGGTCCGGGATATCCTTGCCGACTACCTCAAGAGCGGCCCGACCCAGCAGGAGCTGGACGACGCCAAGCGCGAACTGGCCGGCAGCTTCCCGCTGTCCAACGCCAGCAATGCCAGCATCGTCGGCCAACTGGGCGCGATCGGCTTCTACAACTTGCCGCTGAGCTGGCTGGAAGATTTCATGCAGCAATCCCAGGCGCTGACCGTCGAACAGGTCAAGGCCGCCATGAACAAGCATCTGGCGGCGGACAAGCTGGTGATCGTCACCGTCGGCCCGAAGGTGGCCCAGCAGCCCCTGCCGGCCCCCACTGACAAACCCGCCGAGCAGCCGCTCGGCGTACCGGAGCACTAATGGCAAGACCCAACACCCCAGCGCGCCCGGCACCGGGCGCCAGCAAGGGCCCCGGCCAGCTGCGCATCATCGCCGGCGAGTGGCGCAGCCGCCGTCTGGCCGTGCCGGAAGGCGAAGGCCTGCGGCCGACGCCTGACCGCGTGCGCGAGACCCTGTTCAACTGGCTGGCGCCGCATATCGAAGGCGCCCTGGTGCTCGACGCCTTCACCGGCAGCGGCGCGCTGGTGCTGGAGGCCTTGTCTCGCGGCGCCGAAAACGCCGTGGCGCTGGACAGCAACCCGGCGGCCATCGTCAATCTCAAGAACAACCTCGAGCTGCTGCGCTGCCCGCGCGGGCAGATCCTGCAGACCGACGCCCTGCGCTACCTGCAAGGCCCGGCCAAACAGCAGTTCGATGTGGTGTTCCTCGACCCGCCGTTCCACCAGGACCTGCTGGCCAACACCTGCAACCTGCTGGAGCAGGGCCAGTGGCTGCGCGAGCAGGCGTGGATCTACACCGAAAGCGAAGCCATGCCCTCCTCGCTGCCGATGCCGGGCAACTGGCGCCTGCACCGCGAGAAGAAGACCGGCCAGGTGCACTACGCGTTGTGGCAACGAGCGGGCACCGACCAATAGCGCAGGTACAGTGGCGGTGTTTCATGGCACTCTAGGCAGGCACACCACGAGTCGCCCAGCATGCCCAGCCTCACCGCCACCTTCCGTCCGGCCACCGGCCTGTCCAACCCTCACCTGCAGACACTGTGGGGGCCTCTCTGGCGCAAGCTCCCGGACCTGCCGCGCAACCGCGAGCGCCTGTGGCTGGCCGACGGCGACTTCCTCGACCTCGACTGGCACGGACCGCACCAACCCGACGCGCCGTTGGTGCTGGTGCTCCATGGCCTCACCGGCTCGTCCAATTCGCCCTACGTCAAAGGCCTGCAACTGGCCTTGCAGGGGCGTGGCTGGGCCAGCGTCGCGGTGAACTGGCGCGGCTGCTCGGGCGAGCCCAACCTGCTGGCGCGCAGCTACCACTCCGGGGCCAGCGAAGACCTGGCCGAGACCATCCGCCACCTGCGGGCGCAGCGGCCGCTGGCACCGCTGTATGCCGTGGGCTATTCGCTGGGCGGCAATGTGCTGCTCAAGTACCTGGGAGAAAGTGGCTCGTCCAGCCAACTGGAAGCGGCGGTGGCGGTGTCGGTACCGTTTCGCCTGGACCAGTGCGCCGACCGCATCGGCCTGGGATTTTCGAAGATCTACCAGGCGCATTTCATGCGCGCGATGATGGCGTACGTGAAGGACAAGCAGCGGCACTTTCGCAATCAAGGTCACCATGAAGGGTTGGCAACCCTCGAGCGCCTTGGCCCATTGCGCAACCTGCGCACCTTCTGGGACTTCGACGGCAAGGTGACCGCGCCACTCAATGGCTTCAGCGATGCCCATGACTACTACCGCCGGGCGTCCAGCCGCTATTACCTGGGAGAAAACCGCACGCCGACGCTGATCATCCATGCCAGCGATGATCCGTTCGTGTTCGGTCACAGCCTGCCGACTGCCGACGAACTGGCGCCACTGACGCAGTTCGAACTGCACAATCGCGGTGGCCATGTCGGGTTCGTCGAGGGCAGCCTGCGCAATCCGGGGTATTACCTGGAACGGCGGATTCCGCAGTGGCTGATGGAAGAGCGATAGTCTCCATCCAGGAATATGGCTGAGGGAAGGCTTCGTGGGAGCGGGCTTGCCCCGCGATAGCATCACCGGGCCCACTCCCACCTCACGAATTACTCACCAGTGGCCACGCCGCGCTGCGGATCGTTGATCCACTCACTCCACGACCCGGCATACAGCCGCCCCAGCGGATATCCCGCGAGCGCCAGGGCAAACAGGTTGTGGCAGGCGGTCACGCCAGAGCCGCAATAGGCCACCAGGTCCTGCGGCGAACGGCCGGCCAGCTTTTCGGCAAAACGCTGCTTCAGCGTGTCGGCCGGCAGGAAACGCCCGTCGGCGCCAAGGTTGTCGGTGAACGCCGCGCACTGGGCGCCCGGAATGTGCCCGGCCACCGGGTCGATCGGCTCCACCTCGCCACGAAAACGCGGCAACCCGCGGGCATCGATCAGGGTCAGCGTCGGATCGTTCAGGCGCTTGCCCAGGTGTGTGGCGTCGATCAGCAGCTTCATGTCCGGCTCGCCACTGAACGTCCCCTCGCGACGCGCGGGCGGGTCGAGGCTCAACGGCAGGTGGGCGGCGTGCCAGGCCTTGAGGCCGCCGTCGAGAATGAACACCGCATCGCGCTTGCCCAGCCAGGCCAGCAGCCACCACGCACGGGCAGCGAAGGCGCCGGGGCCATCGTCGTAGAGCACCACCTGGCTATCGTTGTCCACGCCCCACTCGCGCAGGCGCTCCACCAGCCGCTGCGGATCGGGCAGCGGGTGACGACCGGTGCGACCCTTGACCACCGGCCCGCTCAGATCACGCTCGAGGTCGGCGAAATGCGCCCCGGCGATATGCCCCTCGGCATAACTACGTTGGCCGTAGTCGACATCTTCCAGGGCAAAGCGGCAATCGAGGATCACCAGGCCGGGCGCTTCCAGGCGTTCGGCCAGCTGTTGCGGGGTGATCAGTTGCGCAAGGGGCATGACAATCTCCTGATGAATGGCTCGAAGACCCCGGGTCACTGCTCCAGGGCCTGGTTGAACGGAACGTGGAACTCATCGCACAACGCCTGCACCGCGGCACGCGAGTCTGGAGTGACATACCCCAGTTCCAGCACCACCACCTGATAGACGCCGCGCATGAACGCTTCTTCACCCAGGTGCGCGCAATGCTCGCGGGTGGTGCTGAGAAAACGCACCCAGGAGGTCAGCACGATCCATGCGTTGATAGTCAGCGACTCGATCTGCGGGCCGTCCATGCTCAGGATGCCGGCCTCGACGAAGCCCCGGTAGATCGCCTGCCCCTGCAGCAGGCAGCGCCGCGAAAAGCGCCGATAACGGGCCGCCAGCTCCGGGTCGCTGTCGAGCAGGTGCTCCAGGTCGCGGTGCAGGAAACGGTAGTTCCACATCGCCGCCAGCAACGCCTTGAGGTAGAAGCGCTTGTCCTCGACGGTGGCAATGCGGCCCTGGGGCGGGCGCAGGAAACTGTCGACCAGCTCTTCGTACTGGTTGAACAGCACGGCGATGATCGCCTGCTTGTTGGGGAAGTGGTAGTACAGGTTGCCGGGCGAGATCTCCATGTGCGCGGCAATGTGGTTGGTGCTGACGCAACGCTCGCCCTGCTGGTTGAACAGCTCCAGGCTGCTCTGCACGATGCGCTCTCGGGTCTTCATGCGCGGGGCCATGCTCAGCTCCAGTCTCCAGCTTGATTGATCGAGCCCATCTTACGGCTTCCCGCAGGTCGGGTGCACCGCCGGCCAGGTGAAAATAGTGCACCATCGTACCAATTAGAGTATATACTCTATTCACTTACCACCCCGGAGCCGCCATGACCTCGCCTGCCGTTCTCCCTCCTGTGCAATCCGACCTCGACCTGCAAGCGACGTTCGACGTCCTGCGTCGGGCCTTCGCCGCTAACCCGATGCCCGCCGCCGCGCAGCGTCGGCAGTGGCTGAAAAGCCTGCGCGAGGCGCTGCTGGCCGAGCAGGAGACGCTGATTGCGACCATCGACGCCGACTTCAGCGGCCGCAGCCGCGACGAGACCCTGATCGCCGAGCTGATGCCGTCGGTGCTCGGCCTGCGCGATGCGGAAAAACAGCTGGGGCGCTGGATGCGCGCCTCGCGGCGCAAGGTCGGCCTGGCCTTCCAGCCCGCCAGCGCGCGGGTGGAGTACCAGCCACTGGGAGTGGTGGGGATCATCGTGCCGTGGAACTACCCGCTGTTCCTCGCCATCGGCCCGTTGACCGGCGCCCTGGCCGCCGGCAACCGGGTGATGCTCAAACTCAGCGAATCCACGCCCGCCAGCGGACAGGCCATCAAGGACCTGCTCGGACGGGTGTTCCCCAATGACCTGGTCAGTGTAGTACTGGGCGAGGTGGAAGTCGGCCAGGCCTTTGCCCGCCTGCCGTTCGACCACCTGCTGTTCACCGGGGCCACCAGCGTCGGCCGTCATGTGATGCTGGCCGCCGCGCAGAACCTCACCCCAGTGACCCTTGAGCTGGGCGGCAAGTCACCGGCCATCGTCTCAACCGATGTGTCGTTGGACACCGCCGCCGAACGCATCGCCTTCGGCAAGACCCTCAATGCCGGCCAGACCTGCGTCGCCCCCGACTACGTGCTGGTGCCCCGCGAGCGCCTGGACGCCTTCGCCGAGGCTTACCGGCGCGCCGTGCACCGCTTCTATCCGCGCCTGACTGATAACCCCGACTACAGTGCGATCATCAACGAGCGCCAGCTCGCTCGCCTCAACCGCCTGCTCGACGATGCCCGCGAGCAAGGCGCCCAAGTGATCGATCTCTACCCCGACGAGCCCCGCCAAGGCCGCCATCTGCCGCCACACCTGTTGTTGCAGGTGAACGACGGCATGCAGGTAATGCAGGACGAGATCTTCGGCCCGTTGCTGCCCCTGGTGCCCTACGACCGTCTGGATGACGCCCTGGCCTACATCAACCAGCGTCCCCGACCCCTGGCGCTCTACTATTTCGGCTACGACAAGGGCGAACAGGCACGGGTTCTGCGCGACACCCACTCCGGTGGCGTCTGCCTCAACGACACCCTGCTGCACGTGGCCCAGGACGACCTGCCGTTCGGCGGCGTCGGCCCGTCCGGCATGGGACACTACCATGGCCACGACGGTTTCCTGACCTTCAGCAAGGCCAAGGCCGTGCTGGCCAAGCAGCGCATCAATGCTGCCAAGACGATCTACCCGCCCTATGGCAAGGCCTTGCAGCGCCTGGTCTACAAGCTGTTCATCCGCTGAGCGCCGGCGCACATGCATCGTCGCGACCTGCTCAGGTTCAGCTTCGGCGCCAGCCTGTTTCTGGGTGCCACCAGCCTGGTCGGCTGTGCGCCACAGGCGGCCTCGCCCGGTTATCAGGTCCTGCGCGATGACGACCTGCCTCTGCTGCAGGCCCTGGTACCCGTCGTGCTGGCGGGTACCCAGGCTTCCACCGAATGGGTGCTGCAAAGCCTCGATCACAAGCTGGCGGCGCTGTCGCCCGCCATGCTCAAGCTGACCCGGCAACTGTTCGACGTGCTCACCCTGCCCCTGACCCGAGGACCGCTGACCGGTATCTGGGGCGGCTGGGCCAGCGCCACGGATAGCGAGCTGGAGCGCTTTCTCGAACGCTGGCGGGACAGTTCGCTGAACCTGCTGCGCCAGGGCCATGCCTCGCTGCTGCAACTGCTGCTCATGGCCTGGTATGAGCGCCCCGAGGCCTGGGCGGCTTGCGGCTACCCAGGGCCGCCGAAGATCTGACCCACCGACAAGAGCATCGCCAAATGCCCGTGCCCGACCCGTTTCGCCAAGGCCTCGCTCGAGGCTGGATCACCCACGATGGCTCGCGCCTTGAGGAGGACCTGAGCCTGGAAGCCGACGTCGCCGTGATCGGCAGTGGCGCGGGCGGCGCCACAACCGCCGAACGGCTGAGCGCGGCCGGCCTGAAGGTACTGCTGATCGAGGAGGGCCCGCTGAAGACCAGCAGCGACTTCCACCTGCTGGAGCACGAAGCCTATGCCGATCTCTACCAGGAGGGCCTGGGCCGCCTGAGCAAGGACGGCGCCATTACCATCCTGCAGGGTCGGGCGGTGGGCGGCACCACCCTGGTCAACTGGACCTCGAGTTTTCGCACGCCGCCGCAGACCCTGGAGCACTGGGCCCGTGAACATGGGGTCAAGGGCCTGGACAGCGACAGCCTGAAACCCTGGTTCGAACGCATGGAGCAGCACCTGGGAATCAGCCCCTGGATGATGCCGCCCAATGCCAACAACGATGTGCTGCGTCGCGGCTGCGAGGCGCTCGGCCTGCGCTGGGCGGTGATACCGCGCAACGTGCGCGGTTGCTGGAACCTGGGTTACTGCGGCATGGGCTGCCCGGTCAACGCCAAGCAGTCGATGCTGGTCACCAGCATTCCGGCCACTCTCGAGCAAGGCGGCGAACTGCTCTACCTGGCCCGCGCCGAGCGCTTCAGCCACGATGGGCAACGTATCGACCACCTGCAATGCCAGGCCCTGGACGCCCAGGGGATCGAGCCCACGGGGCGCCAGGTGCGGGTGCGCGCCCGGCATTACGTACTGGCCGGGGGCGGCATCAATAGCCCAGCGCTGCTGCTGCGCTCCGAAGCGCCCGACCCCCACCAGCGCCTGGGCAAACGCACCTTCCTGCACCTGGTCAACTTCAGCGCCGCGCAGTTCGAGGCGAAGATCGACCCGTACTACGGCGCGCCGCAGTCGATCTACAGCGACCAGTTCCAATGGCAGGACGGCGTCGCCGGCCCGGTCGGCTACAAGCTCGAAGTCCCGCCGCTGCACCCGGCCCTGGCCAGCACCCTGCTCGGTGGCCATGGCCAGGACAATGCCCTGCGCATGGCCGAGCTGCCCCATACCCACGTGATGCTGGCGCTGCTGCGCGATGGTTTCCACCCGGACAGCCCCGGCGGCCAGGTGGAGTTGCGTGGCGATGGCTCGCCGGTGCTCGACTACCCAGTCACCGACTACCTTCACGACGGGCTGCGCCGGGCCTGGCACAGCATGGCACAGATCCAGTTCGCCGCCGGTGCCCGCCGGGTGCTGCCGGTGCATGGCGATGCCCGGTATGTCGATAACCCGGAACAGGCCAAGGCGTTGATCGACAGCCTGCCCCTGGAACTGTTTCGCATGCGCCTGGGCAGCGCCCACGTCATGGGCGGCTGCGCCCTGGGCGAGGATCCGCGCCAGGCGGTGTGCGACAGCCTGGGCCGGCATCACCAGCTGGAAAACCTGTCGGTCCACGACGGTTCGCTGTTCCCCACCAGCATAGGCGCCAACCCGCAGCTTTCGGTCTACGCCTTGACCGCCCTGCTTAGCGAAGCGCTGGCTGGCCGCCTGGCACCCAGCGCATGACAGCCAATAGCCATGCTGTCTATAGTGCCATCGACCGGCCACGCGACTTGGCCGGGCGCAGTCGCTGCGCTACCATCCGACTCCCCAACGCACTCCAGCCAGGATGACGCGATGAACCGAGTGTTGTACCCGGGTACTTTCGACCCCATTACCAAAGGCCATGGCGACTTGGTCGAGCGCGCCTCGCGCCTGTTCGACCATGTGATCATCGCCGTGGCGGCCAGCCCCAAGAAAAACCCCCTGTTCCCCTTGGAGCAACGGGTAGCGCTGGCCCGCGAGGTCACCAAGCACCTGCCCAATGTCGAAGTCATCGGCTTTTCCTCGCTGCTGGCGCATTTCGCCAAGGAGCAGAACGCCAACGTGTTCCTGCGCGGCCTGCGCGCGGTATCCGACTTCGAGTACGAGTTCCAACTGGCCAACATGAACCGCCAGCTGGCGCCGGACGTCGAGAGCCTGTTCCTTACGCCCTCCGAGCGCTATTCGTTCATTTCTTCGACATTGGTTCGGGAAATCGCCGCGTTGGGCGGTGATATCAGCAAGTTCGTCCACCCTGCCGTTGCCGACGCGCTGACCGAGCGCTTTCGCAAGTAAGCCGCGCGGTCACGATGTCGCGCCCGCGTGCACTGCGGGCGCGAATCCGGCACAATTGTGCCCATCGCTTTGAACCATGCCCGGGCCCAACGCCCCGGCCGGAGTCCCCATGTCCCTGATCATCACCGACGATTGCATCAACTGCGACGTCTGCGAACCCGAGTGCCCGAACGCCGCCATCTCGCAAGGCGAAGAGATCTATGTGATCGACCCGAACCTGTGCACCCAGTGTGTCGGCCACTATGACGAGCCCCAGTGCCAGCAAGTCTGTCCGGTGGACTGCATCCCCCTGGATGAAGCCCACCCGGAAACCGAAGACGAACTGATGGCCAAGTACCGCCGGATCACCGGCAAGGCCTGATGCCGTTCGTCGCCGCGCTTCGCCACGCAGCCCTCGGCGCCCTCCTGGCGCTGCTGGCCAATGGCGCCCTGGCCGCCAGGCCAGGCCAGGCGGCGATCGCCAGCCCGCACGGTGAAGCCACCGCGGCGGCAAGGCAGATCCTGCAGCAAGGCGGCAATGCCTTCGATGCCGCCGTGGCCATCGGCGCCACGCTGGCCGTTGTCGAACCCTACGGCTCCGGCCTTGGCGGCGGCGGGTTCTTCCTGCTGCGCGAGAGCGCTGACAGCCCACGCTATGCCTTCCTCGACGCCCGCGAGCGCGCCCCGGCCGCCGCCCGGGCCGACATGTACCTGAAGGATGGCAAGGTCCAACCAGGATTGTCGGTCAACGGCCCATTGGCCGCTGCCATCCCTGGCTTGCCCCAGGCACTGGCCGACCTGGCCGCGACCCACGGCAAGCTGCCGCTCAAGGACAGCCTGGCCCCGGCCATCCGCCTGGCCAACCAGGGCTTTGCCGTCGACCGCATTTACCGCGACCGCGCGACCATGCGTCTGAGCACCCTGCGCGACAATGCCGAAAGCGCCCGGTTGTTCCTCGCCGGCAACGACGTACCGGCACTCGGCACGGTGATTCGCCAACCGGAACTGGCCGCGACCCTGCAGGCCATGGCCGAGCACGGCCGCGACGGCTTCTACCGTGGCCCGACGGCCCACCGCCTGGTCGACGGCGTACGTCAGGCCGGCGGTGTCTGGACCCTCGATGACCTCGCCGGCTACCACACCGCCTGGCGCGAGCCGCTGCGCTATCCACTGGCCGACCAGCGCGAGCTGATCAGCAGTCCACCGCCCTCGGCCGGTGGCGTGGCCCTGGCCCAGAGCCTGGCCCTGCTCCAGCGCCTGCCCTGGCAGAGCGCCGAACCGGTGCAGCGCAGCCATTATGTTATCGAAGTGCTGCGCCGCGCCTACCGCGACCGTGGCCTGCTGGGCGACCCGGACTACGTGGCCAACCCCATCAACCGCCTGCTGGCGCGCCAGTACCTGACCGGCCTGGCCGACAGCATCGACGTGCGCCAGGCCACCCCCAGCAGCGCCCTGCCCCCTTCACCGGCCTGGCGCGAAGGCGACCACACCACCCACTTCACGGTGATCGACGCCGACGGCAATGCCGTGTCCGCCACGCTGTCGGTCAACCTGCCATTCGGCGCGGCGTTCAGCGTGCCCGGCACCGGCGTGGTGCTGAACAACGAGATGGACGACTTCGCCGCCGACCCCACCGGCAGCAACAGCTATGGGTTGGCCGGCAGCCAGGCCAACGCGGTGGCGGCGGGCAAGCGGCCCTTGTCGAGCATGAGCCCGACCTTCATCGAAAGCCCCAGCCAGTTCGCCAGCTTCGGCACGCCGGGCGGCAGCCGGATTCCGAGCATGGTGTTGCTGTCGGTGATGGGGTTCCTCGAAGGACGGCCGGTGGCCGAGTGGCCGGCGACGCCGCGCTATCACCATCAGTACCTGCCGGATGTGGTGGAGCATGAGCCGGGAACGTTCAGTTCTGGGCAGATGGCCCAGCTCGAGGAGCGTGGATATCGGCTGAAGGATGTCGGGCGCCAATACGGGAATCAGCAGGTGCTGTACTGGGACAAGGCTGGCGGGACCGTGGAGGCGGCCAGTGACCCCAGGGGTGTAGGGCAGGCGGCGATAGTCGACTGATCCGGCCCTGTCGCGGGGCAAGCCCGCTCCCACGAGAGCGAGCCAACGAGGCCTGCGGCATCAACGCTGGCATTTCGGGCAGAACACGCTCGCCCGCTGCCCCAGCTTCACTTCACGCAACTCGGTGCCACACACCTTGCACGGCTGACCACCGCGTCCATAGACGAACAGTTCCTGCTGGAAGTACCCCGGCTGCCCATCGCCTCCGATGAAGTCGCGCAAGGTGGTCCCGCCCTGCTCAATGGCCGCCGCCAGCACCCGCTTGATCTCGATAGCCAGCTTCAGGTAGCGCGCCCGGGAGATCCCGCCTGCCTCGCGGCGCGGGTCGATCCCGGCGGCGAACAGTGCTTCGGTGGCGTAGATGTTGCCCACGCCCACCACCACGGCGTTGTCCATGATGAACGGCTTGACCGCCATCGAGCGCCCCCGGGACAGCTGGAATAGCCGCTCGCCGTCGAACAGGTCGGTCAGCGGCTCCGGCCCCAGGCGAATCAGCAGTTCATGGTTGAGCGGATCGACGCTCCAGAGCATGGCCCCGAAACGGCGCGGGTCGGTATAGCGCAGCATCAGCCCTGACTCGAGCTCAATATCCACATGCTCGTGCTTGGCCGCCGGCAAGCCCAGTTCGACCAGGCGCAGGTTGCCCGACATACCCAGGTGGCTGATCAAGGTGCCGACCTCAGCGTTGATCAGCAGGTACTTGGCGCGGCGCTCGACGCTGACGATACGCTGCCCCGACAGGCGCACGTCGAGGTCTTCCGGGATCGGCCAGCGCAGGCGCCGGTCGCGCACCACCACGCGGCTGACCCGCTGCCCTTCCAGGTGGGGCGCGATGCCGCGCCGCGTCGTCTCGACCTCTGGCAGTTCCGGCATGACTCAGTGCCCGCCCATTTCGCGGATGTTCTGCTTGAGCTGCTCGAAGTCGTATTCGGTCAGGCCGATGTAATCCAGCACCAGCGGGCCAACCATGTTCCACTCGTGATCGACGCTCTGGTTGCCCAGCACGCGGTAGGAGGCGCAAATGTGCTCGGACATCTTCAGCACCGCCAGCAGGTTCTTCAGCTGGGTCTGGGTATTGCGCGAGGATTCGTCGCGGAACACCGCCAGGGCGTTGTGGTGGTTGGCGATGGCGGCGCTGATGTGCTCCGGCAGGCGCCAGGACTTGGCGGTGAAATAGCCGACCACCGAGTGGTTGGTGTTGAACACGCGGTTCTCGGTGTCCACCACGCGGACCTCGTCATTGGTCTTGGCGTAGGACTCCTCCAGCACTTCCATGTAGTTGGGGAAACGCTTGTGCATCAACGGCACGCCGCAGTCGTGGAACAGGCCCAGGGTGTAGGCCTCGTCCACCGCCTGGATGCCGGTGCGCTTGGCCAGGGTCAGGCAGGTCATGGCCACGTCCTGGGCGGTGTCCCAGAACGGGTTGAGGGTGACGATGGTCTCGTCGGTCATTTCACCCCTGATCGACTGGGCGTTGATCAGGTTGATGATCGAACGGCTGCCCAGCAGGTTCACGGCGCGCTGGATCGAACCGATCTTGTTCGCCAGGCCGAACTGCGCCGAGTTGACCAGTTTCAGCAAGGCGCCGGAAAGGCCCGGGTCCTGGCTGATCAGCTTGGCGATGGTCTCAAGGTCCGGGTCGGGCATGTACTGCTCGAACTGCAGGTCGACCATGATCTGCGGCTGCGGCGGGATGGTGATGCCCTGCAGGGCTTGCTGGATCTGTTCGGCGGTAAGTTCCTGGGACATTCGTGCATTCTCGCTGGGGACGGGGGATTCTAACCCTGTACGCCGGCAGGGTAACTATCAGTGGATCGTTGGATCCCAAAATTTCTTTAGCCATGGGCGCGGACCACTTGGTCGAACCCATCAGCGAACCTGAGGCCAACACGGTATACTCCCGCTCTTTTTTCCCGGAGCGACGTCATGTCCCTGCCCAGCCTTCGCCTCAAAGCCAATGCCGACCGCCGCCTGCGCGCCGGCCATCTGTGGGTTTACAGCAATGAAGTCGACGTCGCCGCGACCCCGCTGCAGGGCCTGAAGGCCGGCCAGCAGGCCATCCTCGAGGCCGCCAACGGCAAGCCCCTGGGCGTAGTGGCGATGAGCCCGAACAACCTGATCTGCGCCCGTCTGCTGTCGCGCGACGTCAAGCTGCCGCTGGACAAGTCGCTGCTGGTGCACCGCCTGAACGTCGCCCTGTCGCTGCGCGAGCGCCTGTTCGACAAGCCGTGCTACCGCCTGGTCTACGGCGATTCCGACCTGCTGCCGGGCCTGGTGGTCGACCGCTTCTTCGACATCCTCGTGGTACAGCTGGCCTCGGCCACCATGGAAGCGCACAAGGACGACGTCATCGCCGCCCTGGTCCAGGTGCTGAAGCCGAGCGGCATCCTGTTCAAGAACGACTCCGCCGCCCGTGACGCCGAAGGCCTCGGCCGCTATGTCGAGACCGTCTACGGCGAAGTGCCAGACTGGGTCGCGCTGGAAGAGAACGACGTGAAGTTCGAGGCTCCGGTACGCGAAGGCCAGAAGACCGGCTGGTTCTACGACCACCGCATGAACCGCGCCCGCCTGGCCCCCTATGTCAAGGGCAAGCGTGTGCTCGACCTGTTCAGCTATATCGGTGGCTGGGGCGTGCAGGCCGGTGCGTTCGGCGCCAGCGAAGTCTTCTGCGTGGATGCTTCCGGCTTTGCCCTCGATGGCGTTGAGCGTAACGCCGCGCTGAACGGCATCAGCGAAAAACTGACCTGCATCGAAGGTGACGTATTCGAGGCCCTGCGCGAGCTGAAGGCCGCCGAAGAGCGTTTCGACGTGATCATTGCCGACCCGCCCGCCTTCATCAAGCGCAAGAAGGACCTGAAGAACGGCGAGGCCGCCTACCGCCGCCTCAACGAACAGGCCATGCGCATGCTCACCAAGGACGGCATCCTGGTCAGCGCCTCGTGCTCGATGCACCTGCCCGAGGACGACCTGAACAACATCCTGCTGACCAGCGCCCGCCACCTGGACCGCAACCTGCAAATGCTCGAGCGCGGCGGCCAGGGCCCGGACCACCCGGTGCACCCGGCGATCGCCGAGACCCGTTACATCAAGAGCATCACCTGCAGGTTGCTGCCCAACAGCTAAGTGGTGCTTGTTCCGGGGCCGCTCTGCGGCCCCAGCTCCCTCAAACGCTCACCCCCATGCGCGCCAACCGCTACCGCCTGAAGTCCGGCACCAGTTCCTGGCCATCGATGCTGAGCGTCTTGTAACGCGGCGCCACCAGTTTCACCGCGCCCTCGCGAATGCCTTTGGCCAGGCCCTCGAGGTTTTCCATGCTGCCGCTCAGGCTGCCCACTTCACGCCACTCGCGCTCCTCCCAGGTGAACACGAACACACTCGATGCATAGGTGTGCCGGGGGATCATCAACACTTCATTGTGCCCATCACCATCCAGATCGACCGCCCACAAGTAGCATCCCTTGCCACCGCACTGGCTTTGAGCAAGCGTCGAATCGGCCAGTGACTCGCTGGTGGACTGCACCGGCCCCAGCCACTCGAACGTCGGACCCTGCGTTTCGACCACTTCCGGCCGACGCACCTGCGCCATCATCCCCAGCAATTGCTCGCGGCGGCCCGCATCGAACAGCTCATCCGTTTCCAGCCGCTTCTCCAGTTGCTCGAAGGCGGCACGCCCAGGCTGACCGAGGTCGCGGTACAAGGTCCCGGCATCGAACTCGGTAATCGGCGTGCGCCCACCGAGCAGGCGCTCGACCTGACTCTTCGCACTCAACACCTGCGGGTCGAGCAACGGTGTATAGAACAGCACTATCAGCACCGCGCTGAGCAGAGCGATCCACGGATTGCTCACGCGCAGACTGTTCAGCCATCCCTGGCGCGAAGCCACCACCGCCCAGACCGCCGCCAAGCCATGTACCAGCATCACGCCCACCAGCAACACCGCCATGATCCTTGAGGGTGTCAAACCGTACTGATCGATGCGTAGCCAACTTGCGTAGGCCGCCAGGCCCACCAGCACCGGCAGGCACACCAGGCTGGCCTCCACCAGGCGCTTGAGCGGCGCAGGGTAGACGCTGGGTTGTCGGCCGTCCTGGAACACCCCGTTGACCAGGAACAGGTTGATGCCTGCCAGTACCAGCAGGAGGCTGGTCGAGTAACCGGTGTCCCACACAGGCTGCAGGCCGGAAAGCGGCAACGTCAGGGTGAACAGCACGGCGATCAGCGCGCTGAGCGGCAACAGGAAGCGGCACAGCGTCAACAGGATGCCGCGCAGCAGGCCGATGATCTTTTCGTTCTCCCGCCCCATGCGCATCCCCAGGGAGAACACCACCGGCAGTACCAGCCAGAGAAACACCGCAGACTCCACCACATCCGTGACCTGCGGTATGCCGAGCATGCCGAACAGCAGCGCGCACAACCACAGCAACTGCCAGAACAGGCCAGTCAGCATTTGCGCCAGGAACAGGATGAACACGTTGTTCCAGGCATGCCGGAACAGGTCCTCATAGCGCGGCGCCACCCCTTCGCGGGTCGGCCAGGCAAGAATGAACGCGGTGCCTATGTAGCCCAGCACGACGGCGGCCAGGAACCAGGTCTGCTGCAGCCAGCCCATACGCTCGCTACCCAGGACCCCGGCACTGATCCCGCTGATCAGCAGGGTCAGGCCCAACACCAGCCAGCCGGTGCCACGCTGGCGCACCGCGCTGCCGAGCAGTTGCAGGTTCACGCCGGCCACGACCACCGCGGCGCACAGGGCTACCGACAGGTTGAAGCCAAGCAGCTCGCCTTGCCCCTTCACGGTGGTGAGCAGCACCAGGCCCTGGATCAGGCCGATGACGACGTAGAACAATAAGGAGCGACTTGGCGCTGGCATTGCAAATCCTTTTGGCCAGTGGAACAGGAAGCGCGCAAGTCTACCCAAACCCGCCCGGACCACGCCAAGGCCTTTACCTTGCGGGCTGGGGACAGCCAATTGTCACAACGCCATTCCCTAGCGGGCGTGGCGGTGTAGAATCGAGCCATTCATCGCCAGACATCCCCGGCGGGTTTATGAGCTCTGGTCGAGCCTGCGGCGATCCCGCGAGGTCTTCGGCCCCCATCCTTGCCAGCGGCAACCGGCCTTCGGCGTTTCAGGACAAGAGAAGCTCACTCCCTATTTACGTGACGTGATTTAGCCGCCAGGAGCGCTCCATGCCTGATTATCGTTCCAAGACTTCCACCCAAGGCCGCAACATGGCCGGTGCCCGTGCCCTGTGGCGCGCCACCGGGATGAAGGACGAAGACTTCAAGAAACCGATCATCGCCATCGCCAACTCGTTCACCCAGTTCGTCCCGGGTCATGTGCACCTGAAGGACCTGGGCCAACTGGTCGCCCGCGAGATCGAACGCGCCGGTGGCGTGGCGAAAGAGTTCAACACCATCGCCGTGGACGACGGCATCGCCATGGGCCATGACGGCATGCTCTACTCGCTGCCCAGCCGCGAGATCATCGCCGACGCGGTCGAGTACATGGTCAACGCCCACTGCGCCGACGCCATCGTCTGCATCTCCAACTGCGACAAGATCACCCCCGGCATGCTGATGGCCGCCCTGCGCCTGAACATCCCGGTGATCTTCGTCTCCGGCGGTCCGATGGAAGCCGGCAAGACCAAGCTGGCCAGCCACGGCCTGGACCTGGTCGACGCCATGGTGATCGCCGCCGACTCCACCGCCAGCGACGAGAAAGTCGCCGAGTACGAGCGTAGCGCCTGCCCGACCTGTGGTTCATGCTCCGGCATGTTCACCGCCAACTCGATGAACTGCCTGACCGAGGCCCTGGGTCTGGCCTTGCCGGGCAACGGTTCGACCCTGGCCACCCACTCGGACCGCGAGCAGCTGTTCCTCACCGCCGGCCGCACCATCGTCGAGCTGTGCAAACGCTACTACGGCGAGAACGATGCGTCGGTACTGCCGCGCAGCATCGCCAACTTCAAGGCGTTCGAGAACGCCATGATGCTCGACATCGCCATGGGCGGCTCGACCAACACCATCCTGCACCTGCTGGCCGCAGCGCAGGAGGCCGAGGTGGACTTCGACCTGCGCGACATCGATCGTCTGTCGCGCAAGGTACCGCAGCTGTGCAAGGTGGCGCCGAACATCCAGAAGTACCACATGGAAGACGTGCACCGCGCCGGCGGCATTTTCAGCATCCTCGGCTCGCTGGCCCGTGGCGGCCTGCTGCACACCGACCTGCCGACCGTGCACAGCCCAAGCATGGAAGAGGCCATCGCCAAGTGGGACATTACCCAGACCGATGACGAAGCTGTGCACACCTTCTTCAAGGCAGGCCCGGCCGGTATCCCGACGCAAACCGCGTTCAGCCAGTCGACCCGCTGGGAAACCCTGGACGACGACCGCGAAAACGGCTGCATTCGCAGCATCGAGCACGCCTACTCGCAAGAGGGCGGCCTGGCCGTGCTGTATGGCAACATCGCCCTGGACGGCTGTGTGGTGAAGACCGCCGGTGTCGATGAGTCGATCCACGTGTTCGAAGGCACCGCGAAGATCTTCGAGAGCCAGGACAGCGCGGTACGCGGCATCCTCGCCGACGAAGTGAAGGCTGGCGACATCGTCATCATCCGCTACGAAGGCCCGAAAGGCGGCCCGGGCATGCAGGAGATGCTCTACCCGACCTCGTACCTGAAGTCCAAGGGCCTGGGCAAGGCGTGCGCGCTGCTCACCGATGGCCGCTTCTCCGGCGGGACCTCGGGCCTGTCCATCGGCCACGCCTCGCCGGAAGCGGCAGCGGGCGGCGCCATCGGCCTGGTGCGTGATGGCGACAAGGTGCTGATCGACATCCCGAACCGTTCGATCAACCTGCTGGTCAGCGATGAAGAACTGGCCGAGCGTCGTATCGAGCAGGACAAGAAAGGCTGGAAGCCGGCCGAAGTGCGCCCACGCAAGGTGACCACCGCACTGAAGGCCTACGCCCTGCTGGCGACCAGCGCCGACAAGGGCGCTGTGCGCAACAAGGCGATGCTCGACGGGCTGTGAGGCTCTGAAGGTAAAAAAACCGGCGCCCTGAGCGCCGGTTTTTTATTCCGCCGAGCCCCTGCGGGAGCGGCGTCGGCTACTGGATCTGCTCCGGCGTCACGATCACCCAGTTCTTGTCCGCCGTCACCGGCAGCCCTTCCCTGGCCTGGGCCGCCGCGTTCTTGGCGATCATGCCGTTCAACTGATCCATGTACTTGGCCTTGCGGTTTATCCACAGGTGGATACCGCCCTTGCCCACATCCACACCGTGGAACTGCATGTAGCCATCGCTGGTTGGGGTGTCGCCGCCCACCAGCACCGGTTTCTTCCACTCATCGATGTAGGTGAGGATGGCCGCTTGCTTGCCGGCCATCCAGGTGGCCGGGGTCCACAGGTAAGGCGTCAGCTCCAGGCCTTCATTGGCCTTGGGATCGTAGTGCCCGGCGGTAATTTGCTTGCGCGCCGTGGTCAGCTGGCCACTGGCGCGGTCCTTGAGCAGCAGGCTTACGCCGATCACGTTCTGCGGTTTGACGTTGTAGCCGTACTTGGGATCGGAGGCGACCATGCGCACCAGCTCTTCGGAGGCCGCGGAAATGACATAAACCTCGATGCCGTTCTCCATCAGCTTGTTGTACAGCTCGGCCTGGCCGGTGAATACCTTGGGCGGCTGCACCTCGATGGTCTTGACCTGATCCCCCTCGAAATAGGTACTGGGGATCGGCTTGCCCGAGGCCATCAGCTCATCGACCTGCTGCTTCAGCTCCTTGAGGGTGAAGCCCGAGAACACTTGGGCTACCCAGGGGTAGCAGACCATGTCGTCGAGCTCGCACAGGCGATAGTAGTAGCTGAACAGGCTCTCCTTGTGCTCGGCGGTGTCCTTGAACGGGATCAGCTTGAGCGAGGGGTCGAGCTTGTCGCGGGTCAGCAGGCCCTTGTTTTCCATGAACGGCAACAGCGCTTCCTCAAGGTCGAAGCGGTAGCTGGTGTTGTCCATGTCGAACACCGCGTAGTTACCCTTGTTGGCGTTGGCGGCAATCATCGCGTCGAGCTTCTGCGCGGCCTCGGCCGGCCAGTGCTTGAGCTCGGTGGCTGCCCAGCTGCTGGCGCTCAGCAACAGGGCCAGGCTGCCGGCAAGGATTCTCGGAGCAGACATCATGTGCGGTTCTCCCAAAGACGTGGCCGCTCAACCCTAGTCCCGAACTGTGACAAACAGCCACGCGTGAGCGACCCCGAGACAACTGCAAACGTCATGTTCATTGCCAAAAGCGACCAGCCGTTATTCCATAAGCGACTATGCAAATTACCTTTAGGTATAAATTCGTTTGTTTTCAGGCTGTTAGCATTTCCGTTCGTAATCGCTCACAGAGGCGATGCCTCTTCCGCCTTTTCCTGGAGCTTCAATGAACCTGCCGCTGTCACTTAACCTGCTGGCGTTCCTGGCCCTGCTGCTGGGCCTGGCGCAAACCCGCCGCACCGACTGGAGCCTGGCCAAGAAAGTGCTGTTGGGCCTGGTGCTGGGCGTGGTGTTCGGCCTGGTCCTGCACACGATCTACGGCGCCGGCCACCCGGTGCTCAAGGCCACCCTCGGTTGGCTCGACCTGGTCGGCAACGGCTATGTCGGCTTGCTGCAAATGATCGTCATGCCGCTGATCTTCGCCTCCATCCTCAGCGCCGTCGCGCGCTTGCACAACGCCTCGAGCCTGGGCCGGATCAGCGTGCTGAGCATCGGCACCCTGCTGCTGACCACCGCCATCGCGGCGCTGATCGGCATTGCCCTGACCAACCTGTTCGGCCTGACCGCCGAGGGGCTGGTGGCCGGCGCCCAGGAAAGCGCCCGCCTGCAGGCCATCCACAACGACTACGCGGGCAAGGTCGCCGACCTCAACATCCCGCAACTGCTGCTCTCTTTCATCCCGACCAACCCGGTGGGCGACCTGGCCCGGGCCAAGCCAACCTCGATCATCAGCGTGGTGATCTTCGCCGTGTTCCTGGGCCTGGCCGCGCTGCAGCTGATCAAGGACGACAAGGACAAGGGCGAGCGCGCCCTGTCTGCCATCGACGTGCTGCAGGCCTGGGTGATGCGCCTGGTACGCCTGGTGATGAAACTCACCCCCTATGGCGTGCTGGCCTTGATGACCAAGGTGGTGGCCAGCTCCAACCTCGAGGACATCCTCAAGCTGGGCAGCTTCGTGGTGGTGTCATACATCGGCCTGGGCCTGATGTTCGTGGTCCATGGGGTGATCCTGGCGCTGACCGGCGTCAGTCCGCTGCGCTTCCTGCGCAAGGTGTGGCCGGTGCTGACCTTCGCCTTCACCAGCCGCTCCAGCGCCGCCAGCATTCCGCTGAACATCGAGGCGCAGACGCAGCGCCTGGGCGTGCCACAGTCGATCGCCAGTTTCAGCGCCTCGTTCGGTGCGACCATCGGCCAGAACGGCTGCGCTGGGCTCTACCCTGCCATGCTCGCAGTGATGGTGGCTCCGGCGGTGGGCATCGACACCTTTGACCCGCTGTGGATCGCCACCCTGGTGGCCATCGTCACCCTGAGCTCGGCCGGTGTGGCCGGCGTGGGTGGCGGCGCAACCTTCGCCGCGCTGATCGTGCTGCCGGCCATGGGCTTGCCGGTGGAACTGGTAGCCTTGCTGATCTCGGTGGAGCCGCTGATCGACATGGGGCGTACGGCGTTGAACGTGAATGGTTCGATGACCGCGGGGGTGGTTACCAGCCAGTTGCTCAAGCAGACTGATCAGCAGGTGCTGAGCGGGGATGAGCATGCTGAGTTGAGTCATTCCTGATAGATCGCTGGGGCTGCTGCGCAGCCCCAGGTTTTCAGACCTTGTCCCAGACTTCGAAGTGATAAACCGGCCCGTGTCCTTCGGCAGGTTGCGGCTCACTCGCGCTCAGTTGCCACTGTCCGCGATCGAACTCTGGGAACCAGGCATCACCCTTGGGAGACAGCTCCACTCGGGTCAGGTACATCCGGCTCACCAGCCCTTTGTCCAGCGCCTGCCCATACAGCTGCGCGCCACCGATCAGCATCAGCTCGCCGACGCCCTGCTCCCGCGCCCACTGCTCGGCGCGCACCAGTGCCTCTTCCAGCGAAGCGAACACCTCGGCCCCAGCCAGTTGCAGGCCCGGCTGACGGCTGACGACGATATTCAACCGCCCCGGCAGTGGCCGCCCCAGTGAATCCCAGGTCTTGCGCCCCATGATGATCGGCTTGCCCAGGGTGGTGGCCTTGAAGTACTTGAAATCCCCCGGCAGGTGCCAGGGCATGGAGTTGTCGATGCCGATCACACGGTTCTCGGCGAGCGCCGCGATCAGGCTGAGGGGGAGTGATGTGTTCATGCCGGCGAGGATAGCACCGGGCACGTGGGTTATGCTTGCGCACTGACCTGTGCAATGGAAGAGCTTGTGACGGCACCGACTCCACTCGACAAGCGCTGGCTAACCGAAGCGATACGCCTGCGCGAGGAACACGCCGGTCCCCTGGAGGACCAGGAAGCCAACCGTCGCGCCCGCCAGCAAGGCGGCGACCTCGCTACGCGCATCGAGGCCCGCGCCTTGTGGCTGGCCGAGCGCGACGGCATGGACACGGCACTGCGCCACTGGAAGCAGGGCGCGCGCCTGGCACTGCTGGCGCTGATGCTCCTGGCCGTGCTCAGCGGCGCCGGCCTGGGGCTGGCGGCCCTGGGCGACGGCCAGCGGCCGGTGAATGTGTTCTGGGCCCTGGGCAGCCTGCTCGGGCTCAACCTTCTGCTACTGCTCGGCTGGGCCGTGGGCTTCTTTTTTGCCGGCGAGCAGGGCGCGACGCTGGGCCGCCTCTGGCTGTGGCTGAGCGAGCGCCTGGCCCGCGACGCCAAGGCCGCGCAGCTGGCCCCGGCGTTGCTGGTGCTGCTGCAGCGCCAGCGCCTGAACCGCTGGTTGCTCGGCCTGCTGGTGCATGGCCTGTGGCTGCTGGCGATGCTCGCCGCGCTGGGCATGCTCCTGGCCCTGCTGGCGACCCGGCGCTACGGGTTCGTCTGGGAAACCACGCTGCTCGCCGCGCAACCTTTCATCACCCTGACCCAGGCCCTTGGCGCCCTGCCCTCGCTGCTCGGCTTCGCCGTGCCGGACGAAACCATGATCCGCGCCAGCGGCGCCACCCTGCCCGCGCTCGACCTGGCGCGCCAGGCCTGGGCCAGCTGGCTGCTCGGCATGGTGCTGGTCTACGGCCTGCTGCCGCGCCTGGCGCTGGCCGCATTGTGCCTGTGGCGCTGGCGCCAGGGTCGCGAGCGCCTGACGCTGGACCTCGACCTGCCCGGCTACGCCCAGCTGCGCGAAGCGCTGATGCCGCGCAGCGAACGCATTGGCGTGCAGGACCCTGCCCCCGACACCCTGCCGCGCTTCGAAGCCGGCCAGCTGGAGAGCGGCAGCAGCGGCGCCTTGCTGGTCGGCCTGGAGCTGGACGACCAGCGCCCCTGGCCACCCGCCCTGCCCAAGTCGATCACCCACGCCGGCGTGCTCGACAGCCGGGAGTCGCGCAACAAGCTGCTCGAACAACTGAGCCGCTTCCCCCCGGCACGCCTGGCCATCGCCTGCGACCCACGCCGCTCGCCGGACCGCGGCAGCCTGGCGTTGCTCGCCGAGCTGGCGCGCAATGCCGGCGCCACCCGTATCTGGCTGCTGCAGGCACAACCGGGCCAGGTCCTGGACGCGGCACGCCTGGGCGATTGGCACGAGGCCCTCGACCGGCTGGGCCTGGCCCACGCCGACACTTCGCCCGTGACCTGGCTGGAGCATGGCCATGACTGAGCCGCTGAAACTGGCCGTGGTCGGCCACACCAACGTCGGCAAGACCTCGCTGCTGCGCACCCTGACCCGCGACGTCGGCTTCGGCGAGGTCTCCCACCGCCCCAGCACCACCCGCCATGTGGAAGGCGCGCGCCTGTCGGTGGACGGCGAGCCGCTGCTGGAGCTGTACGACACCCCAGGCCTGGAAGACGCCATCGCCCTGCTCGACTACCTGGAGCGCCTCGAACGTCCGGGCGAACGCCTGGACGGCCCCGCCCGCCTGGAGCGTTTCCTCCAGGGCAGCGAGGCGCGCCAGCGCTTCGAACAGGAAGCCAAGGTGCTGCGCCAGCTGCTGGCGAGCAACGCCGGCCTCTATGTGATCGACGCCCGCGAACCGGTGCTGGCCAAGTACCGCGACGAACTGGAAGTACTGGCCGGTTGTGGCAAGCCGCTGCTGCCGGTGCTCAACTTCGTCGCCAGCAGCCAGCACCGCGAGCCGGAATGGCGTGAGGCCCTGGCGCGCCTGGGCCTGCATGCGCTGGTGCGCTTCGACAGCGTGGCCCCACCCGAGGACGGCGAGCGCCGCCTCTACGAAAGCCTGGCACTGCTGCTGGAAGATGCCCGCCCGGCGCTGCAACGGCTGATCGACGACCAGCAGGCCCAGCGCCAGGCCCGCCAGCACAGCGGCAAACGCCTGATCGCCGAGCTGCTGCTCGATTGCGCCGCCTGCCGACGCAGCGTCGAGGCAGAGCCTGCCGCCGAGGCACGGGCCATCGAAGCCCTGCGCCAGGATGTACGCCAGCGCGAGCAACGCTGTGTCGAGTCGCTGCTCAAGCTCTATGCGTTCCGCCGCGAGGACGCCAATGCCGGTGACATGCCACTGCTCGACGGCCGCTGGGGCGACGACCTGTTCAACCCGGAAACCCTGAAGCTACTCGGTGTGCGCCTGGGCAGCGGCGTGGCGGCCGGTGCCGCGGCGGGCGCGGGCGTGGACCTGCTGGTGGGCGGCCTGACCCTGGGCGCCGCCGCGCTCGCGGGCGCCATCGCCGGCGGCGCCTTGCAGACCGCGCGCAACTACGGTTCGCGCCTGATGGGCAAGCTCAAGGGCCAGCGCGAATTGACGGTGGATGACGCCGTGCTGCGCCTGCTGGCGTTGCGTCAGCAGCAGTTGGTCACGGCCCTGGAAGGGCGAGGGCACGCGGCGCAGGACAGCATTCGCCTGGCCCCTGCCGACGACAAGGGCTGGCGCGAGGGCAAGCTGCCCGAGGCACTGCGCAGGGCACGGGCGCATCCGCAGTGGTCCACGCTCAATAGCGGGGCGCGGGTCAGCCAGGCCGAGCGGCAGGAGCAGGTGGAAGCCCTGGTGGCAGAGCTGTAGCGCCGTTCGCTAACGCCGCACCTTGCGCAGTTCCACCAACCGCCGGCGCATTTCCCGATGCCGCTGGCTGTTGAAAACCAGCAGCGCGAGCAATGGCAGAGCCAGCAAGATTGCCAGCAACACAGCATTCACACCGCTACCGAGCAAGCTCAACGCCATCAGCAAGGCCACTGTGGGTACAGGGAGCACCACCCATGCTGCCCATGTGAAGCCGCGGACCATCGCGAAATGCCCGGAACATAGCAGCAAGACCAGTACAGCGCTGGACATCATGGTGAACAAGGGGTTGTCCGGGTGATTACGCCAGTGACTGTCGATCCACAGCGTTGCTGACAACGCCGCCGACAGGAGGCAAATGAAAAACCCCAGCAAGAACGTCGGGAAGTAACGGCGCATGAAAGTCTGGAATTGCGCAGGCTTCATCATCACTCGATCTCTTCGTATAGCCCTACGGCGATGCTCTGCACCGTTGCACTCCCGGCCAACCCGAAGGTGGCACCGAGCGAGTCGCGCATCAGGGTCTGCGTGGCGTGGCTGATCTCGGTCGGGGTGTAGCGCTTGGTCATGGTCCCTGCCGCCTGCTGCAACTTGATCTGCTTGGCCGTCAGACTCGGGTGCTTGATCGACAGCAGCTCGTCGGTCAGCGCCTTGCGCTGCTGGCGGCTGAGGCTCTTGGACAACTCCAGCCAGCTCCGCCCCGTGGCGGCCTTGTGTACTTGCAGGTACTTCAACGTACTCAGGCCCGACGCGCCGACCCCCAGCAACGAGACGCCATCGAGCACCATCGAGGCGGCCTGGTACCACTGGTTCTCATCGAGGGCATCGTTGGCCGCTGGGTTGGTCACTTCACGAACCGTGCGCATTACACCAATGCCGCACTGGATGCTGCTGGCGGTGGCGGCGGCGCCACCGATATAGGTCAGTACCAGGCTGGTACCGCCGGAAAAAGGTGCGGCAATGGTGCCACTGAACACCACGAACCAGCCGATCACAGCGCCCGCGCAGGAAAGGGTCGTGTTGACCGCCTCCTTGACCACCCGCGACTCGCGCGGATTGTGCTGCAGCTGCTGGGTGTACTGGTCAGGTGTCTGGTACTTCTTGATCTCGCGCAGGATCACGCGCTTGGGGCGGATGCTGCAGATCGGCTGAAACTCACGCAGGGTGACAATGTTGTATTCGGCGTCGATGTACACCACACCGGCACCGACGATACGCGGGTCGGCGTCGATGGCGGCGAACATCTGCGGCAGGTTGATCCGCGCCTGGATGCGCTGGCGTGCCAGGAACTGGGAGTTGTTGGCCAGGGAGTTGACCAGAAGATCTGTCACGGGGTGGTTTCCTTACACAGATAGCAGCACACCCGTGGGAACAGGTTCACCCGATCCCACAGGCGCTCAAGGCATCACACGTTCGGGCACGGCACCGGCGCCCAGTCACCCATGTCCGGGTTGCGGCACATGGCGTTGACCTGGTCGGTACCGGCCTTGGCCACCTGCTGGGCCTCGGCTTTCTTGCCGTTGGCGTTCTGCAGGGTCTTCTCGGTGGCCACCGCTTCCTGTGGCACCTTGGTGTTGGTCTTGGCCGGCTGGACCTTCTTCACGTCCTTCTTCTTGCCGGTGGTCGCCACTTTCGGCGGCTCGGCCACGGCGACCACGTCGGTGCGCGCGACGCCGACCTGCTTGAGGTCCTGCTCGTAGGCCTGGGTGTAGTTGTTCAGGTTCTCACCCAGGCGGCCGTTGACGGTGGTCAGCAGGTTGTTCGACTCCTGCAGGCCGGCAACGATCTCGGCCAGGCGCTTGCGACCTTCGGTGTCGTTGATGCGGCCGGCCTTGCGGTTCTGGATCAGGCTGGCGAACTCGCGCTGGTAGCAGGACTGCGACGACTTGGCGTAGGCGGTGGTGCGGTCCAGGTCGGCGGCGCTCTTGTCGATATCGGTGGCGTACGAGGCGATACGCTGCTTGTCGTCGCTGATCTGCTTCTGACGCTCGGTGTAGTAGCCGGCCGCGCCGCCGACCAGGGCGCCACCGGCGGCACCGATGGCGGCATTGCGGCCACGGTTTTCCTTGTCGACCAGGGCGCCGGTCAGGGCGCCGCCGACCGCGCCGAGCAGCGCGCCGGTGGCGACCGAGCGGGTCATGTCACCGTCGGTGGAGCGCAGGTGCTGCACCGGCTCGTAGCAGTTGGGGTAGTACTCGACCTTGGTCGTGGCGCCGACCTTGGACACGGGCGAGCTGGCGCAACCGCTCAACAGCACGGTGCTGAAACCGGCTGCCAGCAGCAGCGCGGTACGGGCCTGGGATGCAGTGATCAGGGGTTTGCGGGTGAACATGGTCTGGTTTCTCTTCTTGGGTTTCTCGGTATCCGGAGGCTTCGTGCCACCCGGGAGTCCTTTCTGTCGAAGCTGTCCTTAGGGTCGCGGGGCGGCCGATGCCAGCAGCTCCTTGAGGATCGTCGCCGGATCGGCCCGCCGGTTCTGGCGGTACTCCCCGACGTGGCGGACGAACAGGGTGGCGCGGGTCACCAGGCTGTTGCCCAGGACCGGCTTGCGATTGAGCTCTTCCTTGACCCGCTGGAACTGCGCCTGGATCACCGCGTCGGTGTAGCGCGTGCCACTGGCCAGGTTGTCGATGTAGATCGCCACGGCGCCGTCGAGGGCGGCGCGGCCATTGGCGATGGCGGCGCCGTACATGCGCGCGCTGGTCTGGTCGCCCGAGGCCTCGGCCTTGGCCTGGGTGGCCTGCAGGTTGGTCAGGCGGATGTTGTAGTTGTTGACAGTCTCGGCCACCAGGGCGGCGGACTGGATCAGGTTGCCGGCGGCCTCTTCACGCTGGCGGGCGATCAACGAGACGTTGCGCTTGAGCTCTTCGTTGACCAGGCCGAGCTCGGCTTGCTGGCGCGGGTCGGTGGCGGCGGCGATGATGCTGTCCAGGCGCTTGGTCGGGTCCTGGGCGGCGTCGATGTCGTCGGTCAGGCCGGCCAGCCGGCCTTCCTTCTGCCACTGCTCGAACAGTTCCTGGTAGCGTGAGCGCGGGGCCGACAGGGCACCGATGGCTACGCGAAAACCGGTGGTCTCGTTGCGCTGCTCGGTGCCGTCGGCGCCGAACAGCGGATACTCGCGGCGCATGCCAGTGAAGAGGGTGCCCTCGCCCTCGAGGTAGTTGCCGCCCTTGACCACGAAGCCACCATAGGCGCCCTGCAGGCGCCCGGCGTTGACCAGCTGGAACGACTCCTGGACCATCTCGGCGGCGTTGCCGATCACGTCGAACAAGCCCAGCGGGTTGGGCTGCTTGGTACCGATCGGCATCAGCCGCGCCGCCTGCCCGGTGCCGCCGGCGACCTGGTTGAACACCGCGAAGTCGGCCAGCGGTCCTTCACTGTCGGCGCCTTCGACCTTGCGCGGGAACAACCGTCCTTCCAGTTCCTGGCGGCTGACCGCCGAACCACCACGGGCGGCGAACTCCCACTCGACTTCGGTGGGCAGGCGCACGAAACCGGTGCCACCGTCCTCGGCCTTGCTGCCACGGCCACTGACCGGCAGCAGGTCGCGATGGTGCTTCATCAGCCAAGCACTGTAGACGGCGGCGAAACGTTCGGCCTCGAAGCGCGACAGCTTGACCTTGGGCAGGCGCCCCGCCGCGTCGTTGTTCGCCTCGCAGGCCGGCGCCGCGTCGCCGCCGGCCAGCGACGGCGCCTGGGCCATCACCTGGGCGTACTGGCGGGCGGTCACTTCGTACTTGCCGATGAAGTACATCATCGGCGTGAGCGGGCTGCCTTTCTCGACCTTTGGCAGGCTCGGGCCGACCGCCTTCTGCCACTGCGGCGCCAAGTCCTGCAGGCTGAACTGGCCGTTGATGAAGTCGCGTCGGTAACCGGAGATGAACGACTGTTTGTAGCCGGCCTCGCCTTCGCTGAACGGGTAGCCGAGGTTGACCTCGCGGTCGTCGAGGCTGCCCTGGGCCAGCACATAGACGCTGCGCAGCACCAGTTCGCCGCCACAGGGCAGCGGCAGGCTGACATCGCCCGGCAACGGCTTGGGGTTGTCGAACTTGCTGTCGGCCGCGGCCTGCGACTGCACGGCCGGCTTGGCCTTGTCGTCGCCATCGGCCGGGGAGCAGGCACCCAGGCTCAGCGCGGTGAGGATCAGGGCGGCAGCCCCGAGACGGCGATCAGACATCACGTATTCCTTGGCAAGCCTCGATGCGCGCTACCCGCCAGCCGCCCAGGGCGGCGGCGGCAGTGCTGGCCAGCAGCACGGCACACAACGCAACGAGGTAGTGCATGGGCAGCAGGTGGCTGGCGAACTCGCCGGGCACTTGCATGAAAAGCCGGTTCAGGCCGTGTTCGGCCAGCAGGTACAACAGTCCCGCCACGGCGGCGGCCAGAAGGCCGCTGTAGAGCGCCTGGAGCACCACGAACAACAGCAGCGCGGCGGTGCCGAAGCCCAGCAGGCGCAGCACCGCCAGCTCGCGCTGCTTGCGCTCCACCGCCGCCACCGCGCCCGCGGCGATGGCCGCCACGGCGCCGGCCACGGCCAGGCTGGCGATGATCCAGAACACCAGGTCGAGGTTGCGGCTGAGCGATTGCACCTGGGCGATCTGTGCGGCCTGGGTCGAGACCAGCAGCTTGCGCTCGGCGAAGAACTGGCGCAGTGGCTCGACATCGGCCAGCTCGCGGGCATACAGGCGAAACGCCGGGTATACCCGCTGCGCCAGGGGGCCTTGCGCCTCGCCTTGCCACTCCAGTGCCGGCACCGCGCGGCCATCGCGGTAGTCCTCGACGGCTTCGAGCAACTGCAACGACGCGAAAAGACCATCGCGCTCGAACGCGGCCAGGGGCAACACGCTGATGACCTGAAGGCGCGTCTGCCGCCATTGCATCTGCCCGGCCTGCTGGCGGCTGAAGCTGGCCTGCAGCTCGTCCCCGGCCCTGGCACCGAGCTTTTCCGCGGCGGTAAAGCTCAGCACCACCTGTTGCACCCCCGATGGGGCAGCGACCTGGGCCAGCAAGGGATCGCCCTCGGCGGTAGGCAGCATTTCAACCGTCAGGCCACGCCCGTGGGCGGGCAACAGCAGTTCGGCGGTGGCGGCGATCTGGCGGGTGCGCGGGATGGCGAAGGCCACTCCCGGACGCTGTGCCAGTTCGTCGAGGAACTCGGCGCGAAAGCGCCCGCCGCCCAAGGGAATGATCTCGCGCACGCCCGGGTCGCGCTGCAGGCGCTCGGTGAGGCTGCCGACCAGGCCGAACTTCAGGCCGAACAGCACCAGCAACGGCGCGATGACCGCCACCAGCGCCAACACGCCACACGCCGACAGCCGCGCATCGTTGCGGTAGTCCTGCCAGGCCAGCCCGGCGATCAGCAGCGGGCGCATCAGGCGGCCCGCTCCAGCGTTGCCGTGACGCCGCCGTCGGCCTCGCGCCGGCAAGCCATGCGCAGCACCGTCAGCCCGGCCTGGCGGGCCAGGGCCTCGTCGTGAGTGGCGACCACGCAGGTCACCTGGCGCGCCTCGGCCTCGCGCAGCAACAGTTGCATCACCCGCTCGGCGTTGACCGGGTCCAGCGCGGCGGTCGGTTCATCGGCCAGCAGCAGCGTCGGGGCATGGGCCAGGGCGCGGGCGCAGCTGACCCGCTGACGCTGGCCGAGGGACAGGGCGGCAGGTTTCTTGCCCAGCTGGTCGTGCACATCCAGCGCTTCGGCCAGACGCTCGACGCTGCCGTCATCCCCAAGCCCCAGCAACTGGCGTGGCAGGCGGATGTTGCCGCGCACATCGAGAAAACCCAGCAGCCCACCCGCCTGCAGCACGTAGCCAAGGTGACGGCTGCGCCAGCTGGCCAGGCGGTCGAGCTGACGGCCGCGCCACAGCCCGGCGACATCCTCGCCACCGAGGACGAAGCCCTGCGCCGCATCCGGCGCCAGCACCAGCGCCAGCAGGTCGAGCAAGGTGCTCTTGCCGCAGCCGCTGGGGCCGACCAGCGCCACCCGCTCGCCGACGGCCAGGTGCAGCCGGTCGACTTGAAGGCTGTAGCGCTGGGCATCTTGTCCGCGCGTCTTGCGCACCCCGTCCAGGCGGATCATCACGGCAGCGTCGACAGCGGGACACGGTACAGGGCGTCACCCGGCTCGGCGTTGCCGAAGCGCACCCAGTTGGCCATGTCGTTGTGGAAGGTCTCGTAAAGGCGGATCTTCGAGTCCAGCTCGTCGATGAAGTCCTCCTGCTCGGCCACCGACAGCGACAGCCACAAGTCCTGGGTCATGCTCAGGGATTTGCTGCGGTACGGCAGGCCATCGAGGTACTCGCCGAGCACCCCGCCCTGGGCCAGGTTGGCGCCCTTGCGCAGGGCGCCAGGGTCGCGGCTCATATAGGCGCTGGCGCTGGCGATCTCGTTGAAGAAGTCGCCCGGCGAGCTGCGGGTCTTGCGCGCGGCATCGACGATCAGCTTGAGCGACTGCTGCAAGTCGTTGAGTTGCAGCTTGGTGAGCATCACGCACACCTGCAGGGTGGGCAGCGTCGGGTTGGTCAGGTCGCGGTCGGCGGTCCAGGCACTGACCAGCTGCGGCGCCTGGCTCGCGCCATGGCGGCCGAGGAAGTCCATGTGCATGGCATAGCCGATGGCCTGGGACTTGGCGGCCAGCCCCGAGGCCGAGGTCAGCAGCGGCACCGGCTGTGGTTGCTGGTTGCGCACTTGGTGCACCAGCTCGGCGAAGGTCGAGCCAATCTCGCGCACGCGCTCGCCGAACACGCCGACCTCGCCCCCCGGCACGCCGACGTAGAGGTCGCCAATCTGCGGGTTGCTGTCGGCGGTGAGCACGCGGTACTGGCTTTCGGCCGCGCCGTGGTTCTTTACCCCGGCCGGGGTGCGCAGGTGCAGGGCGTAGATCTTGATCTGCTTGCTCAGCGCGGCCTGGCGCACCTCGGCCTCGTTCATCTGGGTGCCGCTGAACGGGTCGCTCTTGCGCAGTGCGCCGGCATCGCTGACCAGCAGGATGAGGCGCCCGCCGTAGCCGGACCAGTCCATGCCCTCGACGGCCTGCATCACCCCGGCGAAGGCATCTTCGTTGAACGAATGGCTGGAAACGCTGGTGGCCTTGACCTGCGAGGCGGCCTTGAGGAAGCGCGCCGGATCCCGGCCCTCTTCCAGGCTGACCAGCGTCTTGCTCAGGTACTCGAGGCCCGGGGTGCGCTTGATGTTGTTGCGGAAACCCACCAGGCCGAAGCTGACGCTGTCCAGCTCGCCCCGGGCCGCCAGTTGCTGCTGCAGCTCGCTGACCACCTGGCGTACGCGGTCGATATAGGGCTGCATGGACACCGAGGTGTCCACCACCAGGACGATGCCGGTACGGAAGCTGTTGTCACCGACCGCCGCCACGCCGGCCGCCTTGGGCGCGCTGTCGCGGGCACTGGCGCCGGGGTCGATGGAGGCGATGTTGAGCAACTGCACCGGCTGGCCGCCGGCGTCGAAGCTTTCGCGGTAGTCGAAGATCGGCATCAGGTAGAACTGGTTCTGCGGCACGGCGCTGGCCGCCGGCTCCAGGGCCATCACCTGCGGCACCTGGTCGGGGTGGTTCTGCGCCTTGAGCAGGCTGTCGCGGGCCTGGGCGGTGTCGTCGAGCAGGTGCTGCACATCGTCCACCTGACGCATGAACATCACCGGCGAACGGCCCGAGCGCTCGGTGAACTTGAGCACCAGGCTCTGTTTCCAGTCGCTGGTCTGCGCGGCCGGCAGCCAGCCATCGCGCTGGCCGTCGCTGGCGGCGCCGACCTGGACCCAGGCCTGGCCGCCGACATCCTTGCGCTGGTAGACGTAGAGCACGGAGAAGGCCGGCAGTTTCTCGCCCGAGGCATCGCCGGGCTGGGCCACCAGCTGGGCATCGGGCTTGGTCAGCACACGCTGGAACAGGGTCTTCTTACCGGGCATCAGCAATGGGCGGCCATCGTCCGAGGCGGCGACAGGCGTGATCTTGGGTTCGGCGGGAGCCACGCTGTCGGCGGGCGTCTGCGCCACCGGTGTTTCTGGCGCGGGCGCGTCACTGCCGCCGAGCAGCCAGAAGAACGCGCCACCCAATCCCAGCGCCGCCGCGATCGCCACCGCCAGCACGGCCTTGGCCGGTTTGTTCGATCCGGACTTCACGGCGGGAGCAGGCTTGGGTTCGGGCTGCCGTACAGGCTCGGCCACAGGAAGGGCTTGCGGAATGTCGATGGACACCGGTTGCGGGGTGGTGGCCGGCGGCGGGATCGGCAGCGGGCGCACCAATGTGCTGTCGTTGTCCTCGACCGGCGCCTGGACCGTCAGGCGGTCCAGCGCGGCCAGCAACGCCGTCGCATCGGCGAAACGCTCATTGGGGTCCTTGGCCAGCAGGCCACGCAGGATGTCCTGGTAGCGGCCGTGCTCGATGGGCAACTCAGGCAGCGGCTCGGTCAGGTGCGCCAACGCCGTGGACAGCGCGTCGGTGCCGCTATAAGGCAGCTTGCCGACCAGGATCTCGTAGAGCACCACGCCCAGCGCATACAGGTCGGCGCGGCCGTCGATCTCCATGCCGCGCGCCTGCTCCGGGCTCATGTAGCTCGGCGTGCCGACGGCGAAGCCAGCCTGGGTGAACTGGGTGCGGTCATCCAGCGACTTGGCGATGCCGAAGTCCGACAGCACCGCGGTGCCGTCGGCGCGGAACAGGATGTTGGCCGGCTTGACGTCGCGGTGCACCAGGCCCTCGGCATGGGCATAACCCAGCGCCTGGGCGATCTGGCGCACGTAGGCGAGGCCCTGCCCGGGCGTCAGCCCATCGGCGATGCGCTCCTTGAGCGTGCCGCTGGGCAGGTACTCCATGGCCATGTAGTACAGCTCGCCGACATTGCCGATGTCGTGGATGGTGGCGATGTTCGGGTGCGCCAGCCGCGCCAGGGTGCGCCCTTCACGCAGGAAGCGCTCGCAGAAGGTCGGGTCGGCGGCCAGGCTCGCCGCCATGATCTTCAGCGCCACCTTGCGCTGCAGGGAACGCTGGGTGGCGAGGTACACGCTGGCCATGGCGCCTTGGCCAAGCTCGCGCTCGATATCGAATCCGGGGATCTGCATGTCCATGATGTCTTCAGTTCACCTTGACGACCACTGCGGTGATGTTGTCCGGCGCGCCCCGGGTCAGCCCCAGGTGCACCAGGCTGCGGACCACCTCGTAGGGGTCGGCGTGGCCGAGCACCTCGGCGATCTCGTGGTCCTCGGCGGTCTTGTTCAGGCCATCGCTGCACAGCAGGTAGGTGTCGCCAGGCCGCACCTGCAGGGCCACGGCCTGCAGGTCGAGGTCATCCTCGACGCCGATGGCGCGGGTGACGATGTTGCCGCGCGGATGCACCCGCGCCTCGGCCTCGCTGAGCAGGCCGCTGTCCTGCAGCTCCTGGACGTAGCTGTGGTCGTGGCTGAGGCGCTCGATGCGGCCATCGCGCAAGCGGTACAGACGACTGTCGCCGGCCCACAGGCCGATAGCCTGGTCGCCACGCGCCGCCAGCACCACCACGGTGCTGCCCATCATCGCCACGCCACGGCGCACGGTTTCCTCGCGCACCATGCCGTTGACCCAGGCCAGGCCGTCGCGCACCTCGCCGCTGAAGTCGTCGAGCGAGTCGAGCCTCGGCAGGCTGCGCAGGCTGTCCATGGCCAGGCTGCTGACATAGTCGCCCGCCGCATGGCCGCCCATGCCGTCGGCCACTGCCCACAGGCCTGCCCAGGTCAACTCCAGGCAGGCATCCTCGTTGATCTTGCGCACCATGCCGACATGGCTGTAGCTGGCCGCGGTGTACTGCAGGTCGGTCATTCGCTGCGCGCCTCGCTACCCAAGAGAAACCCGGCGAAGTCCTCGCTGCGCGGCAGGCCCGCGCAGCGCATCAGACCCGGGGCGATACGTTCGGAACCCCTGCCCCACCACAGGCTCATGCCCTCGCAGGCGCATTCGGCCAAGGCCAGTGCGCGCCCCTGCGGCGTGGTCGCATCCAAGCGCTGCAACCCACCGACAGTCACTTGAGGTCCCTGTAGGAGCGGCCTCGCGTCGCGAAAAGGCTGCAAAACAGCCTCGAACTCTTCAAAGGCAGCACTCGGTTCAAGCGTCGCCAGCAATGCCTCCTCGACCGCCTCGAACCACTCCTCGGCCCCGGCCACCACAGGCGCCAATGGCTGCCCCGGCTCCAGCACCTGGGCCACGGTCAGCGGAAAATACCGCCCGACCCGGTCGATGCTTGGCATCAGCACGCCGATGACCGCCTCGGGCCCGCACAGCCCCGGCGCCAGGGCGAATCGCCACAAGGGGCTGACCAGGTAGGCCTCGAGCCATCGCTCGGCCAGCGCCTGCTGGCTGGCCTGCATCCCCGCCGCCAGCCACTGGTCCCAGGGCTGGATGAAGCTGTTTGGAAGGCCGCGGCTGACGAAGTCGCCTCGGCTGGCCAGTTTTCCGTAGAAACCCACGTCGTTCACAGGTGCTCCGGCAGGCTGAAACCGCTGAGCACTCGGCTGCGGAACGGGTTGAAAGCGCTGCTGGCACGCAGCTCGTAGGACACGCTGGCGCCATCGACGCGCAGGCGCAGGTTGAAGCGTTCCGGCGAGCTGCCGGCCACCAGGTCGGACTGGTCGAGCAGGCGGAACCAGGCCCAGGGGCCTTCCACGGTCAGGCCGGAACGGCCGGTGGCCGAGGGCGGCGAGATCGACAGGCGCACCACGCCGATGCTGTTGGGGTTCGGCCACTGCAACGCCACCGGCCGGCTCGGACCGTGGTCGTAGCTGACCTGCTGGCCATCGAGGTCGAGCAGGAACTGGGTGATGGTCGCGTCCATCGCCACCGGCTTGAGTTCGAAGCGCACGCCCGGCTGCACGCCGTTGCTGTTGCGGAAGAACGCATCACGAATGCTCGCCGCGCGCTGGAAGGTGTACAGCACATTGCTGTTGATCCCCAGCTTCTGCGCCGCGCCCGGCTGCCAGCTCCACGGCGTGCTCGAGGTGTTGACGTAGGGTTGCAGGTACTTGCGGAAGTAGTTGTCCATCACCCCGCCGACGCCGAAGAACAGGCCGAAGTCCTCCAGGGTGGCGTCCCGCGTGCTGCCGGCCACCAGCGGGTAGCGGCCGCTGAGGGACTGGCGGTAGACGTTCACCACCTCGCTGGTCCAGGCGGCATTGAGCTGGTTGCGCACGCCGCCCATGACGATGTTGTGGGTCGACCCAAGCACCGACCCCACCAGGTTCTGCACCACCTTGGGCTGGCGCGCCGCCCCCAGGGCGACACGCTGCGCGGCGGCCTGGGCCTGGTTCTTGGCCTCGCCCAACAGCGCGTCACCGCTGGCGCCGACCATGGCGCTGACCTGCACGTACAGGGCATTGAGGTCGGTGAGCAGGCCATCGATGGCCGCAGGTTGTCCTTCGCCGGTTTCCACCAGCGCGGCCAGCTCGGCGAAGTGCGCGGTCACCGGGTCCACCTCACGGGCAGCCGGATTGTCGCTGGGCAGCGGCGCATCACCGAGCAGGCCGCCGAGGCGCTGGCGCAGCTGGTCGACACCGGCCTGCTCGGCCTTGGCCTGGACCTTGTCGAGGGTGCTCGGCTGCGCCAGGTTGGTCTCCTTGGCGACCGCCTGCAGCAGTTTCTTCATCGGCGAGGTCGGCCCGGACAGCACCCGCAGCACATCGGCGGCCTGGCCGACGCTGGTGATCGGCACGAAGTCCAGGTCGGTCAGCAGCGCATCCCAATGGCGGATGTAGTCCTGGTAGTACAGTTGCAGCACATCGTCGGCCAGGCGCTTGGCATCGCCCGATTCGCTGGCCTCGCGGCCCAGCACCCAGCGCTCCTCGGCCAAGGTCTCGCTGTGGGCCAGGCTGGCGGCGAGGAATGCCTTGCGGTAGCCCTCGACGGTGAAGATGCCCGGCAGCGGCTCGCTCAGCGGCTTGCCATTCTTGAAGCGGAACACCAGCGCGGCATCGCGGCCGGCGGCGTCGCTGACCCGGAAGTCGCCGACCCCGGTCGGCAGTTTCTGGCGTTTGACCCGGTCGTAGACGCGCTGGGCCACCGGCAGCTGTTGCAGCTGGCGACGGGTGTCGTCGATCAGGCGCTGGTCGAGACGGGCATTGGGCGGGCGCTTGTCGAACAGCGCCGCCAGGTGCTGCTCCAGGGCCTGGCGCAGGTCCGGCGCCAGGTCGCGGGGCAGGCTGCGTTCCCAGTCGAGGGTGACCCAGGCCTTGATGAACTCGGCGTCGTAGTGTTCGCCGTCGGCCAGCATCAGGTAGGCCTTGAGCCCCTCGTAGAGGTAGTCGGACGGGCCGCCGGCATACAGCTGCTCTTCGATGCGGGTGACCAGGCGCGGGGCGAAGATAGCGATCAGCAGCTTGCGGTAGACGCTGTCCGACTCACCTTCGAGCATGTCGCCCTGGTACAGACCGAAGCCTTCGGCCCAGCCGGGCGGATCCTCGGCCAGGCGGCGCACGCCGTTGAGCAACGGCAGGACGTCGACCACGTTGCGCTGGGCCGGGCTCAGTTCCTGCACGCTCTTGCCCAGTGGCTTGAGGCGGCCGTCGACCTCGGCGATGTATTGCTGGTTGGCGCGGTAGCTCAGGGTCCACAAGGTGCCGACCACCAACACCAGGGCCACGCTCAGGGCCAGGGCACCGCGGGCGATCCACTTGCGCCGCTGCTCGACCTTGGGGTTGCTGCCAACCAGGCCGCGTTCGGCGAAGGCCACGGCGCTGAACAGCTTCTCGATGAAGTAGCTGCGCCCGGTGCCGTTCTGCCGCGCCAGGTGGGCACGGTCCAGGCCCATGCTCTGGGCCATGCTGCCGATCAGACGGTCGATGGGGCTGCCTTCCTGGGTGCCGCTGGTGAAGTACACGCCGCGCAGCAGCGCGCGTGCTTCGAAGGCGTTGGGCTTGAAGATGCCGTCGAGGAAGGTCTTGAGATTGCCGCGCAAGGCAGCGAACTGCTGGACGAAGCCGTAGACCAGATCGCGCCGCGCCGGGTCGCGTTCCTGCTGCAGGCGTTCGACCAAGCGCTGGTTGAGGCGCTGTTCCAACAGGGCGAACTCGCTGCCGAACTGGGCCAGCGGGCCATCGCCGTGCTGGCCGTCATCCAGGGGGAAGGTCATGCCCCACACCTGGGCGCGCTCTTCCTTGCTCAGGTTGTCGAAGAACTCCATGAAGCCCGGCACCAGATCGAGCTTGGTCAGCATCAGGTAGATCGGGAAACGCACGCCCAGCTGGCTGTACAACTCCTGGATGCGGGTGCGGATCGCCGCCGCGTGGGCGGCGCGCTCGGCGTCGCTGCCCAGCAGCAGGTCGGACAGGCTGATGGCGATGAAGGCGCCGTCGATGGGCCGGCGTGAACGCTGGCTCTTGAGCAGGTCGAGGAAGCCCAGCCAGGCCGCCTTGTCCACCTGGGCATGGCTGTCCTGGGTGGTGTAGCGGCCGGCGGTGTCCAGCAGCACGGCCTGGTCGGTGAACCACCAGTCGCAGTTGCGCGTGCCGCCCACGCCACGGATGGCGCCCTCGCCCAGCTGCGCCGCCAGCGGGAAGTGCAGGCCGGAGTTGACCAGCGCGGTGGTCTTGCCCGAGCCGGGTGGGCCGATGATCACGTACCACGGCAATTCGTACAGGTTGCGTCGCTCGTCACCGCCCAGGCGCGCCTTCTTCAGCAGCACCAGGGCCTCGTCCATGCGCTGGCGCAGGGTCGCCAGCTCTTCGGCGGTGGCAACGCCGGCAGGGTCCGGCGCGGTCTCGGCAGCCAGGCTCTGCATCACCTTGGCCGCCTGGCGCCGGGCCTGGACGATGCGCCACACGCGGTAGGCGATCCACACCGCGAACAGCAGGACGATCAGCACCAGGCGCGGCGCGGCCGGCACCAGCGCATCGAGCAGCGGACCGAGGAACCAGATGATCAGGCTGAGGGCGAGCAGGCCCAGCACCGGGACCACCCAGCGAATGACAAAACTGAAAAACGCCTTCACTCGACGCCCTCCGCCAGAACGGTGATTTCAACCCGGCGATTCTTCGCCCGGCCCTGCGCGCTGTCGTTCGACGCCAGCGGCTCGGTGTCGCTCAGGCCCTGGGCACTGAAACGCCCAGGCTGGCCGGTGCGGGCGGCGAGCAGGTTCTTCACCTCCTCGGCACGGGCCTGGGACAACGCCCAGTTGGACGGGAAACGCAGCGTGGCGATGCGCTGGTTGTCGCTGTGGCCAGTGACTTTGACGTTGCCCTTGACCTTGGCGACGGCGTCGGCAATGCGCAGCATCAACGGCTCGAAGTCACCCTTGATGCTGGCGCTGGCCGAGGCGAACAGCTCGTCGCCGCGGATGGTCACCACCGAGCGGTCCACCGCGTCCTCCACGGCGACCCGCCCGGCCTTGATGTCCTCGGCCAGGAAACCGGCCAGGCGCGGTCGCTCGACAGGTTTGGGCTGCACCACCGGACGGTCCATGGCCTGCACCGGGATCTCGCCCAGGGCATGGATGCCACGGAACACCGGCTCGGCGTCGGCGGCCAGTTTCAGGCGCAGGCCGAACAGCACCAGCAACAGCAACGCCAGGGCCAGGGCCAGGCCAACCCAGGGCGGCACGAACTGCGCCAGGCGATCACGGGTCACGGTAACGCCGCGCCAGTGCGGCGACAGCTCGCGCTCGATATCGCCACGGGCGCTGCGGATGGTCGCGGCGGTGCGCTCGCGCAGGGCCTCGAGCTGAGCTCGGCCACCGTTCATCACCCGGTAGCGGCCTTCGAAACCAAGGCTGGTGCACAGGTACAACAGCTCCAGCAGGTGCAAGCGCTCACGCGGACTCTGCAGGCAGTGCTCCATCAGTTGGAACACCTTCTCGCCGCCCCAGGCCTCGTTGTGCACGGTGATCAGCAGGCTCTGCTTGCCCCAGTCGCTGGCGCTGCCCCACGGCGTGCTGAGCACGGCCTCGTCGAGCGCGGTGCACAGGGCGTAGCGCGCCAGCAGCACCTCGTTGCGCGCGACCCCGGCGGCCTCGGCGCGCTCCTCGAACTGACGCAGGTAGGCCAGCAGCTGCGCTCGCAGGCTGGCAGGTGCCGGGTGGGCGATGGTGTTGCGCAAGCGGGTGAGCAACGCCAGCAGCGGGCCGGCCGCCTGCTCCAGCGGGTTCAAGCCCACCGCCTGGCCCGGCGCCAGTGGTTCGGCCGGCACGTTCAGTGGCGGCGCTGGCGGCGCCGATGCTGGCGTTGCCGGCTGCGGGCCACGGCCACCGGGGCGCGGCATGAACTGAGTGCGGTCATTGGCCAACGGATCGTCCGATTGCATCGCGGCTTATCCTCGAATGGCCCAGAAGGCCAGGTTCAGGCCGGGGAACTCGCCGGCGACGTAGAAGGCGAAACCACCGGAATGCTGCAGCTGCTTCCAGTGTTCGCTGCCTCGGTCGAGCTCGAAATAGGTGGAGCCGGCATGGAACGGAATCTGCCGTGGCGCCACCGGCAGCGGCAACAGGCCGATGCCCGGCAACTGCAGGTTGACCAGGTCGCGGATGTGCTCCACCGCGCCGATCTTGCTTTGCTGGCCGAAGCGGCTGCGCAGGGTCTCGCTGGGCACATCGGCGCGCACTACCAGGACGAAGCTGGCGCTGTCGAGCAGGCTGCGGTCGGCCAGCATGCCGACATGGATGCCGTAGGCCTTCTCGACCAGCGGGATGGCCACGGCCTTGCTGTCGATCAGCATCGACAGGGCCTCGCGCAGGGCGGCCAGCACGGGTGCAAAGGTGGCCGCCAGGTCGTCGTGTTGATACACCGGGTATGCCTCGGGGCGACGACCTTCGCGGGTGAAGGTGGCGAACTCGCCGGCCAGGGCCACCAGCTCGCTGTACAACCGCTCGGGGTGCAGCGGCGTCAGTTGGTTAAGGTGCTCGACCAGCGGTTGGGCGCGGTTGACCAGTTGCAGCAGCATGAAATCGGCGATCTCCGAGGCACCGCCGTTGGCCGAGGCCACCACGCGCCCGGCCAGGGCCTCGCCGCGCTGGTGCAGCAGGCCGAGCAGCTCGCCACGGAACCCCGACAGCAGGTTGCTGGCGGTTACGTCGAGCAGCGGCGGGATGTAGCCGTCATCCAGCACCAGGGCGCGGTCGGCGCGCTTTTCCCGGATGCGCACCACACCCAACGCGGCATAGTCGCTCAGGCCGTCCTCGGCGCGCAGCAGGCGCAGGGCGCGGCTGCCCAGGGCCAACGGCGCGCGGTTCTCGAACGGGGCGTTGTCGTCGCGGACCTCGCTGATACGGCTGACATAGCGCGCACCGTCAGGCGCTTCACCGTCGTCGACGGTATCGCGGGCACCGGCGCGCTTGAGCGGCAGGCCCAGGTAGATCACGCCATTGCGCAGGTCATCGGGTATCTCCAGCGGCGCGGGTGGCAGGTCGTCACGCGGGATGTCGAACGGCGTACCGTCCGGCAGCAGGCCACGGGCGCTGAGGATCGCCAGCTTACCCTGGGCCAGCAGGCCTTGGTCGACCAGCAGCTCGGAAAAGCCCCAGGCGGCGGCGTGGAGCGGCCGGCTGCGAGCATCGACGAAGTTCTCCAGGTAGCGGTCGTGTTGCTGGAAGTGCTGGGTGGTGATGAACATCCCTTCCGACCAGACCACGCGATTGTTCCAGGACATGGGTTCTCCGATTGCCTAGCGGGCGGGCTCAGGTTGTGGGGTGGCCACGGCGCTGCGCACGGCGCGCACATCGAGGCTGATCTGATAGTCGCGGGGCGGAACCGGCAGCACGCTGCGCCACTGGGCCTGGTCAACCTCGCGGTAGCCGACCACCAGGCCGACCTGGCGCGTGGCCGGGTCGAGCGGACGCTCAAGGCGCAGTTGCTCGCCCGGCTGGAGCAGGACCTCGTCCTGGTCGATCAGGTCGGCGGCCAGGGTCGCCTGGGCGCGTTCTGCCAATGCGAAATAGTCGGCGCGGGCGAAGGCGGCGCTATTCTTCAACTCGTAGATGCGCACCCGCACCGGCGCGGGCGTGCCGCTGGCGCCGGGGTTGAGCCCGGCCGCGGCGCTGAAGTACAGGGTGATACCCGTGGCCGGCGGCGCCGCGTCGGTAACGGCGGGCTCGACCGGGCTGTCCTTGCTGCAGGCACTGAGCAGCACCATGGCCAGGGCTGCGATCAGTCTCGTTGCACTCATCCTCGTCCTCATGACGTTCTGTGTTCTTCCTGTGCTCCGGGCGTTGGCCTCAGGAGCGTTGCATGCGTTGGCTATGGGCCTCGTAGGCGCGGCTGAACTCGCGGCCGAACAGGTCCTGGAAGTCGTCTTCGGTTTCCCGGGAAATCTGGCTATAGAGCTCGGTGAACTGCTGCCAGCAGTGGGCCTGGCGCGAGCCGCCGAACAGCTTGGCCAGCCCGGCGGCGGGCGCCAGGCGCTGCTCCAGGCGAGCGGGTTCGAAGCGTTTGAGCAAGTGCTTGATGGCCGCCTCGACACCCGCCATCACCGCCAGCTGGTGGGCGCGCAGGTCGTCGAAACTGTCGCGCACCGCCTGGTCCGGGGCCATGAACGCCTGGTTGCCCTCGCGCAGCAGCAACAGCAGCGCTTCGTCGGCGTTGGGGGCGAATTTCAGCGGGTTGTTGCGCACCGGGGCGATGGTGGTCTGCTGCATGCGGAACTCGCCCTTCAGGCTGCTGCGCGCGCGCAGCACATCGATCAGGCCTTCGACCATCAGGCGGTAGCTACGCCCGACCGCCTCCATCTGCGCGGCGGCATCGGCCGCATCAATGCGCAGGTGCTCGATACCTGCGCCACGCAGGAAGGCCTGCAGCAACGCATCGCTGGCGTCAGCCGGGCCAGGCGCAGGTGCCGACACGGCAGTGGGCGGCGCAGGCGTGACGACCGGTGCCACCTGCGCTACCGGCTCTGGCAGGGGCGGCGCGATGACAGGCGCAGGCTGGGGAGCAACGGCGGGCGTTTCGTCGAGCAGGTTCCAGTCGTCGGGGATCATGCCCGGCGCGGCGGGCATGGCGGCCGGCACCGGCGCGGGCGGCGGCGCCACTGGCGTGGGCGGGCGAAAGTCATGCTGCTGGGCGGGGACATGATCCGGCTGGCTGGCCGGCGGCACGCTGGAAGGGCCGAGAAAGTCGAACAGGTCCGGCAGGGTGTCGTGGCTCGAGGCCCCCTGCAGAAACGCGGCCGGCGCGCCGACGATGGGCGCGCTCGGGGCGGCCGCCTGGTTGGCCATCAAGGCTTCGAAACTATGGGCCTGCGGCTGCCCGGCAACCGGGATCGACAGGCCGGCATCGATGCGCGCCTGGATCTCGTAATCGCCAATTCGAATAACTTCACCGTCCATCAACGGTTCGCTGTTACCGCGACGCAGGCGAATACCGGCATGCACCAGTTCCACGCCGTTGGTGCTGTTATCGGTCAAGTAGTAGCGGCCGTCCTTGAACTGAATCACACAATGTTTCGAAGAAACTAGGCGTTCGGGATCGGGCAGTACCCAGTCATTATCCGCCGCACGACCTACGCTGATGGCACCGTTTTCCAGCAACTTCTCCGGGCATTGCCCAGGGGTTATCTTGTGATAACTGGTAATGGTCAGGCAAAGTGCCATCACGCCTCCTTGCATATATATGAAACACTCACACATCCATTTGAGTGGATTCGCGAGCCCGACCCCGCTTTCCGGCTAAACCCTTGTAAATACTGGGCATCACACCGAAATTCGCTTCCCGGAAAGGTCGTATTAAACCCTATCGGCAAGGCACTTTGATGGCACCTGACCAATGGACACGACTACCTGCCAACTGGTTCACACTCACCCTTCGCGGCGCGTAGCTTACCTTGACAGCAATTTGGAAATAAACCATAAATGCGCAACTTAAGAGTGCCAAAGTGATATCACTGTGATATCAACTTCGCATTCTTTGACAAGTTTGTGCGCCACTTCACATTTGCAACTTGTCGCGAACAAAGCCCTCACCAAGGGCCGATATGGAGATCGATTTCTGGTGAACTCACCGCAGCTGCTCGCCGCTGTTTCCGCAGACTTCCCGTGCGGCGACGACCTCGAATACGATGCCGATTTCCTGCAACTGGAACGTGATGCCCAGGGGCGCCCCGAGCGCGTGATGGGCGACGCCGTGCAGCCGGCCGAGCCGCCGCAGTGGCGTGACATCGAACAGGCCTGCACCGGCCTGCTGCAACGCAGCAAGGACCTGCGCATCACCCACTTCCTGGTTCAGGCCAACCTGGCCCTGCACGGCTTGCCGGGCCTGGCCGCGAGTCTTGAACTGATCCGCGACCTGCTGGGCGAATACTGGTTGCACCTGCACCCGCAACTGGATGCCGCCGACGACAACGACCCCACCGTGCGCGTCAACGCCCTGGCCGGCCTCACCTGCGACACCAACATCGCCCTGCTGCGCGACGCCGTGCTTGTGCGTTCGCGCGCCTTCGGCCCGGTCACCCTGCGCGCCGCCCTGCATGCGGCAGGCGTGCAGCACTTCGCCAGTGAGCAGTTGAGCGCCGAGGAACTGGCCGCCGCCCTGCGCGACGCCGACTCCGAGCAGCTTGCGCAATGCCGCCAGGCCCTACAGCTGGCCCGCGAAGCCCTGGACACCATCGAGAGCCGGGTCAACGACCAGGTCGGTTCGGCCAGCGGCGTCGACCTATCCGCCCTGCGCCAGCCGCTGCGTCAGGTGCAGCAGGTGCTGGCCGACTACAGCCCGGAAGGCTCGGCGCCCGTCAGCGCGAGCCTGGACGAAGCGACAGCGCCCGGCGCCCATGACAACCCACAGCCCGTCGCCGCGCCACGCCCCGCAGCACGCCCCGGCGAGGTGAACAGCCGCGACGACGTGCTGCAGAGCCTCGAGCGCCTGCTCCAGTACTACGCCCGCCACGAGCCCTCCAGCCCGCTGCCGGTGCTGCTGCGCCGGGCGAAGAACCTGGTCAATGCCGACTTCGCGACCATCGTCCGCGACCTGATCCCCGATGGCATGTCGCAATTCGAGAACCTGCGTGGTCCGGAACACGACTGACGTCGTTCCGGCCGCCTAAACACCGACGCCCGCAACAAGCAGAGCCGCCGTACCGGCGACCAGGAGGAACAACGTGGCGAAAGACAGCTCCCAGAAATTCATCGCGCGCAACCGTGCGCCGCGGGTACAGATCGAATATGACGTCGAGCTGTACGGCGCCGAGAAGAAGGTCCAGCTGCCCTTCGTCATGGGCGTGCTCTCGGACCTCGCCGGCAAGCCCGCCGAGCCGCTGCCGGCCGTGGCCGACCGCAAGTTCCTGGAGATCGACGTCGACAACTTCGACTCGCGCCTGAAGGCCATGAAGCCCCGCGTGGCGTTCAATGTGCCCAACGAGCTGACCGGTGAAGGCAACCTGAGCCTGGACATCACCTTCGAGAGCATGGACGACTTCAGCCCCGCCGCCGTGGCACGCAAGGTCGATGCCCTGAACCAGCTGCTCGAGGCCCGCACCCAGCTGGCCAACCTGCTGACCTACATGGACGGCAAGACCGGCGCCGAGGACATCATCCTCAAGGCCATCAAGGACCCGGCCCTGCTCCAGGCCCTGGCCAGCGCGCCGAAACCTGCCGACACCGAGCCGAAGGCCTGAGGAGACCGACCATGAACGATCCGTTGCGCGACAGCCAGGCCCCCCAGGCGGCCACCCAGGACCCGAGCGAGTTCGCCAGCCTGCTGCTGCAGGAATTCAAGCCCAAGACCGAGCGGGCCAAGGAAGCCGTCGAGAGCGCCGTGCGCACCCTCGCCGAACAGGCCCTGGCGCAGACCAGCCTGGTGTCCAACGATGCCATCGGTTCGATCGAGCAGATCATCGCCGCCATCGACGCCAAGCTCACCGCCCAGGTCAACCAGATCATCCACCACGATGACTTCCAGAAGCTGGAAAGCGCCTGGCGCGGCTTGCACTATCTGGTCAACAACACCGAGAGCGACGAGCAGCTGAAGATCCGCGTGCTCAACATCTCGAAGAACGACCTGCACAAGACCCTGAAAAAATTCAAGGGCACCGCCTGGGACCAGAGCCCGATCTTCAAGAAGCTCTACGAAGAGGAATACGGCCAGTTCGGTGGCGAACCCTACGGCTGCCTGGTGGGCGACTACTACTTCGACCAGTCGCCACCCGATGTCGAGCTACTGGGCGAGGTATCCAAAGTTTGCGCCTCGATGCACGCGCCATTCATCTCCGCCGCTTCGCCGACGGTGATGGGCATGGGCTCGTGGCAGGAGCTGTCCAACCCGCGCGACCTGACCAAGATCTTCACCACCCCGGAATACGCCGGCTGGCGTTCGCTGCGTGAATCGGAAGACTCGCGCTACATCGGCCTGACCATGCCGCGCTTCCTGGCGCGCCTGCCCTACGGCGCCAAGACCGACCCGGTGGAAGCGTTCGCCTTCGAGGAAGACACCGACGGCGCCGACAGCAGCAAGTACACCTGGGCCAACGCCGCCTATGCCATGGCGGTGAACATCAACCGCTCGTTCAAGTACTACGGCTGGTGCTCGCGCATCCGCGGCGTGGAATCCGGCGGCGAAGTCGAAGGCCTGCCGGCGCACACCTTCCCCACCGACGACGGTGGCGTGGACATGAAGTGCCCGACCGAGATCGCCATCTCCGATCGCCGCGAGGCGGAGCTGGCCAAGAACGGCTTCATGCCGCTGCTGCACAAGAAGAATACCGACTTCGCCGCCTTCATCGGTGCGCAGTCGCTGCAGAAGCCGGCCGAATACGACGACCCGGACGCCACCGCCAACGCCAACCTGGCCGCGCGCCTGCCGTACCTGTTCGCCACCTGCCGCTTCGCCCATTACCTGAAGTGCATCGTTCGCGACAAGATCGGCTCGTTCAAGGAAAAGGACGAGATGCAGCGCTGGCTGCAGGACTGGATCCTCAACTACGTCGACGGCGACCCGGCGCACTCCACCGAGACCACCAAGGCCCAGCACCCGCTGGCGGCCGCCGAAGTGGTGGTCGAGGAAGTCGAAGGCAACCCGGGTTACTACAACTCGCGCTTCTACCTGCGCCCGCACTACCAGCTCGAAGGGCTGACCGTGTCGCTGCGCCTGGTGTCGAAGCTGCCTTCGGCCAAAGGGGCCTGATCATCGCGGGCAAGCCCGCTCCCACAGTGGGAGTGGGCTTGCCCGCGATTAGCCACTACTACCGCTAACCGACGCGAAATCCCGAGGACATCATGGCTGTAGATATTTTCATCAAGATCGGCGACATCAAGGGCGAGTCCCACGACAAGGCCCACAAGGACGAAATCGACGTCCTGAACTGGAGCTGGGGCATGTCCCAGTCCGGCAACATGCACATGGGCAGCGGCGGCGGTTCGGGCAAGGTCAACATCCAGGACCTGTCGATCACCAAGTACATCGACAAGTCCAGCCCCAACCTGATGGCCCACTGCTCCAGCGGCAAGCACATCGACAAGGTCAAGCTGACCGTGCGCAAGGCCGGCGGTGAAAGCCAGGTCGAGTACCTGATCATCAACCTCGAAGAGGTGATCGTCAGCTCGCTGAGCACCGGCGGCTCGGGCAGCGACGACCGCCTGACCGAGAACGTGACCCTGAACTTCGCCAAGGTCACCGTCGACTATCAGCCGCAGAAGGCCGACGGCACCAAGGAAGGCGGCCCGATCAAGTACGGCTGGAACATCCGCTCCAACGTCAAGATCTGACCGACCGCGCCCGTGCCGCCCCAGGCGGCGCGGGGGCTCTTCCCCACGCCTCACCCGCCCACGGTGAACATCATGGCCAAGCCTTCTTTCATCAACTTGTGGAATGCCTATCCGAAGGTGTCCTCGCCCTGCGATGGACCGTGGGACAATCAGTGCGCCATCCGCATGAGCATCGCGCTCAACGGCGAGATGAGCCTCAAGGTCAACAAATCGACTTATACCGAACCCAAGTGCGCCCATGGCCATGCCCGTGGCGCCGAATCCCTGGCCAACTGGCTGGAGCGCCAGCTGGGACGCCCGCAGCGCATCGGCGGCAGCGCCCAGGAGCGCGACAAGCTCAAAGCCAAGACCGGGATCATCTTCTACAAGGACTGCTTCGCCCGCACCGGGCAAAGCCAGGAAAACCGCACGGGCGACCATATCGACCTGTGGAACCGCGGCCTGACCAAGGGCTTCTCCGATCAGAACTACCAGTCGAAACAGGTCTGGTTCTGGGAGCTGACATGAAGCGCGTGGCCCTGGTCGGTGCCTTGCTGCTGGCCCTGAGCGCCTGCGCCGACGCCGAACTGCTGAGCCAGGCGAACCTGGGCGGGCAGACCGTGAAGCTGACCGATAACGCCGGCCAGTGCGTGCTCGATCGCGGCGAACAACGCCTGGCGCTGGACATGCCATGGCCCTGCGGCCTGAGCCCCGACCGCGCCGGCAAGGCCCGGGTCGAGCAGTTCGACGGCGTGCCGATCGTGCTGGTGACCCACGTGCAACCCCACCCGACGCTCAAGGGCGAATGCCTGAAAACCTCGCGCGCCGTGCGCCTGACCCCGGCCGGCCTGGAAGCCTCAACGCCCACGCCGAGCGCGTCCTGCGACACCGGCTTCGAAGACCAGAAAATGTTCACAGGGATGTTCCAGTGGTAGCCGAGATCGCCACCCGCGACCGCCTGCAGCCCTCGCTGCTGGATCGCCTGACCGACGACGAGCCGGGCAACCCGCAGGAAGCCCCCGACAAGCGCGTGCTCAGCCTGCAGCAGCTCAAGGCCTCGGTGCTGCGCGACCTGGCCTGGCTGCTCAACACCACCTCGCTGCTCGACACCGGCGCCACGCTGAATTCCCCGGCAGGCGCCTCGGTGATCAACTACGGCCTGCCGGCCCTGGCCGGCAACAGCGCGTCGAACATCGACCTCAACGCGCTCGAACGTATCATCCACCAGGCCATCGCCACCTACGAGCCGCGCATCCTTGCCCATACCCTGAAGGTGCGCGCCCAGGCCGCCCCCGGCGAGATGAACGCCAACGCCCTGAGCTTCGAAATCGAAGGCGACCTGTGGGCCCAGCCGGCGGCCCTGCCGCTGCTGTTGCAGACCGACGTGGACCTGGAGTCCGGGCACGTGCGCGTGGCCCCCGCCGACCGCCGGAGACGCGCATGAACCCGCGCCTGCTCGAACTGTACAACCAGGAACTGCAGCATATCCGCGAGGGTGCCGCCGAGTTCGCCAAGGAATACCCGAAGATCGCCGGGCGCCTGACGCTGTCCGGGATCGAATGCGCCGACCCCTATGTCGAGCGCCTGCTGGAAGGCTTCGCCTACCTCACCGCGCGGGTGCAGCTCAAGCTCGACGCCGAGTACCCGACCTTCACCCACAACCTGCTGGAAATCGCCTACCCGCATTACCTGGCGCCGACCCCGTCGATGACCGTGGTGCAACTGCAGACCGACCCCGACGAGGGCTCGCTGGCCGCCGGTTTCCAGCTGCCCCGCGACAGCGTGCTGCGCGCCAACCTCGGCCGCAACTCGCAGACGCCGTGCGAATTCCGCAGCACCCAGGACGTCACCCTGTGGCCGCTGCAGGTGGCCCGCGCCGAATACTTCGGCAACCCCGGCGCCGTGCTCGGGCGCCTGGCCGCCAGCGAGCCGAAGGCCCGTGCCGGCCTGCGCCTGACCTTGCGCAGCGGCGCGGAAATCCCGTTCAACAGCCTGCCGCTGACGCACCTGCCGCTGTACCTCAATGGCGCCGATGAAACGCCCTATCGCCTGTACGAGCAACTGCTGGGCAGCGCCTGCGCGGTGTTCGTGCGCCAGCCGGGGGCCGACTGGGTCGAGCGCATCCCGGTCGAGCAGGCCTTGCTGCCGTGCGGCTTCGACGATCGCGAAGCGGCGTTGCCGGTGGTGCCCCAGGCGTTCCAGGGCTATCGCCTGTTGCAGGAATACTTCGCCCTGCCGCAGCGTTTCCTGTTCGTCGATTTCGCCGGGCTGGAGCGCGCGGTCAAACGTTGCGACGGCCAGGAACTGGAGCTGCTGGTCCTGTTCGAGCGCTTCGACCCCACGCTGGAGAGCAGCGTGGGCAGCGCGCAGTTTGTGCCGTTCTGCACCCCGGCGATCAACCTGTTCCCGCGCCGGGTCGACCGCATCCACCTGACCGACCGGGTCCACGAGCACCATGTGATCGCCGACCGCACCCGGCCCACTGATTTCGAGATCCACTCGCTGCAGCAGGTCGCCGGCCACGGCACCGGGCCGGACCAGGCGTTTTTGCCGTTCTACGCCGTGCGCGACCCGTCGCGCTACGGCCGTGACCAGGCCTACTACATCGTCCGTCGCGAGCCTCGGGTGCTGTCCAGCGAGCAGCGACGCAACGGCACGCGCTCCAGCTACATGGGCAGCGAGACCTTCGTCAGCCTGGTCGACGGCCACCAGGCACCGTACCGCCACGACCTGCGCCAGCTGGGCATCAGCGCGCTGTGCAGCAACCGCGACCTGCCGCTGTTCATGAACGTCGGCGACGGCCGCAGCGACTTCAGCCTGGCCGACAGCGCCCCGGTGTCCGCCGTGCGCTGCCTGGCCGGCCCCAGCCGACCGAAGGCCAGCCATGCCCACGACAACCGGGCCTGGCGCCTGATCAGCCAACTGTCGCTGAACTACCTGTCCCTGGCCGAACAGGGCCAAGGCGCCGCCGCCCTGCGCGAACTGCTGCGCCTGTACGGCGACCAGCAGGACAGTGCCCTGCAACTGCAGATCGACGGCCTGCGCGAGGTCAGTTGCAAGCCCTGCACCCGGCGCCTGCCGATGCCCGGGCCGATCGTCTTCGGCCGCGGCCTGGAGATCACCCTGACGTTCGACGAAAACGCCTTCCGCGGCACCGGCGTGTTCCTCCTGGGCGCGGTGTTCGAGCGCTTCCTGACTCGCTACGTGTCGATCAACAGTTTCACCGAAACCGTGCTGCGCACCAGCGAACGTGGCGAGATCATGCGCTGGAACGCCAAGCCCGGGCGCAGGCCGACCCTGTGAGCACGCTACAGGCCATGCAGGCGCAGCCCTGGGAGTACGACTTCTTCCAGGCCTTGCGTCGCCTCGAGGCGGAAAACCCCGAGCTGCCGCGCTTCGGCCATTCGCTGCGCCTGGCCGACGAGCCGGTGCGCCTGGGGCAGCGCCTGGACTGCGGCTTCGCCCCGGCGACGCTGGCCTCGGTCACGGCCAACGACGATCAGCCGGCGCGCCTGGAGCAGTTCTTCTTCGGCCTCGGCGGCCCCAACGGCCCGCTGCCGCTGCACCTGACCGAGTACATGCGCGAACGCCAGCGCAACCACGCCGACCCGACCAGCAAACGCTTCCTCGACATCTTCCACCACCGCTTGCTGAGCCTGTTCTACCGCGCCTGGGCCGAGGCCCGGCCGACCGTCAGCCACGACCGCCCCGGTGACGACTACTGGGCCGCGCGCCTGGCCGCCCTCAGCGGCCGCGGCCAGCCGGAACTGCAAGACCAGGGGCCGCTGGCCGACACCGCCAAGCTGCACTGGTCCGGCCACCTGGCGGCGCAGACCCGCTACCCGGACGGCCTGTGCAGCATCCTGTCGAGCTATTTCGGCGTGCCGGTGCAGCTCGAGGAGTACGTCGGCCAGTGGCTGGAGCTGCCCGAGCGCAGCCAGCTCGGCGTGCGCGCCAACCGCCTGGGCATGGACCTGTGCCTGGGCCGCTACGTCTGGGACCGCCAGCACAAGTTCCGCCTGTGCCTGGGCCCGCTGACCCTCGACCAGTACCACGCGCTGCTCCCCGGTGGGCAGGCGTTCGTCGAGCTGGCGGCCTGGGTCGCCGAGTATCTGGGCCAGGAACTGGACTGGGACCTCAACCTCATCCTCGCGCAGGGCCAGGTGCCCGCGCTGCAACTCAATGCCGGTCAGCGCCTGGGGTTCGACACCTGGCTCGGCCGCCCCTCGCACGATGCACGCGACCTGAAGCTGGCCCGGTACTACGCCGACCAGCCGGTCGCCGCGCCCCTCACAAGGAGTCAGGACCATGGGTGAAATCAGCCGCGCCGCGCTGTTCGGCAAACTCAACAGCGTCGCCTACAAGGCCATCGAGGCCGCCACGGTGTTCTGCAAGCTGCGGGGCAACCCCTATGTCGAGCTGGCGCACTGGCTGCACCAGCTGCTGCAGCTGCAGGACAGCGACCTGCACCGCATCATCCGCCAGTTCAACGTCGAGCCGGCACGCCTGGCCCGCGACCTGACCGATGCCCTGGACCGCCTGCCACGGGGCTCGACCTCGATCACCGACCTGTCCTCCCAGGTGGAAGAGGCCGTCGAGCGCGGCTGGGTCTACGGTAGCCTGATGTTCGGCGAAAGCCAGGTGCGCACCGGCTACCTGCTGGTCGGCATCCTCAAGACCCCGAGCCTGCGCAATGCGCTGCTGGGGCTGTCCAGCGAGTTCGCCAAACTGAAGGTCGAGGCGCTGAGCGAGCGTTTCGACGAGTACGTCGGCGACTCGCCGGAAAACAACCTGGCCGCCAGCGACGGCTTCAGCGCCGCGGCGCCGGGCGAGGCCAGCGGCGCCGTGGCCCCGGCGGCGATGGGCAAGCAGGAAGCGCTCAAGCGCTTCACCGTCGACCTCACCGAGCAGGCCCGCAGCGGCAAGCTCGACCCCATCGTCGGCCGTGACGAGGAGATCCGCCAGTTGGTCGACATCCTCATGCGCCGCCGCCAGAACAACCCGATCCTCACCGGCGAGGCCGGCGTCGGCAAGACCGCCGTGGTCGAAGGCTTCGCCCTGCGCATCGTCGCCGGCGACGTGCCGCCGGCACTGAAGGACGTCGAGCTGCGCAGCCTGGACGTCGGCCTGCTGCAGGCCGGCGCCAGCATGAAGGGCGAGTTCGAACAGCGCCTGCGCCAGGTGATCGAGGACGTGCAGGCCTCGCCCAAGCCGATCATCCTGTTCATCGACGAAGCCCATACCCTGGTCGGTGCCGGCGGCGCGGCCGGCACCGGTGATGCCGCCAATCTGCTCAAGCCGGCCCTGGCCCGTGGCAGCCTGCGCACCGTGGCCGCGACCACCTGGGCCGAATACAAAAAGCATATCGAGAAGGACCCGGCCTTGACCCGGCGTTTCCAGGTGGTCCAGGTGGACGAGCCAAGCGAAGCCAAGGCGCTGCTGATGATGCGCGGCGTGGCCTCGACCATGGAGAAGCACCATCAGGTGCAGATCCTCGACGAAGCGCTGGAAGCCGCCGTGAGGCTGTCGCACCGCTACATTCCGGCACGCCAGCTGCCGGACAAGTCGGTGAGCCTGCTCGACACCGCCTGCGCCCGCGTCGCCATCAGCCTGCACGCGGTGCCGGCCGAGGTGGACGACAGCCGCCGGCGCATCGAGGCGCTGGAGGTGGAACTGCAGATCATTGCCCGCGAAGCCGCCATCGGCGTCAGCACCGAGCAGCGCCAAGCCCAGGCCGACAGCCTGCTGGCCGAGGAGCGCGAGCGCCTGGCCGCCTTGGAAAGCCGCTGGGCGGAGGAGAAAGCCCTGGTTGACGAGCTGCTGGCCACCCGCGCGCAACTACGTGAACAGGTCGGCGTGGTCGATCAGGAAGTGGACGTGCAGGGCAGCCATGAACTGCGCGAAAAACTCGTCGACCTGCAGCAGCGTCTGAGCCAGCTGCAAGGCGAGAGCCCGCTGATCCTGCCGACCGTGGACTACCAGGCGGTGGCCTCGGTGGTCGCCGACTGGACCGGCATCCCGGTGGGCCGCATGGCGCGCAACGAGATCGAGACCGTGCTCAACCTCGACAGCCACCTGGCCAAGCGCATCATCGGCCAGGACCACGCGCTGAAGATGATCGCCAAGCGCATCCAGACCTCCCGCGCCGGCCTCGACAACCCGAACAAGCCCATCGGCGTGTTCATGCTCGCCGGCACCTCCGGGGTGGGCAAGACCGAGACCGCGCTGGCCCTGGCCGAGGCCATGTACGGCGGCGAGCAGAACCTGATCACCATCAACATGAGCGAGTTCCAGGAGGCCCACACCGTCTCCACCCTCAAGGGCGCCCCACCCGGCTATGTCGGCTACGGCGAGGGCGGCGTGCTGACCGAGGCGGTGCGCCGTCGCCCGTACAGCGTGGTGCTGCTGGACGAGGTGGAGAAAGCCCACCCCGACGTGCACGAGATCTTCTTCCAGGTGTTCGACAAGGGCGTGATGGAAGACGGCGAAGGCCGCCAGATCGATTTTCGCAACACCCTGATCCTGCTCACCACCAACGCTGGCACCGAGCTGATCGCCAACATCTGCAAGGACCCACAGGCCCTGCCCGACCCGGAGGCCGTGGCCACCTCGCTGCGCAAGCCGCTGCTGGAGATCTTCCCGCCGGCGCTGCTCGGCCGCCTGGTGACCATCCCCTACTACCCACTCAGCGACGCCATGCTCAAGGCCATCACCCGCCTGCAGCTGGAGCGCATCCGCAAGCGCGTGGAAGGCACCCACAAGGTCGGCTTCGCCTACGACGACGGCGTGGTCGAGCTGATCGTCTCGCGCTGCACCGAGACCGAAAGCGGAGGCCGCATGATCGACGCCATCCTCACCAACGGCCTGCTGCCGGACATGAGCCGCGAGTTCCTGACCCGCCTGCTCGAGGGCAAGCCGCTGGCCAGCGTCAGCATCAGCCGTCGTGACAACGACTTGCACTATGACTTCGGCGCCGCCGACTGACAGGACCGACCATGCTGTTCAAGCAGTTCACGCGCCTGGCGCAGATCAACAGCCCCCTGGGGCCGGACAAGCTGATCCTTGCCGAAATGGGCGGCAGCGAGGAACTCGGCCGCCTGTTCGACTTCGAGCTGCAGCTGACCAGCGACGACCCGGCCATCGACCTCAACCAGCTGCTGGGCAAGCCCATGAGCCTGAGCGTGCAGCAGAGCGTCGGCAGCTCGCGGCATTTCCACGGCATCGTCGCCCGTTGCAGCCAGTCGGTGGACCAGGGCCAGTTCGCCAGCTACCGCGTCACCTTGCGTCCGTGGCTGTGGCTGCTGACACGCACCAGCGACTGCCGGATCTTCCAGCACCTGAGCGCGCCGCAGATCATCAAGCAGGTGTTCCGCGACCTGGGCTTCTCGGATTTCGAGGACCTGCTCAGCCGCAACTACCGCGAGCGCGAGTACTGCGTGCAGTACCGCGAGACCAGCTTCGACTTCGTCAGCCGCCTGATGGAGGAGGAAGGCATCTACTACTTCTTCCGCCACGAGCAGGAACGCCACGTGCTGGTGCTGGCCGACGCCTACGGCGCGCACCAGAAGGCCCCCGGCTACGAGACCGTGCCCTACTACCCGCCGGACGGCCAGCACCGCGAGCGCGACCATATCAACGACTGGCACCTGGCCCAGGAGGTCCAGCCCGGCTCCCTGGAGCTCAACGACTACGACTTCCAGCGCCCCAGCGCGCGCATCGACGTGCGCTCGGCGATGCCGCGCCCGCACCAGGCCGGCGACTACCCGCTGTACGACTACCCCGGCGCCTACGAGCAGACCCAGGACGGCGAGCACTACGCCCGCACCCGCCTGGAGTCGCTGCAGAGCCTGCACGAGCGGGTCGAGCTGCGCGGCAATGCCCGGGGCCTGGGCAGCGGCCATCTGTTCAGCCTGAGCAACTTCAGCCGCCAGGACCAGAACCGCGAGTACCTGATCGTCGCCGCCCGCTACTACGTGCATCAGGAGCGCCTGGAAAGCGGTGGCGGCAGCGGTGCGGCGCAGTTCGAGAGCAACCTCAGCTGCATCGACGCGCAGCAAAGCTACCGCCCGGTGGGCAGCACCCTGCGGCCGATCGTCAAGGGCCCGCAGACGGCCGTGGTGGTCGGCCCTGCCGGCGAGGAGATCTGGACCGACCAGTATGGCCGGGTCAAGGTGCACTTCCACTGGGACCGCCACGATCAGTCCAACGAGAACAGCTCGTGCTGGATCCGCGTGTCGCAAGCCACGGCGGGCAAGAACTGGGGCTCGATCCAGGTGCCGCGGATCGGCCAGGAGGTGATCGTCAGTTTTCTCGAAGGCGACCCCGACCGGCCGATCATCACCGGGCGGGTCTACAACGCCGAGCAGACGGTGCCCTACGACCTGCCCGGCAGCGCCACGCAAAGCGGCATGAAGAGCCGTTCGAGCAAGGGCGGCAGCCCGGCCAACTTCAATGAAATCCGCATGGAGGACAAGAAGGGCGCCGAGCAGTTGTACGTGCATGCCGAACGCAACATGGACACGGTGGTGGAGCAGAACCAGACGTTGTCGGTGGGCATCAGCCGGGTCAAGACCGTGGGCATGATCGAGACCGTGACCATCGGCCAGGACCGCCTGCGCTCGGTGCGCCATCGCGACGTCCTGCTGGTCGGTGGCGACAAGCGCGACAGTGTGCACGGCAACTATGTGATGGATGCCGGCGACCAGATCCGCCTGGTCTGTGGCGACAGCGTGATCGAATTGAAGTCCGACGGCACCATCAATATCAGCTGCGCCAAGTTCAATATCCATGCAACGGCGGACGGGATCATCAATACCGATGGCAAGCTCGACCTGAACCTGGGCGGCGGTCCGCAGGCCAAGGCTTCGGGCCAGGGCGACAAGGGCGAAATCGACGGCCGGGTGAAGCAGGTGTTCAAACAGTAACACCGAGGGCCTCATCGCGGAGTTGCCCCGCGATGGGCCCGAAACCGACAAGCTTTTGGTCCTACCCAGGTAATAGTGTTTTACCAATCGCCCTGGTTTTCCGCTGCTGCGCTTTGCCTATCCTAGGCCGGTCACCCTGTCTGCGATGGCCCCATGAAAGACGCACTCCCCAGCCGCTACGCCTGCCTGACCCTGTGCCTGCTGTTCACCCTCGCCAGCCTACCCTTCCTCGCCCGGCACGACGGGCTCTGGCCCTTCACCGTCATCAGCGCCCTGCTCAGCCTGGTCGGCCTCAACGACCTGCGCCAACGCCACCACGCGGTGCGCCGCAACTATCCGATCCTGGGCAACATCCGCTACCTGATCGAAACCGTCCGCCCGGAGATCCGCCAGTACCTGATCGAAGGCGACGACGACAAGCTGCCGTTCTCCCGCGCCCAGCGTTCGCTGGTCTACGCCCGGGCCAAGAACGAAAGCGCCGAGAAAGCCTTCGGCACCCTCAACGACGCCTATAAACCAGGCTTCGAGTTCATCAGCCATTCGATGCTGCCAGTGCCGATGCCCGACCCGGCCTCGTTCCGCATCCGCATCGGCGGCCCGCAGTGCCGTCAGCCGTACTCGGCGTCGATCTTCAATATCTCGGCCATGAGCTTCGGCGCCCTCAGCGCCAACGCCATCGCCGCGCTGAACAAGGGCGCGCGCCTGGGCCGCTTCGCCCATGACACCGGTGAGGGCAGCATCAGCCCCTACCACCGCGAACACGGCGGCGACCTGATCTGGGAAATCGGCAGCGGTTATTTCGGCTGCCGTACCGAAGACGGCCACTTCGACCCTGATCGCTTCGCCGAACAGGCACGCTCGCCTCAGGTGAAGATGATCGAGATCAAGCTCAGCCAGGGCGCAAAGCCGGGCCATGGCGGGATCCTGCCGGGGCACAAGGTCAGCGCCGAGATCGCCAACACCCGGGGCGTGCGCGAAGGCGAGGACTGCATCTCGCCGGCCGCCCACAGTGCCTTCAGCACGCCACGGGAGTTGCTGCAGTTCGTCGCCCGGCTGCGCGAGCTGTCTGGCGGCAAGCCGGTGGGTTTCAAGTTCTGCCTGGGCCACCCGTGGGAGTTCATGGGCATCGCCAAGGCCATGCTGGCCTCCGGCATCACCCCGGACTTCATCGTCGTCGACGGCAAGGAAGGCGGCACCGGCGCGGCGCCCCGGGAGTTCTCCGACAACATGGGCGTGCCCCTGCGCGAGGGCCTGATGTTCGTGCACAACACCCTGGTGGGGCTGAACCTGCGCGAGCGCATCCGCATCGGTGCGGCGGGCAAACTGGTTAGCGCCTTCGACATCGCCAGCGTGCTAGCCATCGGCGCGGACTGGGTGAACTCGGCGCGGGGCTTCATGTTCGCCATCGGCTGCATCCAGTCGCAGAGCTGCCACACCAACAAGTGCCCGACCGGGGTGGCGACCCAGGACCCGCTGCGCCAGCGCGCGCTAGTGGTGCCGGAGAAAGCCGAGCGGGTCGCCAGCTTCCACCGCAATACCTTGCATGCCCTGGCCGAGATGCTTGCCGCCGCCGGCCTGGACCACCCCTCTGAACTCAAGCCCAAGCACCTGGCGCGGCGTATCAGCGCCAGCGAGATCAGCCTGTTTTCGCAGTTGCACACTTTCCTCAAGCCGGGCGAACTGCTCAGCGGCGCGATCGACAGCGAGTTCTATGCACGGATGTGGCGGATGGCGCGCAGCGACAGCTTCGCGCCGCAGACGGGTGAAATCGAGGTGGCGGCGGCGGTCAACGTGCGCCGGAAAGAAACAGCCCCGGCATAGGCCGGGGCTGCGGGTGACGCGGGATCAGGATCAGAAGATGCTGATCGGGTACTCGACGAATACGCGGACTTCGTTGCCGTCGTCGTTGTAGCCATTCTGGCGCACTGCGGTGTTGGTACGCAGGAACGAGCTACGCAGTTTGACGGACAGGTCCTTGGCCGGGCCTTCCTGAACCACGTAACGGATCTGGTTGAAGATCTCGCGCTCTTTACCTTCACCGAAACCTTCAGGTGCACCGACCTTGCGGGTGTTGATGTTGTCACCCACCACATAGGCAAACTTGTAGGTCAGGCCCGGCACGCCGAAGGCGCCGAAGTCCAGGCCGTAGCCCAGCTGCCAGGAACGCTCGTCCTCGGCGTTGAAGTCGGACCAGTAGGAGTTGGCCAGGTAGATGGTCGAACCACCGTCACCCACGCCACCGTCGTTCTGGTACCAGCCGTAGTTGTAGCCGGTGCTGCCGGTGCTGCGCTGATGCGCCAGGGTGAACGAGTGCGGGCCGTAGGCGTAGGTAGCGGCCAGGCTCCAGATGGTGTTGGAGTCGCCGTTGAGCTTGGCGGCACGCACGTACTTGTTGTCGATATCGGACTTGTAGCCGTTGAAGTCCAGGGTCAGGGACTGGTCGCTGGCGATCGGGAAGACGTAGTTCAGGCCCAGGTAGTGCTTCTTCATCACATCTTCGTTGTCGGCGGTGTACAGCGACGCGGTGAAGTTGTCGGTGAACTTGTAGCTGCCGCCGAGCACGTTGATCGACTTCAGGCCACCGCCATCACGACGCTCGGCGCTCTTGCGGGCTTCCTGGGTGAAGCGGCCGGCGTTGATTTCCAGGCCCTTGATCTCCTTGGAGGTGATCATGGTGCCGGTGAAGCTTTCCGGCAGCAGGCGGCCGTCATCGTACTGCAGCACCGGCAGGGCCGGCATCTGGTCACCGTACTTGAGCACGGTGTTGGAGACACGGAACTTCACCGCAGCGCCACCACGGGCCAGGTTGTGCGAAGCGTTGGTCTTTTCACCATCAAAAGTGGGATCGGAGCGCTTGAAGAAGTCGACACCGCCACCCTGGTTGCGGCCTTTGCCGCCATCCAGGCGCAGGGCGTACAGACCGAACGCGTCGACACCGACACCGACGGTGCCCTGGGTGAAGCCGGAGGAGAAGTTGGCAATGACGCCCTGGCCCCACTGGGACTGGTCGTTGGTGCCGTGCTTTTTGTCACGGTTGATGAAGGCGTTGCGCAGCAGGACGTTGGCGTGGCTGTCCTCAATGAAGCCCTTGCTTTCGGCCTGCTCATTGGCCTGTGCCTGGGTCGCGGCGATCATCGCCAGGGCGACCAGGCTGATCCTGGTTTTCAACATGTTGTTTTCCTTATTTCGTATTCAAAAACGCTCTGCATTAGAACGCCAGGAACCAACGCCCCTTCGTAGGTTCGACGCTATGCGGATCCAAGCCGAAAGGCCCGCCAATGCTCTGCAACGGGCCTTGCAGCCGCATGGCCAGATCATGGCCAGCAGGCGTAGAGCCCGAATCCTAGCCCTGCCTGCTTAGACATGTCAAAAAAACGTGAAATACAGGTTGATATAACCAAAAACAAGGTCGGCGCTGGTGCATTTCCATGCATATATGCCGTAGGTCAGCGCAAATTTGTCTCTTTTGTGGAAAGCGGGCGAAATCAATAAAAATGGCATACGCCCATGCCCCTTCCCGCTTCCCGTCACCTGACGCATCCGTACGACAGCCAACCAAGGCTTAACACATTCAAATGGATAGCAACATTTTGAAACATATGTAAAGACAACCCTTTACAAATATCGATGCAACAGCAAATAGCAAGCATTACCATTCGCGCCAAATTTCTCACTCCCTCCCTTGGACGCCTTCGATGCCTGCCCCCTGCCGCCTTTCCCCCCTGACCCTGGGCCTGTCGCTGCTGTTCAGTGTCGGCCTGGCCAGTGCCGCCACCACGACCCTGCCGGAAACCTCGGTGACCGCCGACAGCACCCGCGAAGAGGACAACCGGGTCAAGGACGTGACCACCGCGACCCGTACCTCGACCCCGGCGCGCTATGTGCCGCAGGCCATCGATTCGGTGAAGACCCGCAACGTGCTGGACTATGGCAGCAGCAACCTGGGCAAGGCGCTGGAAGGTATCCCCAACGTCAGCAGCGGCGCCGACACCCGCTTCGACAGCCTGCGCATCCGCGGCTTCGACGCCAGCAACGACTTCTACCTGGACGGCATCCGCGACGACAGCCAGTACACCCGCGACCTGCACAACATCGAGCGGGTCGAGGTGCTCAAGGGCCCGGCGGCGGTGCTCTATGGCCGTGGCAGCCAGGGCGGCATCGTCAATCGGGTGAGCAAGGCGCCGGAGCACGGACGCCGCTCGAGCATCGAGGCACAAGGCGGCAGCCAGGACCTGCGCAGCCTGTACGCCGACCTCAGCGCCGACCCCAGCGATACCCTCAGTCTGCGCCTGAACCTGGGCAACGAGGACAAGAACAGCTTCCGCGACGGCATCGACGGCAACCACCGCCAACTGTTCGCACCGTCCATGAGCTGGCAGATCACCCCCGAGCTGAACTGGCTGGTGCAGTACGAATACAGCCGCTATGACCGCACCCCCGATCGCGGCATCCCCGGCAACCCGCTCACCGGACGCCCGACCGACGTCAGCCGCAAGACCACTTATGGCGACACCCAGCGCGACTACATCAACGACCGCGCCGAATCGCTGCGCTCGCGCCTGAACTACGAGCTGAACGACCAGTGGCAACTGCGCCACACCTTCAGTCTGTTCACCCTGGAAAGCGACTTCGACAACACCTACCTGACCGCCTACCGCCCCGCCACGGGGTTGGTGGACCGCCAGCGCTGGCAACAGGACCTGAGCACCCGCAACCTGTACAACACCGTCGAACTGGAAGGCCATGTAGAGACCTTCGGCCTTGAGCACACCCTGCTGGTTGGCCTGGAAATGGGCGAACAGCGCCGCAACTCGCTGCTGCACCAGGGCGTTGGTGTGCCTTCGGTGCCCCTGCAGGGCGCAACGGCCCGCCAGCAGCACAATGGCACCATGCGGGTGTCCAGCAACAACCACACCGATGTCGAGAGCACCGGGATCTACCTGCAGGACCAGATCCGCCTCAACGACCAGTGGCAACTGCTGGCAGGCGTACGCTTCGACCAGTTCGAGGTGGATACCACCAACAAGCTGCGCAACCTCTCGGAAAAACAGAAGGACAACAGCTTCAGTCCACGCATCGGCGTGGTGTACACGCCCTGGCAAGATCACTCCTTCTATGCCTCCTGGAGCAAGACGTACTCCCCTGTCGGTGGTGGCCTGATCGGCATCACCCCAGGCGCTGCCGGCAACACCAACCAGACCGACCCGGAGCAGACCCGGCAGAAGGAGATCGGGGTCAAGAGCGAGTGGTTCGACGAACGCCTGAGCACCACCCTGGCGATCTACGAACTGGAACTTTACAACCGCCGTACCCGCGACCCGATCATCCCGGACCTGATCCAGCTCAGCGGCCTGCAACGCTCGCGCGGCATCGAGCTGACCGCCACCGGCAACGTCGTGGGCAACTGGTATGTGCGCGGCGGCATCGGCCTGCAGGACGCGACCATCGTCAAGGACAACAACGGCCAGCAAGGCAACCGCATCAACGATGTGGCCAAGCGCAACGCCAGCCTGTTCGTCACCTGGAAGCCGGAGCTTGGCTGGTACGCCGAAACCGGCCTGACCCTGGTCGGCGACCGCTACGCCGACAACCAGAACACCGTGATCCTGCCGGGCTACGGCCGTTGGGACGCGCTGGCGGGCTATCGCACCCACGACTGGGACGTGCGTGCGGCGCTGAGCAACATCACCGACAAGACCTACTACAGCTCGGCCACGAGCGCGGCGCAGATCCAGGTGGGCGATCCGCGCAGCCTGGTGGTGACCGGGACCTACAGTTTCTGATCGTCAGCGCCCATCAGGCCATTCGGGCCCCAAAACGAAAACGCCACCGCAAAAGCGGTGGCGTTTTTTTCTGCGGCGGGTTCCTTCCCGATCAATGCCAGACAGCCAGCAGAGCTTCGAGCTCTTCCTCGCTGATCAGACCTTGAGGGTATCGCCCATCCAGCAGGCGTCGTGGGTCGGTCGTCCTGACCCGATTGTCTCCATGACGTTTCAACCACTGAGCCAGGATTCTGAGCGATTGGTGACAGGCTGCCGTTGCGGGCAAAGCCGACTCACTTGCTGCGTTCATTTCCTCACGTACTCCCCGGGCCTAGTGAGCGGCTAAGTTACTTCAGACGCGTTACAGATTGGCGTAGGCCCATTCGTCTGAAGCACGAGGAAAAATCAATACAATTGCTGTGCCATGCCGCACGACCGACTATCGCGAGCATAAAAAAACCCGTCGCTCGACGGGTTTTTCATTCATTGGCCGGTCAACGTTTTACCGGCGCCGGCTGCTGCTGGGTCAGGCAGTGGATATTGCCACCGCCAAGCAGCAGCTCACGCCCCGGGATCATCACCACTTCGTGATCCGGGAAGACCTTGGCCAGGATCGCTCTGGCCTGCGCATCGGCCGGGTCGTCGAAGCTCGGGGCGATGATGCCGCCGTTGACGATCAGGAAGTTCACATAGGAACCGGCCAGGCGTACCGAAGGATCGCGCTCCTGGCTGCCCACCACGTGATCGACGCCGTCGCATTCTGCCTGGGTGGCATACAGCGGGCCCGGGATCGGCATCTTGTGCACCACGAACTCGCGCCCCTTGGCGTCACGGGTGTTTTTCAGCACCTCGTAGGCGGCGTGGCAACGCGCGTAGTTGGGGTCATTGGAATCATCGGTCCAGGCCAGTAACACTTCGCCGGGGCTGACGTAACAGCAGAAGTTGTCGACGTGGCCATCGGTTTCGTCGTTGTACAGGCCATCCGGCAGCCAGACGATGGTCTCCACCGCCAGGTGCTCGCGCAGGATCTCCTCGATCTGCTCGCGGTTCAGGTGCGGGTTGCGGTTGCGGTTGAGCAGGCATTCCTCGGTGGTGATCAGGGTGCCTTCGCCGTCGACATGGATCGAACCGCCCTCGAGCACGAAGCCCTCGGTGTGGTAGCGCTGCACACGCTCCATTTCCATGACCTTGGCAGCCAACTCCTCGTCGCGGTTCCAGGGGGCGTACAGGCCACCGTCGAAGCCGCCCCAGGCGTTGAAGCCCCAGTCCACGCCACGCACTTCGCCGTGGTCGTTGATGACGAAGGTCGGACCGGTGTCACGCACCCAAGCATCGTCGTTGCTGATCTCGACCACACGGATGTTCGGCAGGTCGAGCTGGCGACGGGCGTTCGCGTACTGGCCGGCGGACACCGCCACGGTAACCGGCTCGAAACGGGCGATAGCCTTGGCCAGGGTCACGTGCGCGGCCTGCGCCGGCTTGCCACCCAGGCGCCAGTTGTCCGGGCGCTCCGGCCAGACCATCCACACCTGGGTTTGCGGGGCCCACTCGGCGGGCATGTGGAAACCGTCGGCGCGGGGGGTCGAGTTGAGCGTTTTCATCGATGACCTCTAATGGCAACTGTCGGTGGTCCGGGGCCCGCTACGCGCGCCTTTCGCGACGCAAGGCCGCTCCCACAGGTCGAACGCTATCCCTGTAGAAGCGGCCTTGCGTCGCGAAAGGACCGCAAAGCGGTCCCGGCTGTTCAATGGCGAACACTTATATCCGATAAATATCGACTTTTAAAGCAAGTCACGAGACCGTTTTCGCATAAGGCGCCATTGAAAATCGATAAGAATCGATTTTATAAGCCCTCACCTAGAATCCGCTCCACGCAGTCGACAAAGTAGTCCACGCTCGCCCGCGTGGTGCACATCGGCGGCTTGATCTTGAGGATGTTCAGGTAGTCGCCGGTCGGCTGCATGAAGATCCCCAGCTCGCGCAGGCGATCGCACAGGATCATGGTCTCCTCGGTCGCCGGCTCCAGGGTCTGGCGATCGCGCACCAGTTCCAGCCCCAGGTAGAACCCGGAACCGTGGGCGGCGCCAGCTAGCGGATATTTATCGACCAACGCCTGCAGGCGTGCCTTGAAGTGGCGGCCGACGTCACGGGCGTTGTCCCACAGTCCTTCGTCGCGCATCACATCCAGCACCGCCATGCCGATGCGGCAACTGACCGGGCTGCCCCCGGCCGAGGAGAAGAAGTAGCCCTCGGCCTCCAACGCCTCGGCGATCTCGCGCCGGGTGATCACCGCGCCCAGCGGCTGGCCGTTGCCCATGCCCTTGGCCATGGTGATGATATCCGGTACCACGCCCTGCTCCTCGAAACCCCAGAAGTACTCACCCAGGCGCCCATAGCCGACCTGCACCTCGTCGGCGATGCACACCCCGCCGCGCTGTCGCACTTTGGCATAGGCCTCGCGCAAGTAGCCCGGCGGCAACGAGATGCCCCCGGCGTTACCGTACACCGGCTCGCAGATCATCCCGGCCAGCTGGCGGCCACGGGTGTCGAGGTCGGCCAGCTTGGCATCGACATCGCGCAAGTAGTCGGCGGCACTGTCAGCGCCCCGGTAACGCCCGCGGAAGGTGTTCGGCGCCTCCACCGGGTGCACCCAGTCCGGGCGGGTCTCCAGGGCCTGGGGGTTGTCGGCGATGGAGGTGGAGATCGCGTCGGTGGCCACCGACCAGCCGTGGTAGGCCTCCAGCACGCTGAGCAGGTCGCGCCCGCCGCTGTAGGCCCAGGCCAGGCGGATCGCCAAGTCGTTGGCTTCGGTGCCGCTGTTGACCAGGAATACCCGGTCGAAGCCTTCCGGAGCCACTTCCAGCAGACGCTCGGAGAACTCGGCAATGGCCGCGTAGTGGAAGCGCGAGTTGGTGTTGACCAGCGACCACTGGCGCGCCGACTCGGCGACCATGCGCGGATGGCCATGGCCGAGCACCGCGACGTTGTTGAGCATGTCCAGGTACGAACGGCCCTGCATGTCGATCAGGTAGTTGCGCCAGCCGCGCTCGATGTGCGGCGGCTGGGCGTAGTAATGCTTCTGCGAGCGGGCGAAACTGGCATCGCGTCGGGCCAGCAGGGCCTGTGGGTCGGCCAGTGGTTCGGCATCGCAGTCAAAGCCCAGCAGGGAGCGCGGTGACGGGCACAAGGCCAGCCAGGCTGCGGCGTGGGACGGCGTGGCAAAGAACGGTGGGCGGGTATCGGCATCCAGGCACAGCTGCACACTGAGGAAGCCGCAGGTCGCACCCAGCGCCTGCCCCTTGAGCAGCGCCTGGCCATCGGCCGGCGCCTCTTCCAGGCCGGCGAGCCACAGGCTCCAGTGCGCGGTCCGCAGGCAACCGCGGCCATCTCCGATGCGTTGCCAGACACCGGCCTCGGGAGCTTGCAGCGGGCTGCCGGGCAACAGGTTCAGCTCCACGCCCAGGGCACAGGTGGCCGGCTCTTCAGGCTGATCGATATGGGTTTGAGACAGGCGGTACTGTCCATGGAGGCTGCACGCAGGGCCCGGCTGGGCGGCGAGCATACGCTGGTCGAAGCCCGGTTGCTCCCAGTTGCCCGCTTCGCAGAGGGGGCTGAGCACGCCCAGGTCGACCCGGGCGACCGGCTGCCCGGCAAGGCTCGGCAGCAACGCGACGCAACCGCTCATGTCCGGCATCACGGGCACCTGGCCCGCCGCGTTCAGGATCGCCGCCTCCATCAACGCGGCGGGTACGGAGCAGGCGGTATCGAAGATCTCCCATTCATGGGCGATGTTGTCGCGGGTGTACTGGTTGTCCGGATCGACCGCCAGCTGCTGTTCGCTGCTGAGCACCAGCACCGCGGCGCGGTTCAGCACCAGCGGCCACAAGGCACGCAGCTCCGCCTCCTGCAGCGGATTCGCCGCGTGGTAGGCGCTGATCGCCGGCAGGATGCGCAACGGGTCGCCCTCGGCGTGGTGCAGCAGGGCCGCGCAGGTCACCGACAGATCGGCGATACGCCAGGTCCGCAGCAGGTCGCCGAAGTCGATGACACCCTGCACCTGCCATTGGCGCTGGTCGTCGCGGGCCCAGACCACGTTGTCGTCGGTGATGTCCAAGTGCACGGCCTGGACCGGCAATTGCCCGACCAGCGGTTGCAGGCGAGCGGCCGCCAACCGTGCGACCTGTACCACCTGCTCGCGACGCTGGATATCCTGCAACACCGGCAACAGGTGCTCGATCAGCACCGAGGCGTGCCGTGGATCCCACTGCAGGGTACGCTCAAGGCCCGGGTGGTCGAAGCCGGCCAGCGCCTTGTCGACCTCGGCGCAGAGCGTGCCGAGCTCGGCCATCACCCGCGCCGGCAGGTGTCCCAGGCGGGTCAGAGGCTGACCATCGATATAATCGAGCAGACGGGCGCGCAATGGTTGGCCATCGATCTCGAGTTCCAGCAGCGGCTCACCCGTGTTCGCCGGGCGCACCACCGGCACCGGCACGCCTTGCCCACGCAGAAACGCCAGGGCCGCATGCTGCGCCTGCAGTTCGATCGCCGCATAGCTGCCATGACAGACCTTGAGCACGAACCGCCCCTGAACGCTGTCCACGCGAAAATTGAGGTCCTGCTGGCTGCCTAGCGCCTGCAGGCTGCCTTGCAGATCGTAATGCGAGCGCAACAAGGCATGAGCATGGGCCTCGCCGAGGGAGGGGCCGGGCTGGCTGGAACGCTGGATCAGGGTACTCAGGGGCATGGACGGGAACCTCGTTTTTTGTCGCCTATATCGCCATCGCGGCTGCCGATAAGCAAGTGGCATCCCTGCACAGACGACAGGCCGTCCTGCATTCACGACTTGCCACAAGCGATGCCAGCCAACAAGCTACGCTCCTGGCAATACGCTTTCCAAACAGGCACCCGTACATGCGCATTCTCGTCACCGGCGGCGCCGGTTTCATCGGCTCGGCCCTGGTTCGTCACCTGATCGATCACACCGATCATGAGGTGCTCAACCTCGACAAGTTGACCTACGCGGGCAACTTGCAATCGCTGCTGCGAGTCGCCGGCAACAGCCGCTATGAATTCGTCCAGGCCGATATCGCCGACCAGGCGAGTGTCAGCGCCGTGCTTGCCAGGTTCCAGCCAGACGCAATCATGCACCTGGCCGCGGAGTCGCATGTCGACCGCTCCATCGACGACTCTGCGGACTTCATCCAGACCAACATCGTCGGCACCTACAGCCTGCTGGAGGCCACCCGCGTCTACTGGAGCACACTGAACGAACAGGCCCGCGGAGCGTTCCGCTTCCATCATGTCTCCACCGACGAGGTCTTCGGCGACCTGCAAGGCACCCACGACCTGTTCGATGAAAACACCCCGTACGCGCCCAGCTCCCCCTACTCAGCGAGCAAGGCGGCAGCCGATCATCTGGTGCGCGCCTGGCACCGCACCTATGGCCTGCCGACAGTGATCAGCAACTGTTCCAACAACTACGGCCCGTATCACTTCCCCGAAAAGCTGATCCCGTTGACCATCCTCAATGCCCTGGCCGGAAAACCGCTTGCGGTGTACGGCGATGGCCGGCAGGTCCGCGACTGGCTGTATGTCGAGGATCACGTGCGCGCCCTGCTTCAGGTCGTGACCCTGGGTGAAGTCGGCCAGACCTACACCGTCGGCGGCCACAACGAGCAGCGCAACATCGACGTGGTGCATGCCCTGTGCACCCTCCTGGAAGAGTTGGCGCCCGACCATCCGGCCGGCGTGACCCGCTACGCCGACCTGATCACCCACGTCCGCGATCGCCCGGGCCATGACCTGCGGTACGCCATCGATGCCGGCAGGATCGAGCGCGATCTCGGCTGGATGCCCCAAGAGACTTTCGCTTCGGGTCTGCGCAAGACCGTGCAGTGGTACCTGGCCAACCTCGAGTGGTGCCGCCAGGTCCAGGACGGCAGCTATCGGGGCCAGCGCCTGGGCAACGCCGACTTCAAGGGCCTGATCGCATGACCAAGGGTATCGTCCTGGCCGGCGGCACCGGCACCCGCCTGCACCCCATCACCCTCGGCGTCTCCAAGCAGCTGCTGCCAATCTACGACAAGCCGATGATCTACTACCCGATCTCTGTGCTGATGCTCGCCGGCATCCGCGACATCCTGCTGATCTCCACGCCTCAGGACCTGCCGCAGTACCGCCAGTTGTTCGGCGACGGCAACCCGTTCGGGATCCGCATCAGCTATGCCGAACAACCCTCACCCGACGGGCTGGCACAGGCGTTCCTGATCGGTGAATCGTTCATCGGCGACGATGCCGTGTGCCTGATCCTCGGTGACAACATCTTCCACGGCCAGGGCTTCAGCGAACAATTGCAGCGCGCGGTGCAACAGCCCTCGGGCGCCACGGTGTTCGGCTATTGGGTCAAGGACCCGGAGCGCTTCGGCGTGATTGAGTTCGACGCCGATGGCCGAGCGCTGTCGATCGAGGAGAAACCCCTACACCCCAAGTCCAGCTACGTCGTGACCGGCCTGTACTTCTATGACAACGACGTGGTGAACATCGCCAAGGGCATTCGTCCATCAGCCCGCGGCGAACTGGAGATCACCGACATCAACAATGCCTACCTGGCACGCGGCGACCTGCGCGTCGAACGCTTTGGTCGTGGCTTCGCCTGGCTCGACACCGGCACCCACGACAGCCTGCTTGAGGCCTCGCAGTATGTGCAGACCCTCGAACATCGCCAAGGGCTGAAGGTGGCCTGCCTAGAAGAAATCGCTTTCCAGAAGGGCTGGATCAGCCGCGAGCAGGTGCTGGCCAAGGCCTGCGAACTACAAAAAACCGGCTACGGCCAATACCTGAGCCAGCTGGCCGAAGAGTACCCATGAACATCATTGCCACCGCGCTCCCGGAGGTCCTGATCATCGAACCCAAGGTGTTCGGTGACAGCCGAGGGTTCTTCTACGAAAGCTACAACGCCCGCGACTTCGCCCTGCAAACCGGCATCGACACGCCGTTCGTCCAGGACAACCACTCCCGCTCAGGTCAAGGTGTGCTGCGCGGCCTGCACTACCAGTTGCAAAATGCCCAGGGCAAGCTGGTCCGCGTGCTGCAGGGCGAGATCCTGGACGTTGCGGTGGACATCCGCGGCCGCTCGCCGACCCTAGGGCAGTGGGTAGCGGTGAGGCTGTCCGCCGACAACCACCGCCAGCTGTGGCTGCCACCCGGTTTCGCCCATGGCTTCCGGGTTCTGGGCGTGTCGGCCGAGGTGCTCTACAAGACCACCGACTACTACAACCCCGACGCCGAGCAGAGCATTCGCTGGGACGACCCTCAACTGGCCATCGACTGGCAGCTGGACGGCCTGCAACCATTGCTGTCGGCCAAGGACCAGGCCGCCACATCATTTGCCGATGCGCAGCTGTTCCCATGAGGATCCTCGTCTGTGGCCGCCATGGCCAGGTCGCGCTGGCACTCCAGGACGCCCTGAGCGGCCTGGGTGATGTGCAGCGGGTCGGTCGCGACGGGCTCGACCTGGCTCACCCGGAACAACTGCGCGCCACGCTGCGCCAGATTGCCCCGGCGCTGATCATCAACGCCGCCGCCTACACCGCGGTCGACCAGGCTGAAAGCGAGACGCGGCAAGCCTACACCATCAACGCCGAAGCACCCCGGGTGCTGGCCGAAGAAGCCGCACGGCTCGGCGCACCGCTAATCCACTACTCCACCGACTATGTCTTCGACGGCAGCAAGTCAGCCCCCTACGACGAAGACGACACCCCCAGCCCGCTGAGTGTCTATGGCCGCAGCAAGCTGGCAGGTGAACTGGCCATCACCGCTGTCGCCGGGGAGCACCTGATCCTGCGCACCAGCTGGATCTATTCGCTGCATGGGCGTAATTTCCTGCTGACCATGCAGCGCCTGCTTCAGCAACGCGCTCAACTGAAAGTGGTGGACGACCAGGTCGGCGCACCGACCTGGGCAGCCACCATTGCCGCCAGTACGCGTGCATTGATCGAGCGCTGGCAGAGCGGCCAGGCCGGCGCCTGGGGCACTTACCACCTGACCGCCCAGGGTGAAACCTCCTGGTTCGGCTTCGCCCAGGCCATCGGCGAACAGCTCAAGGCCCGCGGCCTGCCCTGCGCCGAACTGCTGCCGATCCCTTCCCGCGACTACCCTACACCGGCAAAGCGACCGCTCAACTCACGCCTGGACTGTTCGCGTCTGGCCCGCGAATGGCAGGTCAGCCAACCGCACTGGCACGATGCACTCATCGACTGCCTCAAGTAGCGCATAATTGCGCCAGACCCTACTGGCGCCCTTATCGTAATGATCCCAAGACCCACGCCTCCCCGCCGCCCCCGCCGCCCCCGCTGGCGCAGCCTGGCCCTGCTGGCGCTGTGCCTGGCCCCGCTGCTGTGGCCATTGCACCACCTGGCCGAGCGCTACTACCAGGACGAGCTGGCGTCGCAGAACCGCCAGACCCTCGACCTCTACGTCGCCAACCTGCTGGGCACCCTGCACCGCTACGAGACCCTGCCGCAAATCCTCGGTGACCTGCCAGCGCTGCGTGGCGTGCTGGCCGACCCGTTTCGTCTCGAGGCGGTGACCAACGCCAACCGCCTGCTCAAACACATCACCCAGCAGACCGGCGCCGAGGTGATGTACCTGATGGATGTCAGCGGCAACACCCTGGCCGCCTCCAACTGGGACAAGCAGGACAGTTTCGTCGGCCGCAATTTCTCGTTCCGCCCCTACTTCATCGAAGCAATGGAAGGCCACCTGGGGCGCTTCTTCGGCCAGGGCACCACCTCGGCCAAGCGCGGCTACTTCTTCGCTGCCGCCGTGCACGACCGCGACAAGGTGATCGGCGTGCTGGTGGTCAAGGTCGACCTCGACCACACCGAGACCCTCTGGGGCCGCACCCCGGAACAATTGCTGCTGACCGACCAGAACGGCGTGGTGGTGCTCACCTCGCGCCCGGACTGGCGGTTCCGCGCCACCCGCGAGCTGACCGCGGCCGAGCGCCAGGCCATCGTCGCCATCCAGCCCTACCCGACCCAGGCGCCACAGCCGCTGACCCTCGACCAGGCCGCCTGGCTGATCCAGACCCGCGACATCAAGGAAACCGGCTGGCAGGTGAGCATCCTTGCCCCGCGCCTGCTGGTCGATCGCTCGGTGCAGACGGTCATGGCCATCGGCGGCGGCGCGCTGCTGGTGACCATGCTCCTGGCCGGCTTGGTGATGCAGCGCCGCCGCCACTACATCGACCGCATCGACTTCGAGGCCCGTGCCCGCCAGGAACTGGAGCACCGCGTGATCGAACGTACCGCCGACCTCGAAGGCCTCAACACCCGGCTCAAGAGCGCGGTGCTCGAACGCGAAAACGCCCAGCAGGAGCTGGTACGCGCCCAGGACGAGCTGGTCCAGGCCGGTAAGCTGTCGGTGCTCGGCACCATGTCGGCGAGCATCAGCCACGAGCTCAACCAGCCGCTGGCGGCCATCCGCAGCTACGCCGAGAATGCCGAGATCCTCCTCGATCATCAGCGCACCGAGGACGTACGCGGCAACCTCAAGCTGATCGGCGAGCTGACCGGGCGCATGGCCTCGATCATCGCCCACCTGCGCGCCTTCGCCCGCCGCGACCAGCACGCACCGGAAAGCGTGGCCCTGCAACCGGCCCTGGACGACGCCCTCGCGCTGCTGGCCAAGCGCCGCCGGGCCATGGCCGTCGAGCTGGTGCGCGACCTGCCGGAAGCCACTCTGTGGGTGCAAGCGGGCGAAACACGCCTGCGCCAGGTGCTGGGCAACCTGCTGGCCAACGCCCTCGATGCCCTCACCGAGAAGGCCAACCCACGCCGGCTGTGGCTGAGTGCCGAACGCCAGGATGACTGCGTCTACCTGTACATCCGCGACAATGGCCCCGGTTTCAGCCGCCAGGCCCTGGAGCATGCCAAGGAGCCGTTCTTCACCACCAAGACCCGCACCCAGGGCCTGGGGCTGGGGCTGGCCATCTGCGAAAGCCTGATGCATGCACTGGGCGGTGAGCTGCTGCTGGGCAACCACCCGGAAGGCGGTGCCCTGCTGACGCTGAAACTGCGCGTGGCCAAGCCTGGCGCCAATCTGCAATCTTCGGAGGACACCTCGGCATGACCGAGACACTGATCGACAGCCGCGCCCAGGTGCTCCTGGTCGACGACGACCCGCACCTGCGCCAGGCGCTGAGCCAGACCCTGGACCTGGCCGGGCTCAAGGTGGTGGCCCTGGCCGACGCCCAGGGTCTGGCCGGGCGCATCGAGGAAGACTGGCCGGGAGTGGTGGTCAGCGATATCCGCATGCCCGGCATCGATGGCCTGCAACTGCTGGAACAACTGCATGCCCGCGACAGCGAACTGCCGGTGCTGCTGATCACCGGCCACGGCGATGTGCCGCTGGCGGTGCAGGCCATGCGCGCCGGGGCCTACGACTTCCTCGAAAAACCCTTCGCCAGCGACGCCCTGCTCGACAGCGTGCGCCGCGCCCTGGCCCTGCGCCGCCTGGTGCTGGACAACCGCAGCCTGCGCCTGGCCCTGAGCGACCGCCAGCAATTGGCCACGCGCCTGGTCGGCCAGTCGCCGGGCATGCAGCGCCTGCGCGAGCAGATCGGCGCCCTCGCCGGCACCCGCGCCGACGTGTTGATCCTCGGTGAGACCGGCGCCGGCAAGGAGGTGGTGGCCCGTGCCCTGCACGACCTGTCGAGCCGCCGCGACGGCCCGTTCGTGGCGATCAACGCCGGCGCCCTGGCCGAGTCTGTGGTCGAGAGCGAGCTGTTCGGCCACGAGCCCGGGGCGTTCACCGGCGCGCAGAAACGCCGGATCGGCAAGTTCGAGTTCGCCAACGGCGGCACGCTGTTCCTCGACGAGATCGAGAGCATGAGCCTGGACGTGCAGGTCAAGCTGCTGCGCCTGCTGCAGGAACGGGTGGTCGAACGCTTGGGCGGCAACCAACTGATCCCGCTGGATATCCGCATCATCGCCGCGACCAAGGAAGACCTGCGCCAGGCCGCCGACCAGGGCCGCTTCCGCGCCGACCTGTACTACCGCCTCAATGTCGCGCCGCTGCGCATCCCCGCGTTGCGCGAGCGCGGCGACGACATCCTCGTGCTGTTCCAGCACTTCGCCGACGCCGCCAGCGAGCGCCACGGCCTGCCGCCCCACAGCCTGCAACCGGCGCAGCGCGCCATGCTCCTGCGCCACGACTGGCCGGGCAATGTGCGCGAACTGCAGAACGCCGCCGAACGCTTCGCCCTGGGCCTGGAGCTAGCCCTCGATGGCCAGGTGCCCATGGCGCCCCCTGACATCCAGGTGGCCGTGCCGACCGGCAATCTCAGCGAACAGGTCGAGCAGTTCGAACGCTCGCTGATCGCCGCCGAACTGGGCCAACCGCACAACTCGATGCGCAGCCTCGCCGAAGCCCTCGGCATCCCGCGCAAGACCCTGCACGACAAACTGCGCAAGCACGGCCTGAGCTTCGACGGCGGTGGCGGGCACGACGACCAGGAGGAAAACCGTCCATGAGCACCGACAGCCAGTACCTGCAATCGGTATTGCACAGTGATATTCCGTTGACCCGCGACATGGGGATGGAAGTCCTCGATTGGCAACAGCATTGCCTGCGCCTGAAGCTGCCGCTGGCGCCCAACGTCAACCACAAGAGCACCATGTTCGGCGGCAGCTTGTACTGCGGCGCGGTGCTGGTCGGCTGGGGCTGGCTGCACCTGCGCCTGCGCGAGCTGGGGATCGATGACGGGCATATCGTCATCCAGGAAGGGCAGATCAGTTATCCGCTGCCGGTGACCGGCACAGCGGTGGCACAGTGCCCGGCGCCGGACGAGAAAACCTGGGCGCGGTTCCTGACGATGTACCAGCGTCGCGGGCGGGCGCGGCTGACACTGGAGACGGTGGTGAGCAACGAGGGGAACGACGAGCCTGCCGTGAAATTCAGTGGCCAGTACGTTTTGCATCGCTGAAGGCTTGGGAGCGCTTCACACCCCTTTCCGACCGGTCCGACGCCTCGGCAAGGCCGCTCGTACAGGGAAACGTGATCCCCTGTAGGAGCGGCCTTGTGTCGCGATGGGCTGCAAAGCAGCCCGCGGCTATCTCAAACTCGGATCGCGCCTGCCAGCTCGACCAGCGCCTGCCGCCAGCCGGCAGCCTTGGGCAACGCCAGGAAAAACGGATTGAGCAACGACTCCCGCGCCGGATACCGGAACGGCAACCCATCCAGCCCGATCACCTCGCCCCCGGCCCCTTCCAGCACGCCCTGCGCAGCTGCGGTATCCCACTGAGAAGTCGGCGCCAAGCGCGGATAACAGTCGGCGCTGCCTTCGGCCAGCAGGCAGAACTTCAGTGAACTGCCGATATTGGCCAGTTCCAGCTCACCCACTGCGCCACTCAGCCCGGCCAGCAGGGCCTCCTGTTGCGGGCTGGAATGCCGGCGGCTGGCGACGACGGTGAACTTCGCCCCCTGCGCCGGCGCGTTGCGCACCTGGATCGGCTGCGCGACACCCTCACGCTCCATACGCCAGGCCCCCAGGTCGCGGCCACCGAAATAGCAGCGGCCATTGGTCGGCATTGCCACCACCCCGAATACCACCTCACCGTTCTCGATCAACGCGATATTGACGGTGAACTCCTCGCTACCGGCGATGAACTCCTTGGTGCCATCCAGCGGGTCGACCAGCCACCAGCGCTGCCAGCCTTGGCGGGTGGCCAGCGGGATCTCGCAGTCTTCCTCGGACAGCACCGGTATCTGCGGTGCCAGCGCTTGCAAACCATCCGCGATCACCCGATGAGCCGCCAGGTCGGCAGCGGTCACCGGCGAATCGTCGGCCTTGCTGGTCACCGCCACATCGGCGCGCCAGAACGGCAGGATCGCCTCGCCGGCCAAGCGGGCGAGCGCCACCACGTCCTGCATCAACTGCCGATCGTTCATACGCTCAATACCCCACGCTGGATCAGCAGGTCGCGGGCCAGGTACAACGCCGCCAGCGCCCGACCTTCGGTGAACTGCGGGTGCATGGCCAACGCCGAAAGCTCACGCAGGTTGACCTTGTCGACCCGCATCGGCTCGGGCTCGTCGCCCTCCAGGCGCTCTTCGTACAGGTCCGAGGCCAGCACCACCTGGATCTTCTGGCTCATGTAGCCGGGCGACAGCGACAGCTCGGTGAGGTGCTCCAGCTGGCGCGCGCCGAACCCAGCCTCTTCCTTGAGCTCCCGGTCGGCGGCAGCCAGCACGTCCTCGCCCGGCTCGATCAGGCCCTTGGGCAGGGACAGCTCGTACTCATCAGTGCCGCCGCAATATTCCTCGACCAGCACCGCGTGCTCGGTATCGAGCATGGCCACGATCATCACCGCGCCATAACCGTTGCCACGGCCGACCAATCGCTCGTAGGTGCGCTCGGTGCCGTTGGAAAAGCGCAACTGCACGGCTTCGACCCGGAACAGGCGGCTGCTGGCGACGATCTCGCGGCTGAGAACGGTGGGTTTCTGGCGCATGGGGCGGCTCCTTGGCGTGAACGGGTTACTATACCGTGGCTAGCCGACTGATCGAGAATTTCCCATGCCCGTTCTTCCCTGGTCCGCCATCGATACCGTCCTGCTGGACATGGACGGTACTCTGCTCGACCTGCACTACGACAACCGCTTTTGGCTGGACCACCTGCCCCAGCGCTACGCCGAGCTGCACGGCGTGAGCCGGGCCATGGCCGAGCTCGAGCTGCACCCGCTGTTCGAGCGGCATGCCGGCACGCTCAACTGGTACTGCCTGGATTTCTGGAGCCGTGAACTGCGCCTGCCGATCCGCGAGCTGAAACAGGAGATCGCCGACCTCATCGCCCTCAAGCCGGATGCCGACACTTTCCTGGCAGCCGTGCGCAAGGCGGGCAAGCGGGTGGTGATGATCACCAATGCGCACCGCGACTCGCTGTCGCTGAAACTGGAGCGGGTGGAACTGGCGCCGTATTTCGAACGGCTGATCAGCTCACATGACTACGGCTATCCGAAGGAGAGTCCGCAGTTCTGGGATGCCTTGCAGGCGGACATCGGTTTTGAACCGGCGCGCAGCCTGTTCATCGATGACACTTTGGCGATTCTGCGCAGTGCCCGGCGATTTGGTGTTGGGCACCTGCTGGCTGTACGCCAGCCTGACAGTCAGGCCGGGCCGAGGGACACACAGGAATTTGCCGCTGTTGAGGACTATCGGGCGTTGCTGGCGGGGCTATAGGCCCGCGCCCACCAGCGTGGGAGCGGGCTTGCCCCAAGATGTGATCAATCAGGAATACGCAGCACCTGCCCCGGATAGATCTTGTTGGGGTCCTTCAGCATCGGTTTGTTCGCCTCGAAGATCTTCTGGTACTTGTTGGCATCACCATAGACCCGCTTGGAAATGGCACTGAGGGTGTCACCTTTCTCGACCTCAACGAACCGGGCAGCCTGGGCCACCGGGCCGGTGACGGTGATCTGGTCATCCACCGAGGCCACCCCTGCGATATTGCCGGCAGCCAGGATGATCTTCTCCTTCTCCTCCTGGCTGGCAACCTCACCCTTGAGAATGACCTTGTCACCCTCTACAGTGGCCGAGATGTTCGGGTTGCCCAGACCCACGTCCTGGACATGCTTCTTCAACTGTTCCTCGGCATTGGCATTGCCCGGCGTCAGCAGGTCGATCAACTTCTCGCCGGCTTCCTTCACGAAACTGAACAGGCTCATGTGGCGCTCCTTTGATGGTGAATCCATGGAAGCAGGAGTCTAGGCCAGGATCATCCATCCCGCCCCGCTGCGACCAATCGACGCGCTCTATCACGACATAGACGCTAGCGATTAGACGCCATCGGCACAGGGGCCTAGGCTTGTGGGGTCAAACTGCCAGCCGGTATTCGCCCCGATGAACAGCAAGCCACCGGTCTGCGCGGCGTCCACGCCTCTTGCCCTGCCCGCCGCCAGCAACACCTATGACTACGTCCAGCTAACCGACACGGCCCACGACAGCACCCCGCTGGCCGAGGAAGTAGCGCTGGCCATCGTCTACAACGGCCTGAACCAGGCGGTGATGCTGGTCAGCCCGACCGACCTGGAAGACTTCGCCGTCGGTTTCAGCGTGGGCAGCGGCATCGTCGCCGGTACCGAGGAAATCTACGATGTGAAGCTCTCCGGCAGCGGTTCAGCGCTGTATGCCGACCTGGAGATCTCCAGCCGTGCCTTCTGGAACCTGAAGAACCAGCGCCGTCAACTGGCCGGCACCAGCGGCTGCGGCCTGTGCGGCGTCGAGGCCCTGGAGCAGGCTTTGCCCGAGCTGGACGCGCTGCCCGGGGCGCCGCTGCCGCCCGCGCACTGGCTGAAAGACTTGCGCCAGCGCATCGATGCCTTCCAGCCCCTTGGCCAGCATTGTGGCGCGGTACACGCTGCGCTGTTCATGGACCGCGAAGGCCAGTTGCTGCTGGGCCGCGAAGACATCGGCCGGCACAACGCCCTGGACAAACTGATCGGCGCCCTGCTGCGCCAGCGCATCGACACCGCAGGCGGCCTGGCCATCGTCACCAGCCGCTGCAGCCTGGAGCTGATCCAGAAAGTCCTTCGCGCCGGCATCCAGACCCTGGTCAGCCTCTCGGCACCCACGGGCCTGGCCCTGCAATGGGCGCGCAAGCACAACCTCAACCTCATCCATCTGCCCAAACACAGCGCACCGCGGGTGTTCAGCCCAGCGGCGGAGTAGCAACAGCCGTGACCTCCTACGAAAAACTGCCAGACAACGCCCCCGCCTCCACCCCTCGCTACAAGCCCTACCCCGGCCCCGCCGGCGGTTGGGGGGCGCTGCGCAGCGTGGCCAAGGCCTGGGTGGGCAGCGACAACGCCCTGAAGAACATCCGCGCCCTGCTCAAGACCAACCAGAACGGCGGTTTCGACTGCCCTGGGTGCGCCTGGGGTGACTCGCCCGAGAGCGGCATGGTCAAGTTCTGCGAGAACGGCGCCAAGGCGGTCAACTGGGAGGCCACCAAGCGCCGCGTCGATGCGGCGTTCTTCGCCCGCTACAGCGTCAGCGCGCTGCTCGAACAGAGCGACTACTGGCTCGAATACCAGGGCCGCCTGACCGAGCCGATGGTCTACGACCCGGTCACCGACCGTTACCGCCCGATCGACTGGGACGCGGCATTCGCCCTGATCGCCCGGCACCTGAACAACCTGTCCAGCCCTGACCAGGCGGAGTTCTATACCTCCGGCCGGGCCAGCAACGAGGCGGCGTACCTGTACCAGCTGTTCGTGCGCGCCTACGGCACCAACAACTTTCCCGACTGCTCGAACATGTGCCACGAAGCCAGCGGCGTGGCCCTCGGCCAGAGCGTCGGCGTGGGCAAGGGCACGGTCACCTACGACGACTTCGAGCACGCCGACGCGATCTTCGTCTGGGGCCAGAACCCTGGCACCAACCACCCGCGCATGCTCGACCCGCTGCGTGACGCGGTCAAGCGCGGCGCCCAGGTGGTCTGTGTCAACCCGCTCAAGGAGCGTGGCCTGGAGCGCTTCCAGCATCCGCAGAACCCGCTGGAAATGCTGACCAACACTGACCGCCCGACCAACACGGCATTCTTCCGACCGGCCCTGGGCGGCGACATGGCGCTGCTGCGCGGCATGGCCAAGTTCCTGCTGCAGTGGGAGCGTGAAGCCCAGGCCAAGGGCGAGCCGGCGATCTTCGACCACGCCTTCATCGCCGAGCACGGCCATGGCGTGGACGAGTACCTGGCGGTGGTCGATGCCACTTCGTGGGAGCAGATTCAGGCGCAATCGGGCCTGACCCTCGCCGACATAGAACTGTCGGCGCGCATGTACTGCAAGGGCAAACGGGTGATCATGTGCTGGGCCATGGGCATCACCCAGCACCGCCATTCGGTGCCGACCATCCAGGAAATCGTCAACCTGATGCTGCTGCGCGGCAACCTCGGCGTGCCGGGCGCCGGCCTGTGCCCGGTGCGCGGCCACAGCAACGTGCAGGGCGACCGCACCATGGGCATCAACGAACGCCCGCCGGTGTTCCTGCTCGACGCCCTCGAAAAGCGCTTCGGCTTCCCGGTGCCGCGCCACAACGGCCACAACACCGTCGAGGCGATCCACGCCATGCTCGACGGCCGAGCCAAGGTGTTCATCGGTCTGGGCGGCAACTTCGCCCAGGCCACGCCGGACACCGAACGCACCGCGCAGGCGCTGCGCAATTGCGAGTTGACCGTGCACATCAGCACCAAGCTCAACCGCAGCCACCTGGTCCACGGCAAGCAGGCGCTGATCCTGCCGTGCCTGGGCCGTACCGATATCGACCTGCAGGGCGAAGGCCCGCAGGCGGTAACGGTGGAGGACTCGTTCAGCATGGTCCACGCCTCCAACGGCCAGCTCAAGCCGCTGTCGCGGCAGATGCGCTCGGAGCCGGCCGTGGTCGCCGGTATCGCCGCCGCCACCCTGGGCAAGCAACCGGTGGACTGGCACTGGTTGGTGGCCGACTACGACCGCATCCGCGACCTGATCGCCGACACCATTCCCGGCTTTGCCGACTTCAATGAACGCCTGCGCCTGCCCGGCGGCTTCTACCTGGGCAACAGCGCCGGCAGCCGCCAGTGGAAGACCGCCAGCGGCCGTGCCAACTTCAAGGCCAACCTGCTGCCCGACAGCCTGCTCGACGAACGCGTGCGCGCCAGCGGCCAGGTGCCGGACCTGATCATGCAGTCGATGCGTTCGCACGATCAGTACAACACCACCATCTATGGCATGGACGACCGCTACCGCGGCGTGCGCGGCCAGCGCGACGTGCTGTTCGTCAACGAAGCCGACATCATCCGCCTGGGCTTCCAACCGGGGCAGAAAGTCGACATCGTGTCGCTGTGGGGCGATGACCATGTACGCCGGGTGCAGGGCTTCACCCTGCTGGCGTTCGATATTCCCGCCGGCCAGGCGGCGGCCTACTACCCCGAGGTAAACCCGCTGGTGCCGCTGGAAAGCATCGGCGACGGCAGCCATACGCCGACGTCGAAGTTCATCGCCATCAAGCTGGAACGAGCGCGGGACGACGGGCGCATCATCTGAGCAAGATTGGGCTAGGCGCGCTCCTACAGGGGGCAAGCGCAGATCCCGAGCACCTGCCCACAAAAAAGCCCTGTTCCGCAATGGTTCAGGGCTTCGTCATAAATAGCTCAGACAGCCGAAATTCGCAAAAGTTTCATACATAATTCAATAACTTAGAGAATTGTGTACAACTCGTGCTACTCGTCGGATTCCGATTGCCAGCCGCCTCGGCGAGCCTCAAATTCCGCTTCGTCATCCCTCTGAGGCTCTCTTGATGAAGAAGTACTCCTCGATTCTGTTGTTGTCTTTTGGTCTGCTCAGCGGCGTTGCCATGGCAGGCGGCACCACCGAAGCCGGCATTGGCGGCGCATTGGGTGGGGTACTGGGCTCCGTGGTGGGCAACTCCATCGGCGGTAGCACCGGCGGCGCCATCGGTGCCGGCCTGGGCGGCGCGGCCGGCGGTGCGTTGGGCGCCGACAAGCGCCAGCGCGGCGAGGCCGCCATCGGTGGCGCGCTGGGTGCAGCAGGCGGCAACGTGGTGGGTCGCTCCATGGGCGGCACCACCGGCAGCTACATCGGCGCGGCCGCCGGTGGTGGCGCCGGTGGCGCACTGGGCAACTACATGGGCAACAAGGCCGACGAAGATGAACGCCACGAGCGTCGCTACCGTCGCGACTACGACGATCGCCGCTACTACGACCGTGGCCACCACTATGGCCATCGCAAGCACAAGCGCCACTGGCGCCACGACTGATCGCCAGGCTTACGCCTGAAACCTAAGGCCCTGCCCTCATCGGCAGGGCCTTTTCGTTTGTATACCCGCCAGAGGATTAGGGGCTGCCCCGATATGGAGGCCACTTGCCACTAGTTATCATCGTCGTTTCGATCAAGCACAGGACGCAGGGAATGCGCACGATCATTACCGCCCCCATCTGCCTGCCACGGGCCAGGAGAGGCTGAAGGATGCCAGGCCGCCGCCCGCCACTGCTCGGCGAAGCCAGCTTTGCGTCGATTCGCCAACGGGTCGTGCAGGCCACCGGCGTGCAACTGGCCGACGACCGCCGTGCCGTGGTCGCGGCACGCCTGCACAAGCGCCTCAAGGCCTTGGGCCTTCCCGACTTCGAACACTATCTCGCCCTGCTCGACGGCCCCCACGGCGCGGGCGAACGCGAGCACCTGCTGCGCCTGCTGGTCGCCCATGACAGCTACTTCTTTCGCGAGCATCGTCATTTCGAATGCCTGGCCCGCTGGCTGGCCGAGCTCGACCACCCCGCACGCCTGTGGAGCGCCGCCTGCGCCACCGGGGAAGAAGCCTGGAGCCTGGCCATGGTCGCCGCCGAAAACGCCCGCCATCCCGACTGGCAGGTGCTGGCGAGCGACTTCAACGCGCAACTGCTGGAAACCGCCGCTGCCGGCATCTACGACATCGCCCAGGCACGCTACTTTCCCGAAGGCTGGCTGGCCCGCCACGGCCTGTGCGGGGTAGGCGAGATGACCGGTCGACTGCGGGTCTCGGCGGCCCTGCGCAAGCAGGTGCGCTTCGAAGCGCTCAACCTGATCCGGCCCCTGCCCGAACAGCTCGGCAGCTTCGACGTCATCCTGTTGCGCAACCTGTTGTCGAACCTGGCGCCACGGTACAAGAACGAGGTACTCCAGCGCCTGCTGGCACACCTGCGCCCCGGTGGCCTGATGATCATCGGTCACAGCGAGAGCGTCCATGCCCTGGGCCTGCCCCTGCGTCCACTACTGCCGTCGGTGTTCGAACGCCTATGATAAGAGGCACTGCCGTGCCCATCGGCAGACAAGGACTGATCGCGCAACCGCGCGGCAGTGCGCTTCCGGATCGAGCAGGCCTGCCGCCCCCCTTCCCTTGCGAAACAGGCCCTTATTCATGCCTTGCCGAATCCTGCTTGCCGATCACTCGCCGCTCTTCCGCGCCGGCCTGCGTGCCCTGCTTGAACAGAAGAAAGATTTCGTCGTGGTGGGCGACACCGGCGATGCCATGACAGCCGTGAGCCTCGCGGAAAAACTCAAGCCGGACATCGTGGTGCTCGACATGAGCGGCGAGCTGGACAGCCAGCAGGCCCTGCAGGAGCTGTTCATCCGCGCGCCAGCCTGCCGGGTACTGATGTTTTCGCCACGCTCGGAGCTCGAGCATGTGATGAGCTGCCTGCAGCTGGGCGCCCATGGCTTCCTGCTCAAGAGCGCCACGGTGAGCGAGCTGGAACAAGCCCTGCAGACCCTGCGCGGAGGCGGCCAGTACCTGTCGTCGGCGGTACTGCCGATGGTCATCGGCCAGGCCCTGAAACACAGCCGCAAGCGCGTCGTCAGCCAGGTGCAGACACCGCCGCTGACCAACCGCCAGCTGGAGATCCTGCGCCTGATCGCCCGAGGCGAGACCACCCGCTCCATCGCCGACGGCCTGGGCCTTAGCATCAAGACCGTCGAGGCCCATCGCTCGCAGATCATGCACCGCCTGCAGATCCACGACGTGCCCGGCCTGGTGCTGTTCGCCGTGCGCGAGGGGATCATTCGCCTCAACGATTGAGCGACAGCCCGGCGAGGATCAGCTGCAGCGTCTCCGACAGCGCCACCGGACGTCCCGAGGCCCGCTCGACGAATACCTGCACCACGCTCCCCGCCGCGCAGGCTTCGGCCTCGCCCGGGCGGAACAGCGCCAGGCGGAACTCCACGGTGCTGCCTGCCAGGCGCGTCACGCCCAGGCCCACCTCGAGCACGTCGGGAAATCCCGGCAAGGCGAAGAAGTCCGCCGCCGAACTCACGACGAAGCCGGCCAGCTCACCGTCGCGCAGGTCCAGTTCGGCCTGTTCGACCAGGAAGGCCTGGATGGCGGTTTCGAAGAAGGCATGCACGGTGGCGCCGGCGAGGTGACCGTTGTGGTCGTTGTCCTGCGGACGGGTGAGGATGGGGTGGAAATGGGAGAAGGCGGAGCGTTGGGGGGATTCTGTCATAAGGCATCTGCTTTCTGGTGGGTGCCCTGCAAGTGAAACAGATTCTGGCCTTGCTGTATTGATGCAGCAATCCAGCAGACCTTCAGGAACGGCGTGTAAATCCTATAGAAGCTGGCTTTCCCTGCGATAGCCTCAGTAGACACAGCACCCAAAGCAGGCTTTCAAATACGAAAAAGCCGCCCCGAAGGGCGGCTTTTCATCCGAACCGGCTCCAGCTTACAGCTGCGGACCAGCGGCCTTGATGGCGTCGGAAACGTCGAACTTCTTGAAGTTCTCGGTGAACAGCGTGGCCAGGCCCTTGGCGGCTTCGTCGTAGGCAGCCTTGTCAGCCCAGGTGTTGCGCGGGTTGAGCAGCTCGGTCTCGACGCCTGGAACAGCCTTCGGCACGTCCAGGTTGATGATGTCCAGGTGCTCGGTCTCGGCACCGATCAGGGCGCCGCTCTGGATGGCAGCGATCACGCCACGGGTGGTCGGGATGCTGAAGCGCTTGCCGACGCCGTAGCCACCACCGGTCCAGCCGGTATTGACCAGGTAGACCTTCGAACCGAACGCCTTGATGCGCTTGATCAGCAGCTCGGCGTAGACACCGGCTGGGCGCGGGAAGAACGGTGCGCCGAAGCAGGTAGAGAAGGTCGACTTGATGCCGCCGCCCGAACCCATTTCGGTGGAACCGACCAGCGCGGTGTAGCCGGACAGGAAGTGGTAGGCCGCCTGCTCGTTGTTCAGGATCGACACCGGAGGCAGTACGCCGGTCAGGTCGCAGGTCAGGAAGATGACCGCGTTCGGCTCGCCGCCCAGGTTCTCTGCCGAGACCTTCTCGACGTGCGCCAGCGGGTAGGCGGCACGACTGTTCTGGGTCAGGCTCACGTCGGCGTAGTCGGCGTGCTTGTTGGCGTCGATCACGACGTTCTCCAGTACCGCGCCGTGCTTGATGGCTTTCCAGATGACCGGCTCGTTCTTCTCGGAGAGGTCGATGCACTTGGCATAGCAACCACCTTCGATGTTGAAGACCACGCCCTCGCCCCAGCCGTGCTCGTCGTCACCGATCAGGTAACGGCTTTCGTCGGCCGACAGGGTGGTCTTGCCGGTGCCGGACAGACCGAAGAACAGGGTGACGTCACCCGCTTCGCCGATGTTGGCGGCGCAGTGCATCGGCAGCACGTCGGCGGCCGGCAGCAGGAAGTTCTGCACCGAGAACATGGCCTTCTTCATTTCGCCGGCGTAACGCATGCCGGCGATCAGCACCTTCTTCTGGGCGAAGTTGATGATCACGCAGCCATCGGAGTTGGTGCCGTCACGCTCAGGCACGCACTCGAAGTTGGCGACGTTGAGGATCTGCCATTCGCCACGGCCAGCCGGGTTGTACTGCTCGGGGTTGATGAACAGGCAACGGCCGAACAGGTTCTGCCAGGCGGTCTGGGTAGTCATCTTGACCGGCAGGTAGTGTTCGGCCGCAGCGCCTACGTGAACGTAGGAAACGAAGTGATCCTGGGCGTTGTTGAACGCCTCGACGCGGTCCCACAGGGCATCGAACTTGTCGGCCGGGAACTTGCGGTTGATCGGGCCCCAGCCAATCTGGTCCTGGGTGGAAGGTTCTTCGACGATGAAACGGTCAGCCGGCGAACGGCCGGTGCGGTGACCGGTTTCCACCACCAGCGCGCCAGTATCGGCCAGCACGCCTTCACCGCGGGACAGCGCTTCTTTTACCAGCTCATCGACGCTCAGGTCGGTGTACACGGTGTTGTTGGCTTGCGTCATGAGATACCCCATCCGGCCCGAGGCCGAGTGCTCCAAACGTTTTGTAGTCGTCTCGAAAAAACTACTACAGCGAAAAAAGTGGCCGGATTATGCCAGAAACGCCCAAAAAAAGTAGGCCCCTCCTGTCAGAACTGCGTTTTTGCGCAATTCGACAGGAGATTATCCTGTAGTGAACCGTTTCAGTGCTGAGTTTCTGATGGGGCCTCGGTACCGCCACCGGCAAACAATTGCGCCACATCGCTTGCATCGAAGAGATAGCGTTCGTTGCAGAACTGGCAATCGATCTCGACCCGGCCGCCGCATTCGGCCACCAGCGCCTTGGCATCCTGCTCGCCGAGGCTGACCAAGGCGTTGCCGGAACGCTCGCGCGAGCAACTGCAACGGAAGCGTAGCGGCTGGATATCGAACAGGCGAACCGCGTCCTCATGGTACAGGCGGTGCAGCACGGTTTCGTTGTCCAGGCCGAGCAGTTCATCGACCTTCACGGTGTTGGCCAGCGCCTTGACATGGGCCCAGCTTTCCTCGCGCTCCTCGCTGTCCTTGTGGATCTCGGCCGGCAGCTGCTGCACCAGCAGACCACGGGCGCGGGCGCCATCGGCGGCCAGGGAGATGCAGGTGTTCACTTGCTGCGACATGACGAAGTAATTGGTGAAGCACTCCGACAGGTCCTTGCCGTCCAGCTCGACAGTGCCCTGGTAACGCTGGCCGTTGACCGGAATGATGGTCAACACCAGGTGACCACCCGGCATCAGGTCGGCAAGGCCGGCATCCGCCTTGATCTGGTCGGCCTCGTAGCGCGCCAGGCCACGGATGTCGTGCTCGCTGGTGTACTCGATGGCCAGCAGCGGCACCGGGCCCTGGGACTGCGCCTGGAGTACCAGCAACCCGTCGAACTTCAGGGTGCCGACCAACAGCGCGGCGGCGGCCATCAGTTCACCGAGCAGATGCTTTACCGGCTGCGGGTAGTCGTGCTTGGCCAACACCTCGGCGTAGCTGCGTTCCAGCGCGACCATCTCGCCGCGCACATCGCGGTCGTCGAACAGGAAGCGTTGGGTGAAATCGGTATCTGGCAAGTCGCTCATGGTTGTCTGGCTTTCTAAAAATGATTACAAAATAATTACAGGAGACTGAAAGGTCCGTCGCAGAGCGCTCAGAAAGCACTCATAACCCGCTGGATATCGAGGTATTTTATGGATAATCGACCACTGTTCCAAGCAAGGTGGTCTTGGGGACCGTTGGCAGCCTGCACCCTGTTGCCCGTCGCACTACTGTGTTTCTGGTTGTGGCCCGTTGGCCAGATCCTGTGCCTGACTTTCGACGAGTGGCTGTTCCACAGCCTCAATGCGCCACTGGCCGACAACCTGATCTGGCGGTCGATCTGGGCAGTCGGCAGCCTACGCCCGTTCGACATCCTGGTCGGGCTGATCATGTTGTCGCTGCTGATTCGCGGTGATTGGGTATTCAAGGCCACCCAGGTGCGCCAGGCGTTCTTCGGCTTCCTGGTCACCCTACTCCTCTTAGTGGTGATTCGCGCGCTGTTTTCCAAGTGGGTCAGCGCAATGGGCTGGCAACACAACAGCCCATCGATGGTGTTCGACAACGCCGTGCACCTGAGCGACTTCTACCCGCACCTGGAAGCGAAGTGGGAATTGAAGGACCGCTCCAGCCAGAGCTTCCCGGGTGACCACGCCTCGGTGCTGCTGATCTGGGCGCTGTTCATGAGCCTGTTCAGCCGCCGCCTGGCGCAGCACCTGGTGATCTGGGCGCTGGCCTTGCTGTTCATGCTGCCGCGCCTGGTGGCCGGCGCCCATTGGGGGCAGGACGACTACATCGGCGGTTTGTTGATGGCGGTCCTGGCGCTGGGCTGGAGCTGCCACACGCCCCTGGCGGCCACGGCCAGCGCGGCGCTGGTGCGGTGGACGTCGCCACTGTTCGGTTGGCTCGGCAAGCTGCCGCTGGTCGGACGGATGAGCGTGGTTCGCGCTGCCTGATTGATCACAGGGGCCGCTTTGCGGTCCCTTTCATTCGAAGCTGCCATGCAGTTGATGAATCTGCCGCCGCTGCTTCTTGTTCGGTCGCCCGTCGGTGGTCATGCCCAGGGCGCCGGCCTTGCGCATCTCGGCCGCCTGCTCGCGGCGCTTCACGCTTTCAGCCGTCTCCTCGTAGAGCAGCTGCGCCTCCGGCGCCCCGCGCCGCACCAACGACAGCGCCTTGACCACCACGGTGCGCTCGTCGAAACCGGTGCGCAGCACGAACTCGTCGCCCACCCGTGGCTCCTTGCCCGGCTTGCAGCGCTCACCCCGGCAGTGCACCTTGCCGCTTTCGATCGCCGCCTTGGCCAGGGCGCGGGTCTTGTAGAAGCGCGCCGCCCACAGCCATTTGTCCAGGCGTACCTTGTCATCGTCTTCAGGCTTTTGTGCCATGGTTTTTCCTCGAATTCTGTCTTTCACGGAACTGTACTACCGTGACTGACGGATGCAAAAAATCCGTGCCGTCATTACAGTTCATCTCCATATCCCCAGGGCACGCTTCGTGAAGACATTTGACCACCTGACTGTGATCGGCCTGCGCGAGTGGGTCGCCCTGCCCGAGCTGGGTGTCGCCGGCCTGCGCGCCAAGATCGACACCGGCGCCAGCACTTCTAGCCTGCACGCCACCGAGGTCGAACCGTTCGAGCGCGATGGCCAGCCATGGGTGCGCTTCACCGCGCACCTGGGCTCGGTGGTGCAGTTGCGCCACCGGCGTTGCGAGGCGCCACTGGTGACCATGAAGACCATCAAGAGCTCCAACGGCCAGGCCCAGATCCGCTACGTGATCCGTACGGCCCTGGCGCTCGGCGACCGGGTCTGGGAGGTCGAGTTCACCCTGGCCTGCCGCAAGAGCATGCGCTATCGGCTGCTGCTCGGCTCGAAGGCGCTCATCCATGGCCAGTTGGTGGTCAACCCAGGCCTTAAGTACGTCCAGGACAAACCGGCCTTCCCGGCCACCCTTTCCCCTGTCACAGGTGCTGCATGAAGATCGCTGTGCTGTCGCGCAATCCGCGTCTGTATTCCACCCGCCGCCTGGTCGAGGCCGGTACCCAGCGGGGCCACGAAGTGGTGGTGATCGACACGCTCCGGGCCTATATGAACATCGCCAGCCACAAGCCGCAGATCCATTACCGCGGCAAGCCGCTGGAGGGGTTCGATGCGGTGATCCCGCGCATTGGCGCATCGGTCACCTTCTATGGCTGCGCGGTGCTGCGCCAGTTCGAGATGATGGGCGTGTACCCGCTCAACGAGTCGGTGGCCATCGCCCGCTCCCGCGACAAGCTGCGCTCCCTGCAGCTGCTGTCTCGGCGCGGTATCGGCCTGCCGATCACCGGTTTCGCCCACTCGCCGGACGACATCCCCGACCTGATCCAGATGGTCAACGGCGCGCCGCTGGTGATCAAGGTGCTCGAAGGCACCCAGGGCATCGGCGTGGTGCTGTGCGAGACCACCAAGGCCGCCGAGTCGGTGATCGAGGCGTTCATGGGCCTGAAGCAGAACATCATGGTCCAGGAATACATCAAGGAGGCCGGGGGCGCCGATATCCGTTGCTTCGTGGTGGGCGACAAGGTGATCGCCTCGATGAAGCGCCAGGCCAAGCCGGGCGAATTTCGCTCAAACCTGCACCGCGGTGGCGTGGCCAGCCTGATCAAGATCACACCCGAAGAGCGCATGACCGCGATTCGCGCGGCGAAGGTCATGGGCCTGAGCGTGGCGGGCGTGGATATCCTGCGTTCCAATCACGGGCCGCTGGTGATGGAGGTGAACTCATCGCCTGGGCTGGAGGGTATCGAGGTGACCACCGGCAAGGACGTGGCCGGGATGATCATCGAGCACCTTGAGAAGAACAGCGGGCCGAATCAGACGCGGACCAAAGGCAAGGGCTGAGAGCGACATGATGTCGCGAAAGGGCCGCACAGCGGCCCCGGAAATCACACGGCGTTACGCGGCAGCAGCAACCCCAACGGCAACCTCACCCGTGCTTCAATGCCACCGCCAGAGCGGTTGCGCAATTCCACATTGCCGCCATGCTGCGCGGCGATACGCTTGACGATCGCCAGCCCAAGGCCGGTGCCCTTGCCACCCCGCGCCCGGTCGCCACGGATGAACGGGTTGAAGATGGTCTCCAGTTCCGACTCATCGATACCCGCGCCACGGTCCAGCACGCTGAGCACCACATACGGCGCGCTCTGGTCGCCCGACACATAGGCCGCCACCTCGACGCCCTTGCCAGCGTGATGCAGGGCGTTGCCAATCAGGTTGCCCAGCATGCGCTTGAGCGATACCCGACGCAGCGGGAACGGCGGAATCGGCTCCAGGCACAGCCGCACCTGCTCCTTGTGCTGGTTGTAGGGCGCCACCACTTCGTAGATCAGGTCGTTGAGGTCGACCTCCTCCACCGGTTCGTCGCGCCCGTCCCGAATGAACGCCAGGAACTGGTCGAGAATCGCGTCCATGTCCTCGATGTCGCGGACCATGTCCTCGCTGAGGTCACTGTCGTTGCCTATCAGCGACAGCGAAAGGCGCAGCCGGGTCAGCGGTGTGCGCAGGTCATGGGACACCCCGGCCAGCATCAGCTCACGCTCACGCCCGGCCTGCTCGACATCCTCGGCCATCTGGTTGAACGCGCGGTACACCTCGGTCATTTCGCTCGGGGTGTCGCTGATCGGCAGGCGCACGCTGCGCCCCTGGCCCAGCTGGCGGGCGGCGAACACCAGGCGCTTGAGCGGCTGGTTGAGCTGACGCACGAAGATCCAGGCCGATGCCGTGGACAACAGGCCGATAGCCAGGAACCAACCGAGCACGTTCCAGATCTTCTGCCCACGCAGCGGGTGCGGATACAGCGGCACCTTGAGCCAGCCCGGGCCCAGGCTGGGGGCATTGACCCACAGCGCGGGCGGCGCGTGGATGCGCAGGCGCACCTCGGTGTCATCGCCCAGTTCGGCCTGCATCTGGCGCTGGTAGATCTCGCTGTAAGGCCAGTGCTGCTCGCCCTCCGGCACGCCGGCGCCGGTCACGCGGATCAGGCCGGCCGCCTCGGCGATCTGGTCACGGTTCTCTTCATCCGCGGCCCAGTAGGCGCGCAGCGTCAGGGCCACGCCGTGGCTGTACTGGCGGTCGACCAGCACGTCTTCGTTCATCAGCAGGTACACGAGCGTCAATGCCTTGGAGAACAACACGACGATCAGCACCAGCCAGAGGGTGCGGGCGAAGAAGCTTTGTGGGAACCAGAGAGGCGTTTTCATCGATCAACTACTGTGCTGAAAAGGCCGGCCGTCACAGACGAAAACAGGGCGACCCGCGTGGGTCGCCCTGCTGCACCCTGACGAGCCGACAGGCTCATTTGCCGGCGTTTCCGTCCGGCACGAAGACGTAGCCCACACCCCATACGGTCTGAATGTAGCGTGGCTTGGACGGGTCGGGCTCGATCATCCGGCGCAGGCGCGAAATCTGCACATCGATGGAGCGCTCCAGGGCGTCCCACTCGCGGCCGCGGGCCAGGTTCATCAGCTTGTCGCGGGTCAGCGGCTCGCGGGCATGCATGACCAGGGCCTTGAGCACGGCAAACTCACCGGTGGTGAGCATGTGCGTTTCCTCGCCGCGCTTGAGTTCGCGGGTGGCCAGCGACAGCTCGTAGTCGCCGAAGGTGACGGTCTCTTCCTCGCTGCCCGGCGCGCCTGGCACGCTCGGGGACTGGCGGCGCAGCACGGCCTTGACCCGGGCCACCAGTTCGTCGGGGTTGAACGGCTTGGCCAGGTAGTCGTCGGCGCCCAGTTCCAGGCCCTTGATGCGGCTGAGCTCATCGCCCTTGGCGGTAAGCATGATAATCGGGATCTGGTTGTTCGACGCGCGCAGGCGCTTGCACGCGGACAGACCGTCCTCGCCCGGCAGCATCAGGTCGAGGACCACCAGGTTGAACACTTCACGGGCCAGCAGGCGGTCCATCTGTTCGACGTTGGGCACGGTGCGGACACGGAAGCCCTTGCTGGTGAAGAAACGGTCCAGCAGGCTGCTCAGGCCCGGGTCGTCGTCGACGATGAGAATCTTGTCGCCTTCGGCGGCGTTTGCGGTGCTGGTCATGAATAACTCCTCTGATATCGCCGCGCATTATGGCGTAGCCACTGCAGTGCGTGCCGTGTGCATTGTTAGCAGATTTTTCCCGGCATGCCACTGTCGCCCCGTCGTCGGCTGGCGCCGCGCCATCACCGCAAGCCCGGCGCGATGGGTATAATGCGCGGCTTTCACCCAGCGCCGCCGGGCCAGATCGCCCACCCGCGGCCTTGCATTCACTATTTGTCAGGTGGTTTTCATGGACAGCATCAACAGCCGTATCGCCGAGGAACTGGGCGTGCGCCCACAACAGGTCGAAGCGGCCGTGGGCCTGTTGGACGAAGGATCGACCGTGCCCTTCATCGCCCGTTACCGCAAGGAAGTGACCGGCAGCCTGGATGACACCCAACTGCGCCACCTGGAAGAGCGCCTGCGCTACCTGCGCGAGCTCGACGAGCGCCGCGCCAGCATCCTGGCCAGCATCGAGGAACAGGGCAAGCTGACCCCGGAGCTGGCCCGCGAGATCAAGCTGGCCGACACCAAGACCCGCCTCGAAGACCTGTACCTGCCGTACAAGCAGAAGCGCCGCACCAAGGGCCAGATCGCCCTGGAAGCGGGCCTGGGCGAGTTGGCCGACGGCCTGTTCAACGACCCTCAGCTGGACCCGGAAAGCGAAGCGACACGTTTCGTCGACGCCGAAAAAGGCGTGGCCGACGTCAAGGCCGCCCTGGAAGGGGCCAAGTACATCCTCATGGAGCGCTTCGCCGAGGACGCCGCCCTGCTCGACAAGCTGCGCGGTTTCCTCAAGCAGGAAGCGGTGCTGACTGCCCGCGTGGTCGCTGGCAAGGAAGAGGAAGGCGCCAAGTTCCGCGACTACTTCGCCCACGACGAACTGCTGCGCACCGCGCCATCGCACCGTGCCCTGGCGATCTTCCGCGGGCGCAACGAAGGCGTGTTGAGCGCCTCGCTGAAAGTCGGCGAAGAGCTGCCGGGCACCCTGCACCCGTGCGAGCTGATGATTGGCAACCATGTCGGCATCGAAAACCGCAACCGCCCGGCCGACAAATGGCTGGGTGAGGTGGTGCGCTGGACCTGGAAGGTCAAGCTGTACACCCACCTGGAAACCGACCTGTTCGGCGAACTGCGCGACAACGCCGAAGGCGAGGCGATCAACGTCTTCGCCCACAACCTGCACGACCTGCTGCTGGCCGCCCCGGCCGGTCCGCGCGCAACGCTGGGCTTCGACCCGGGCCTGCGCACCGGCTGCAAGATCGCCGTGGTCGATGCCACCGGCAAGCTGCTGGACCACACCACGGTCTACCCGCATGCGCCGAAGAACGACTGGGACCGCACCATTTCCATCATGGCCGCGCTGTGCGCCAAGCACTCGGTCGAGCTGATCGCCATCGGCAACGGTACCGCCAGCCGCGAGAGCGACAAGCTGGTGGCCGAGCTGGTCAAGAAATACCCAGCGTTGAAGATCACCAAGATCATGGTCTCCGAGGCCGGTGCCTCGGTGTACTCGGCTTCCGAACTGGCCGCTCGCGAGTTCCCGGACCTGGACGTGTCGATCCGTGGCGCGGTGTCCATCGCCCGCCGCCTGCAGGACCCGCTGGCCGAGCTCGTGAAGATCGACCCGAAATCCATCGGCGTCGGCCAGTATCAGCACGACGTGTCGCAGGTGAAGCTCGCTCGCGGCCTGGACGCCGTGGTCGAGGACTGCGTGAACGCCGTGGGTGTGGATGTCAACACCGCTTCCGTGGCGCTGCTGACGCGCATCTCCGGCCTCAACGCGACCCTGGCACAGAACATCGTCGCCCACCGCGACGCCAACGGCCCGTTCGCCACCCGCGCCGCGCTGAAAAAAGTCAGCCGCCTGGGCGAGAAGACTTTCGAACAGGCGGCCGGCTTCCTGCGCGTGATGAACGGCGACAACCCGCTGGACGCCTCGGCAGTGCACCCGGAAGCCTACCCGCTGGTGCAGCGCATCGCCGCCGACACCGACCGCGACATTCGCTCGCTGATCGGCGACAGCGGTTTCCTCAAACGCCTGGACCCGAAGAAGTTCACCGACGAGACCTTCGGCCTGCCGACCGTCACCGACATCCTTCAGGAGCTCGACAAGCCTGGCCGCGACCCGCGTCCGGAGTTCAAGACCGCCACCTTCCAGGATGGCGTCGAGGACCTCAAGGACCTGGAGCCGGGCATGATCCTCGAAGGCGTGGTGACCAACGTCACCAACTTTGGTGCCTTCGTCGATATCGGCGTGCACCAGGACGGCCTGGTACACATCTCGGCGCTGTCGGAGAAGTTCGTCAAGGACCCGCGTGAAGCAGTCAAGGCCGGTGACGTGGTCAAGGTCAAGGTCATGGAAGTGGACATCCCGCGCAAACGCATCGGCCTGTCCATGCGCATGAGCGACACCCCAGGCGAGAAGGTCGAGGGTAACCGCGGTGGCAACCGTGGCAATGGCGGCAGCCGCCAGCATCAGGCGCCGCGCCAGCGCGAGACCAGCACCGCCGCGCCGGCCAACAACGCCATGGCGTCGCTGTTCGCCAACGCCAAGCAGCTGAAGAAGAAGTGATGGACGTACCGAAAGCGTACGTCGAGAGCGCCTTCAGCCAGCTCCTGGGCTGCCGCCTGCAACGCCTGGAAACGGGTGTTGCAGAGGTGGCCCTGGCGCTTGAGCCGCACCTGCGCAACCGTGGCCAGAAGCTGCACGGCGGGGCGATCTTCAGCCTGGTGGACATCGCCATGGGCCTGGCCTGCTCGGCCAGCCATGGCTTCGATCAGCAGAGCGTGACCATCGAGTGCAAAATCAACTACATGCGCGCCGTCAGCGAAGGCGAGGTGCTGTGCACCGCCCGGGTGCTGCACGCCGGTCGGCGCACGCTGGTGGTCGACGCCGACGTGCTTCAGGACGACAAGCTGGTGGCCAAGGCCCAGGGAACCTTCGCGGTTCTCTAGCTGACAGGCCCCCATCTGCGGTATTTTCGGCGTAATGCTGTACACCTGATCGCAGGGCAAGCCCGCTCCCACGCACGCTCACAGGCTCCGTGGGAGCGGGCTTGCCCCGCGATCAGGCGCATACAGGCCAGCGCCGGAACCGCGTAAACCAGGCGACAACGCCAGTTCCTTTCCCAACTACCCTTGTAGACCGTCATCCCTACCCCCATATTGGGGCGACTGACGCGTGAAGGAATCCATCTTGAGCGACCTCCTCAACCGCCGCCTGAGCCTGCTCGGCGACAATATCGACCTGCTCAAGCAGTGCCTGCACGGCATTGAGCGCGAATGCCTGCGCGTGACCAACGACGGTCGCCTGGCCCAGACCCCGCACCCCGAGGCCCTGGGTTCGGCGCTGACCAACGAGCAGATCACTACCGACTATTCCGAGTCGCTGCTGGAATTCATCACCCCGGCCCTGGCGGACCCTGCCAAGGTGCTCGAGAGCCTCGACCAGATCCACCGCTTCGTCTACACCAAGCTGGGCGACGAATACCTGTGGAGCCCGTCAATGCCCTGCACGCTGCCGGCTGAGGAAGACATCCCGATCGCCGAATACGGCAGCTCGAACATCGGCAAGCTCAAGCACGTCTATCGCAAGGGCCTGGCCCTGCGTTACGGCCGCACCATGCAGTGTATCGCCGGCATCCACTACAACTTCTCCCTGCCCGAGGCGCTGTGGCCGTTGCTGCGCGATGCCGAAGGCGGCGAGCAGGACGACCGCGACTACCAGTCCTCGGCCTATATCGCACTGATCCGCAACTTCCGCCGCTACAGCTGGCTATTGATGTATCTGTTCGGCGCCTCCCCGGCCCTGGACAAAGGCTTCCTGCGTGGCCGCCCGCACCAGCTCGAAGAGCTGGATGCCGAGACCCTCTACCTGCCCTACGCCACCAGCCTGCGCATGAGCGACCTGGGCTACCAGAGCAACGCCCAGGCGGGCCTGACGCCCTGCTACAACAACCTGGCCAGCTACACCGACAGCCTGCGCAAGGCCGTCGGCACGCCCTACCCGCCCTACGTCGAGGTCGGCACCCACAAGGATGGCGAGTGGGTACAGCTGAACACCAACATCCTGCAGATCGAGAACGAGTACTACTCGAACATCCGCCCCAAGCGCGTCACCTATACCGGCGAGCGGCCAATCCAGGCCCTGACCTCCCGTGGCGTGCAGTACGTGGAAGTACGCTGCCTGGACATCAACCCATTCCTGCCGGTGGGTATCGACCTGACCGAAGCGCGCTTCCTCGACGCCTTCCTGCTGTTCTGCGCCCTGGAAGAAAGCCCGCAGCTGGACAACGGCGAGTGCGGCCAGTGCACCGACAACTTCCTCACCGTGGTCAAGGAGGGCCGGCGCCCTGGCCTTGAGCTACGCCGTGACGGCCAGCCGGTCGCGCTGAAGACATGGGCGAGCGAACTGATCGAACGCATCGGCCAGCTGGCCGGGCTGCTTGACCGCGCCCAGGGCGGCAACGCACACGCCAAGGCCCTGGAAGCGCAGCAGGCCAAGGTCGACGACCCCGAGCTGACGCCTTCGGCCCAGGTGCTGGCGCGCATGACCGAACACGACGAGAGCTTCGTCAAGTTCTCCCTGCGCCAAAGCCGCCTGCACGCCGAGAGCTTCCGCGAGCAGCCGCTGCCCGCCGAGCGCCAGCAGGCCTTCGAAACCCTCGCCCGTGAATCCCTGGCCGAGCAGTCGCGCCTGGAGCAGCAGGAAGTGGGTGATTTCGACCTGTTCGTCGGGGCCTACCAGGCCAGCATCCTGGCGATCAGCAACTGATGACCCGACCCGCCTCCCCGCGCAAGCCACGCGCCAGCAGCCAGGCCAGGATCGAAACGATCCAGGCCGCGGCCCGCGAGCTGCTGGCCGAGCACGGGGTGGCAGGCCTGTCGATCTACAGCGTGGCCGAGCGGGCGCAGATTCCGCCGTCGTCGGTGTATCACTTCTTCGCCAGTGTGCCGGCCTTGCTGGAGGCGCTGACCGCCGACGTGCACCGGGCTTTTCGCGAGGCCCTGAGCGCGCCCATCGACAGCGCAGCGTTCAGTACCTGGCCGCAACTGTCGCGGCTGATCGAGCAGCGCATGCTCGACATCTACCACGAGGACGCCGCCGCCCGGCAGCTGATCCTCGCCCAGCACGGGTTGAGCGAAGTGGTCCAGGCCGACCGTCAGCATGACCTGGAACTGGGCAAACTGATGCACACGCTGTTCGACCAGCATTTCCAACTCCCGCCGATGCCCACCGAGGTGGACGTGTTCGCCTTGGCCATGGAGCTCAGCGACCGTGTCTATGCCCGCTCGATGCAGTTGCACGAGCAAATCACCGCGCGCATGGCCGAGGAAGGCATGCGGGTGTTCGAGGCGTACCTGGGGCTGTACTTGCCGCCGTTCTTGGCAAAACGCCACAGCAGCAACATGTAACGCAGACCATCCGAGGTCGGACGTTGAAATGAGCGCCTCTATCAGCACTCAGGCCAACGTGGACCACGACCATGACGCAAGCCACTGCTTTCCTTCATACCAACCCAGGCGAATTCGCCGAGTCCGTTACGCCGCCCAGCACCTGGATCGCCGCCGGGCGAGGTAACGCCCTGACCGAGGCGGATCAACGCCGACGCCAGGCCGCCAAGGCATTGCAGAGCCTGTTCGAGCAAGCCCCTTCGACAGGTGCACAGTCGCTCCAGCAGCATTGGGACAGCCGCATGCCCGGCCAGTCGATCGCGCGCCGGGCGTTCGCGCAGCGGCAACTGCGCGTGCATTTCCAGAGCGCGCTCGAGCTCAACCACGGCCTCGATCGCCTCCAGGCCAAGGCACTGGAGCAGTGCCAACTGAGTGACAGCACCCAGTACGCCCAACTGCACTGGCAGCAGCCGGGTCCACCGATCGGCGCCTGCCCAGGGGCCTTGCTGATCCGCCCGACGGCGCCAGGCAACCCCTGGGTTCTCTACCGCCCCGATGCCAACAACCCCATTCGCGCCTTCCAGGACGAAGCGTCGCTCAAGCAATGGGCGCACGAGCACCGCCAGCGCCTGTGGCGCAACCCACCCGTGGCACTGATGGACGACAGCGGCAGCATCGAGGTGATCGCCGGGTCCGCAGACGGCTTTACCGATCTGCTGGACAGCCTGTTGGCCGTTCAGGCACACCCGCTTGAGTTCAAGGCGGAACTCCCGGTGGCATTGAGCCAGGACCTGACGCAACGGGTCAGCGACGACGACGCCCTGGCGCTCGAAGAGGTTCATTTCGACGTGCTGGACGAACGCTTGCCGCTCGGCTGGCGCAAGCAGCGAATCGACCGTCAGGAACAGTTGCTGGCCTCCTACCTGGGGGGCGACACCGAGCCCAAGTCCCCACGCATGGCGACCTTGCGCACGCACCAGGCCAAGCTGGACGAACTGGACAACGCCCTGCAAAAACTGCTGGCCAAGCTCCCAGAGACACAGACGGAACAAACCTGGGGCGAGGCCAACCGCTTCGAGCACCTCAGCCAGCACTTCGCCAACCTCTTATTGCAGGAAGCCGAGTTTCAGCACACGCTGGGCGAGCTTGGCACGCCGCACCTGGCGTGGGTTCACGCATTGCTGGAGCGGCCTGAACCCAGCCTGCAGCGCCCCATCGTGCCAGGCGCCTTGAAGCTGGTGGTGGGCGACCGTACATGGCACCTGACCGGCTACCTCACCCTCAGGGCCCGCGCCGAAGACAACGCAAGCGAGCCCGACACCTCGGTGCTGCTCTACAAGCCGGGCCACGAGGGCGGCCTGATGCGCTTCGAGGATGAGGCGCAACTGTTCCGCCAACTGCTGAACACCGCCCAAGGCGCCTGGCCTGAAACGCTGCTGGAAAGCGCCTGGCCGCAAGACACCAACGCGTTGGTCCAGCGTTTGGACGACCCCGACCTGACGCCGAAGCTGGTCAACCCACCCATCACCAACCATGCCTTCGACTACCTGGTGCAAACCCACCTGGTCCTGCTCACCCAGGCCGATACCACCACGCAATTGCAATTGCGCTGGAAGCTCGGTGCCAGCCGCAATACCGCCAGGACGCAAGCGTTCGAACGGCTCGCCGAACGCAACCGCACCGCCCACCTGAACGCACGCCTGCAAACCCTGAAGCACCTCGATGCCCCCCAACGCGCCGCGCTGGCGGCAGCGTTGGACGCCCTGCGCACCGCCATGCGCGCCTCCAGTGCGCTGCTGGCCAAGGACCTGCCCGAGCGCGAGCGGTTCGCGCATGACCGACTGTACGCCCACCTGCGCACGACCTGCGCACTCACCATCGTCCCCAAGATCACCCTGAACATCGCCGATCGCACGGGCATACAGCGTGTGCCGCTGCCCGAATCCGGCTTCAGCAACGCCTACAAGGAAGTCGTCACCTTCAGCGCCGAGCGCAGCGACGTCGCGCTGGAGCGCTTCCTGCTCTGGGCACTGGATGAAGACCTGCGCCGGCGCCTGGGCAACGCCAGGATCGTGTTCGCCCCCCCTGCCCTCGCCCCCACTCTGCAAGCGCTGACCCACACCGACATCGCCGACCTGGTGAAGACCCTGGACCTGGCCGGCGCCTACGAAAAGCAGATACTCCGCGCCTTCAAGGGTGACCAGCAGCAGTCTGACTGGGAAGCGCAGTGGCGTCAGGAAACCCTGCGCGCACCGTTCGAGCACCAATTGCAGATCCTGGCCCTCAGCCAGCCTGCGGCCCTCGATGAAGAAGGCGCAGACATGTTCCAGCGCTTCTGCCGGGAACAGCTCGACGCTACCGTGACCAAAACGGTCAACCACCTGGGCTTGGACCTGCGGCCAGGCGTTGCGGCCGACGGCAGCGCCCGCAACGTGCCGCTGGCCGGTCTGTTCCTCCTCGAAGCGGCCAGTGGGCCCGTGCTGTTGCTGATGCCGGATGCCCCGAACGGCAGGGTCGTCAGCCAGCACGCCAGCCGTGAGGCTGCGTGCCTGGCCCTGGAAGAGCTGGCCATCGACGATGCCATGCGCAACTTCCTCGCCAGCCGCCCCCTCGACGGGGACAGCCAAACCCACCTGTCCTACATCAACCAGGCCCTGCTCAAGTCGTTCTCCGGGTTCATCGCGGCGGGCACCGTGCGCTCCGAACCCATCGCCGAGGTGCAGGCCAGCCTGTTGATGGGCCGCCTGATCATGGAGCATCGCGCCTCATCCCGCAGCCAAACGGACCTGTTCCTGGAAAACGCAGCCATTAGCCACGGGCGAGTCTACGACTACATCAAGCTGGCCCTGGGCTTCCTGCCTGGGGTCGGTGCGCTGGTGGCCCTGTACGACGGCTGGCACGCCGCCAATGCCAGCGTGGAGGCGTTCCTGCGAGGTGACCCTGGCGAGGGTGTCGAACACCTGAACAGCGTGTTCCAGTCACTGATCGATGCCGTTTTCGACCTCACGCCCACCGTCCTGGCCAGCAACCCCCAGGTCCTGGCACGCACGCGCAGTCGCCAGCAGCTTGCCGGCCTGCGCGCCACGACCGTGACCCGCCAAGGGCGCCCCCAGCCGTTCCAGGGATACGCCAGCGAAGCCCCTGTCGGGCGCTGGACAACTCACCCTGATGCCCACGGCCGAGGCGTGTACCGGCATGTCGAGAGCGGGTACGACTATATCCTGCACCAAGGTGCGCATTACCCCGTGGAATGGGATACCACCTACCTGACCTGGCGTCTCAAGGGCAGCGCATCGCGGACCTACAAACAGCCCGTGCGGCTCGACGAGCTGGGGGGCTGGCAGCCTCATGGGGGCTTGAGCGGGCGCCTGGTGGACGGCGGCCTGGCCGGTGGCGGCGCCTTCCTCGGCCGCCTCTACCAGCAGGGTTGGGAGAATTTGCGTGGCTACCTTGGCCGCCAGCCTGCGCTGCGTTCGCCGCAACAAGTGGCGCTGGATATCGACCAAGGGCGCCTCACTCAGCAGGCCAAGGTAACCGCCAGCCTGGACAAGCTGAAACGCGCCATCGCCGATCACACGGCCAGCTCGGCGGCGCCCATCACCCAATCCAGGGCAGTCCTCCAAGCCCAGCACGCCTATACGGAGCAGTTGCAAACCTTCGTCATCTTCCACGAGCAAAGCCTGGCGCGCCTGCGCAGCAGCCGGGCCCTGTGGGGCCAGATGCCGAGGCAATTCCGCGACGGCCTGGCGTTCAACCTGGTGCACCAGCACCCCAGCCTGATTCGCCAATACCAGTTCCAGATGCAAGGACATTTCGATGAGGTCAGGCGACTGCAGCATGCGCTGGACAGCGACCCCACCGACCCGCTTGCGCAGTTGAAGGCGCTACGCGCCGAGCAAGGCCGCATGGCGCACTCGCTGGAAAAGCTGGAAACAGAGTTCCGCCGCGCAGCCACCCTCAGGAACACCGTCCAGGGCCCACAGCTCACCACCTACCAGTTGGAACTCGACAAGCTGGGCATGCCGCTGGACCCGAACGGCTACCGGGTCGTGCGCCTTTCGATCCAGGCGGCCAATGTGATCAGGTTGCCAGCAACGGCCGGCTACGACTTCTTGCTCGCGTTGCGCCAGATAAACCGGGAGCTCAGCCATCTGCGCAACATGCTGTTCAGCCATCAGGACATGACCTCCGCCGGGCTGAGTCGGGCGCAGGAGCACCGTTTCCTACAACAGGTGAAAGCACGCTATCAGCGCTTCGACAACCAGATGACCAGTTGGCAGGACACCTTCCCCGACTTCGTCACTGCGCAGAGCACCCAAGCGATGCGCGCGGAGTTGACCACGTTGATGGCCGAGGTCGACGCCGCCCTCTCTGCATCGGCACCGGTCAGGACGCCTGCTCGCATCAACCGAGGCGCGAGCAGGCCCCGCCTGTTCGAAACCGTCGACCAACAACTGCTGATTGGCCGCGAGGTCACCATCGACGGGCAACCGCGGATGCAGATCGGCAACCAGCTGGCTCCGGAGTCACAGACCACCTTCTCGCGCACACCCGAAAACCGCTGGCAATCGCCCCGAGCCACACCACCGGTGCCGACGGCGAGCCTGCAGTCCCTGATGGCGACGGCCAGGACACGCCTGGGCAATGTCGCCAACCAGCAGGCCAAGCTGCGCCGATACAAAAACCTGAACATGGCACCGGCCAGCCTGCAGGATCTGGCAGACGGCTATGCCACCACGCTCAAGGACCTGGCCCAGGACATCCTGCGCAAGGGCGGCGACACCCTGAGCGAGGCGCAACACGCCGTGGCGCGCAACCTCGAGCAAGCGGCCACGGGCCTACAAACGCTGGGCAAGCAACTGCGTATCGAGCAGACGAAAGCCACGCCGCAGCCGCTAGCCGGCCACTTGGAGTACCTGCACGCGCAAGAGGAGGTGGATATCAAGTGGTCCCGCCAGCTCGAGCCGGCGAAGAACAAACAGGGGCAGGCGATCGAATACCTGGAGGAATACCGCATCGATGACGCACGCACCGGCGAGCCGCTCTGGTACGCCCACTTCCACTTCAAGAAACGGCCCGGCAACGGCTTCGCCCGTCTGGAGGCCGGACACTTGAAGTTGGCCAGCGAGCGCAACCAGCGGGCCAACGCGTGGCGAGGCCCCCTCAACGAAAGCCAGGCCAGCGCGTTATTCGGCGGGTTGAGACCGACCGAGGGTTGAACCGCTACTGCGGGGCAAGCCTGCGATGGGCCGCACGGCGCCCTGCAGCCATCACAGCTTGGCGATGGACACTTCGGTGGATTTCACGAACGCGATCACTTCACTGCCCACCTGCAGCTCCAGCTCCTTCACGGAGCGGGTGGTGATCACCGAAGTGACGATACCGGAGGCGGTCTGCACGTCGATTTCCGACAGTACCGGGCCTTCGAGGATTTCCTTCACGGTGCCTTTGAATTGGTTGCGAACGTTGATGGCTTTGATGGTCATGGCGTCATTCCTTTTGGGGCTTCGAGGATTCAGTGGGCCCAACGCAACTGCGTGGGCAAGGGGGCTACAGGTTCCGGATCGGGCGGGGTGCCCGGGACGGACAGAACACGGTTGAGCACTTCGCTTTCCAGCGCCGCCAGGCGGTGCGAACCCCGCACCCGTGGCCGGGGCAGGTCGACGACCAGGTCCAGGCCGACGGCGCCGTCTTCGATCAGGATCACACGGTCGGCCACGGCGACGGCTTCGCTGACGTCGTGGGTGACCAGCAACACGGTGAAACCGTGCTGGCGCCACAGGCGCTCGATCAATTGCTGCATTTCAATGCGGGTCAGGGCATCCAGCGCACCCAATGGCTCGTCCAGCAGCAGCAGGCGCGGCTGGTGAATGAGCGCCCGGGCCAGGGCCACCCGCTGTTTCTGGCCGCCGGACAACGCCGCCGGCCAGTCGTTGGCGCGATCGACCAGGCCGACCGCCTCCAGTGCCTCCAGGGCACGGGGCCGCCAGTTGCCGGACAAGCCCAGGCCCACGTTGTCGATCACCTTCTTCCAGGGCAGCAGACGCGCGTCCTGGAACATCAGGCGGGTATCCTCGCGGGCCTCGGCCAGCGGTGCGGCCCCCGCCAGCAGTTGGCCGGCGCTGGGTTGGTCGAGCCCGGCCAGCAGGCGCAGCAAGGTGCTCTTGCCGCAGCCACTGCGACCGACGATGGCGACGAACTGGCCGGCCGGAATGTGCAGGTCGATGCCGCGCAGCACTTCACGCTGGCCAAAGGTGCGACGCAGATCGCGGGCCGCCAGGGGGATGCCACGCAGCAGGCGTGGCGGCTGTTCCTTGAGCACGGTCATCATGCGCCCTCCTTCTTCGCCACCTGGTACGCCGGGTGCCAGCGCAGCCATACCCGCTCCAGGCCCCGGGCAGCCAGGTCGGCCAGCTTGCCGAGCACCGCGTACAGGACGATGGCCAGCACCACCACATCGGTCTGCAGGAACTCGCGGGCGTTCATCGCCAGGTAGCCGATGCCGGCGTTGGCCGAGATGGTCTCGGCGACGATCAGCGTCAGCCACATGAAGCCCAGGGCGAAGCGCACGCCGACCAGGATCGAGGGCAGCGCCCCCGGCAGGATCACCTGGCGGAACAGCGCGAAGCCCGACAGCCCGTAGCTGCGCGCCATCTCCACCAGTGCCGGATCGACGTTGCGGATCCCGTGGTAGGTGTTCAGGTAGATAGGGAACAACGTCCCCAGCGCCACCAGGAAGATCTTTGCCGACTCGTCGATGCCGAACCACAGGATCACCAGCGGGATCAGCGCCAGGTGCGGCACGTTGCGGATCATCTGCACCGAGCTGTCGAGCAGACGCTCGCCCCAGTTCGACAGGCCGGTGATGAAGCCCAGCAACAGGCCGATGCTGCCGCCGATCACGAAGCCCAGGCCGGCACGCCAGCCGCTGATGGCCAGGTGGGTCCAGATCTGGCCGCTACGCACCAGCTCGACACCGGCACTGACCACCGCGCTCGGCGCCGGCAGGATGCGGGTCGACAGCCAGCCCGCGCTGACCGCCAGTTGCCATATCGCCAGCAGCAGGATCGGCAGGGCCCAGGGCGCCAGGCGCTTGGACCAGGTGGTGGTGGATGCACGACTCATGACCCCGGTCCTCAGCTCTGCGACACGGACTTGGGCAGGATGTCGTTGGCGACCATTTCACCGAACGGGCTCACGTAGCCACCGGTCTTCGGCTGCTCCGGGCGCTGCACGTCAAGGTGCGGGAACAGCAGCTCGGCGACTCGGTACGACTCCTCCAGGTGTGGATAACCGGAGAAGATGAACGTGTCGATGCCAAGATCGGCGTATTCCTTGACCCGCGCCGCAACGGTCGGGCCATCACCCACCAGCGCGGTGCCGGCACCGCCACGCACCAGGCCGACACCGGCCCACAGGTTCGGCGCCACTTCCAGCTTGTCGCGCTTGCCGCCGTGCAGCGCGGCCATGCGCTGCTGACCGACCGAGTCGAAGCGCGCCAGCGATGCCTGGGCGCGGGCGATGGTGTCGTCGTCCAGGTGCGAGATCAGCCTGTCGGCGGCGGTCCAGGCCTCTTCATTGGTTTCCCGCACGATCACGTGCAAGCGGATGCCGAAGCGCACTTCACGGCCTTGGGCCGCGGCCTTCTCGCGCACCTGAGCGATTTTCTCGGCGACGGCCGCCGGCGGCTCGCCCCAGGTCAGGTACAGCTCGACCTGCTCGGCGGCCAGGTCCTGGGCGGCCTCGGAGGAACCACCGAAGTACAGCGGCGGACGCGGTTGCTGGATCGGCGGGTAAAGCAGCTTGGCGCCCTTCACCTGGATATGCTTGCCGTCGTAGTCGACCGTTTCGCCTTCAAGCACCTTGCGCCAGATGCGGGTGAATTCCACCGACGCCTCGTAGCGTTCCTGGTGGTTCAGGTGCAGGCCATCGCCGGCCAGTTCGTCCGGATCACCACCGGTCACCAGGTTGAACAGCGCACGGCCGTTGGACAGGCGATCGAGGGTGGCGGCCTGGCGCGCGGCCACGGTCGGCGAAATGATCCCCGGGCGCAGGGCCACCAGGAACTTCAGGCGCTCTGTCAGCGGAATCAGCGACGCCGCCACCAGCCAGGAGTCCTCGCAGGAACGTCCGGTGGGGATCAGCACGCCGCCGAAGCCAAGGCGGTCGGCAGCCTGGGCGATCTGGCTCAGGTAGCCGTGATCGACGGCGCGGGCGCCCTCGCTGGTGCCCAGGTACTTGCCGTCACCGTGGGTGGGAAGGAACCAGAAGATGTTAAGGCTCATTGGAGTTGTCTCCTCAAGGGTGGCTCATGCCGGGGCGGCACCCCGGCGCAGGCGAATCGTTCAAGGCGCGCTGGCGACCTTGGCCGGGGGTGTCCAGATCACGTCCTTGATGCTCAAGGGCTTGGGAATCAGCTTCAGGGCCTGGAAGGTGTCGGCGATCTTCTGCTGCGCGGCGATCACTTCTGGGGTCAGCGGCGCGGCGCCGTAGCCCTGGCGTTTCACCGAGGTCAGGGTGATGTCGGCGGGCAGGCCGAGCAGCGGCGCGACCTGGTCGGTGACCTGCTGTGGGTTGGCCTGGGACCATTCGCCCACGGCACGCACCTCCTCGACCAGGGTGTTGATCACCGCCGGGTGCTGGGTGGCATAGCTGCGGGTGGCCAGGTAGAACTGGTGGTTATCGACCAGGTCCTTGCCGTCACGCAGGGTGCGTGCCTGCAGCTGCTGCTCGGCGGCGGCCTGGTACGGGTCCCAGATCACCCAGGCGTCGACGCTGCCGCGCTCGAAGGCGGCGCGGGCATCGGCCGGTGGCAGGTAGACGGGCTGGATATCGGTGTACTTGAGGCCGGCGTCTTCCAGGGCGCGCACCAGCAGGTAGTGCACGTTGGAGCCCTTGTTGAGGGCGACTTTCTTGCCCTTGAGTTCCTTCACCGACTGGATCGTCGATCCCTTCGGCACCAGGATCGCCTCGCTGTGCGGGGCTGGCGGCTCATAGGCGACGTACAGCAGGTCGGCACCCGCGGCCTGGGCAAACACTGGTGGAGTTTCACCGGTCACGCCGAAGTCGATGGAGCCGACATTGAGGCCCTCGAGCAGTTGCGGACCGCCCGGGAACTCGGTCCACTGCACGTCAATGCCCTGTTCCTTCAGGCGCTTTTCCAGCGAGCCCTTGGCCTTGAGCAGCACCAGGGTGCCGTACTTCTGGTAACCGATGCGCAGGCTTTCGGCCTGGGCTTGAGTGATGGCGCCGAAGGACACAGCCGCCGCAAACAGGGCGACCAGACCGCGACGCAAGAAGATTGTGCGCATGGCGCTCTCCTGTGCGAGTGGGTTCGGGTAGCACCTGCTTGCCTCGTTGACGGGCGAGTAAGGTGGGACAACGGTCAAGCGGTATAGCGAGGAATCAGATGCTCCAACGGGCACTGATCAGGCGTTCGTTGAGCTCGCCCGGCACCACCGGCCGAGGCCGGCGCGCCAGGGCGCTGTGGAACGTTTCCAGCGAATCCTGCAGGCGTTGCTCCAGGGCAGCGGCCAGTTGCGCGGGCCGGGTGCCTTCGCCGTAGGCGACCTGGCTGTCGTCGGCGAAGATCCCCTGCAGGGTCTCCTGCGCCTTGAGCGCCGACAGCACCGGCTTGAGGGCGTAGTCCACGGCCAGCATGTGGGCGATGCTGCCGCCGGTGGCGATCGGCAGGACCACCTTGTGTTCCAGGGCTCGCTCAGGCAGCAGGTCGAGCAAGGTCTTGAGGGCACCGGCGAACGATGCCTTGTACACCGGCGTGGCGACCACCAGGCCATCGGCCTGTGCCACCAGTTCATTGAAGTGACGCACCTGCGGGCTGTCGAAGCGCGCGTGGAGCAGGTCCTCAGCGGGGAATTCCCGCACCTGGAAGGTCACCACCTCGACGCCGCGCTCCTGCAGCCAGTCGCGCGAGCGTTCTAGCAGCACGCCGGAGCGTGAACGAAGACTGGGGCTACCACCGACAGAAACAACCAGCATTGAAAGCGCTTCCTTCGATTCGATTGCAGGGCCGCGAGGGGTTGTCCCCGCTGGATGGAAGTGACATTAACAGTTCGTCATATATATCTATAAATCATATTTTTGCATTTGTTTATTCCATAAATAGATATTAATTCTTATCTCTTTAAGAGATCACCCAGCCCTTCGGGCTACGCTGTCGCGCAGGCAACTATCCCCCTGTGGGAGCGGCCTTGTGTCGCGAAAGGGGCGCGCAGCGGCCCCAGATTCCGAGCCACCATCGACATTGCTGGGGCTGCTGAGTAGCCCTTTCGCGACACAAGGCCGCTCCCACAGGGATCGCGCAAGGCTCAATTTGGCAATACCTGCCTTTCTGCCAGACATAAAAAAGGGCCGTCGAAACGGCCCGAAGATCCCTGCTTGGCTAAGAGCAATGCAACGAGCAATACCTCATCGATTCGGTTGCGGGGTCAGTCGCAGATAGGGTTTCACCGCCCGGTACCCTTTCGGGAAGCGGCGTTTGATTTCGTCCTCGTCCTTGAGCGAAGGCACGATCACTACCTCGTCGCCGTCCTGCCAGTTGCCTGGGGTGGCGACCTTGTAGTTGTCGGTCAGTTGCAACGAGTCGATCACCCGCAGGATCTCGTTGAAGTTGCGCCCGGTACTGGCCGGATAGGTGATGGTCAGGCGCACCTTCTTGTTCGGATCGATGACGAACAGCGAGCGCACCGTCAAGGTGTCGCTGGCGTTGGGGTGGATCAGGTCGTACAGGTCGGAGACCTTGCGGTCGGCGTCGGCGATGATCGGGAAGTTGACCACGGTGTTCTGGGTCTCGTTGATGTCATCGATCCACTTGTGGTGCGAGTCGACCGGATCCACCGACAGGGCGATGGCTTTGACGCCACGCTTGGCGAAGTCTTCCTTGAGCTTGGCGGTCAGGCCCAGCTCGGTGGTGCACACCGGGGTGAAGTCGGCCGGGTGGGAGAACAGCACGCCCCAGCTGTCGCCCAGCCATTCGTGGAAACGGATCTTGCCGGCGCTGGAATCCTGTTCGAAATCGGGGGCGATATCGCCGAGTTTGAGGCTCATGGAAGCGGCTCCTGTGCTGTGTCTGGCCTTGTGGGTTCAATGTGCCTGCTTCCGAATAAAAACAAAAAGAATAGATATCGATTTATTTATAACCATTAAGCATACGGATTCGCAGACACAAAAAAGCCTCGCACTAGACGAGGCTTTCTTGATGCCGCTACGACTTACATGAAGGCGTAAGTGTAGTTGACGATGAAGCGAGTCTGGTCCTGGTCTTTGGTGAACTCGCTGGTCGAACCACCGCTGCCACGGTACACACCCTGGCGCAGGCTGAAGCCCAGGCCTTTGAAGGTACCTTGCTGGATGGTGTAGTCGACGCGAGCGTCACGTTCCCACTCGTTGTAGGTGCCGTGGCCGCTCTTGTAACGAATATCATCACCGCGCAGGTAAGAAACAGACGCTTTCAGGCCCGGCACACCCAGACCGGCGAAGTCATAGGAGTACTGACCGAAGTTGGTGTTCTCGCCAGCACGGGCGAACTGGTTGATCATGCTGTCGGTGAACAGGTAGAAGCTGGAACCACCAGCACCTTCCGAAGTACCGCTGTCATTGACCAGGCTGCCCTGACCCATCCAGACGAAGCCACCGTCGTCACCGACCTGCTGACGGCCGAGCATCAGCGCATGGCCACCCAGGGTGTAGGTGAACATGGCAGACCAGGTCTTGTTGTCGACCTTGCCGGTGTTCTTGGCATAGCCGCCGTTGTTGCTGAAGTTGTAGCTGCTGTCGTGGCCGTTCTTGCCATCGCTGCTGCTGTCGAAATAGCGCAGGTCGGTCTTGAACGATTGATCGTCAGCGATCTTGAAGACGTGGGTCGCGCCCAGGAAGTGCTGCTTGTAGAAATCTTCCAGGTTCGAGTAGTAGTACTGCAGGGTCAGGTCTGGAGTGAGCTTGTAGTCCAGGCCACCGTAGCGGAACTTGTTGCTTTCGGCAGTGGCGCCAGCAACGGACAGACCGGTACGGTTGCTCGAAGCACGGCCCATGGCGTGAGTCAGCTGACCGGCATTGATGGTCAGGTTGTCGATTTCCTTCGACTGGATGGTGCCACCCTCGAAGGTCTGCGGCAGCAGACGACCATCGTTGGAGACCAGAATCGGCAGGTTCGGCGCGAGAGCGCTACCGAAGTGCGCTTCGGTCTTGGAGAAGCGAGCCTTGGCATTGGCGCCGAAACGGGCCCACTGGTCCGCAGCACCTTTGCCGTCATCCGGGAAGAAGCCACCTTTGTGATAACCCTTGCCGCCGTCCAGACGGATGCCCCACAGGGCCTGGGCGTCAACGCCGAAACCGACGGTGCCTTCGGTGAAGCCCGAGATGTAGTCGAGCTTGAAGCCCTGGCCGGACTCACGCTGATCCGGGCGAGGGTTGCCGTGGGCTTCACGGTTGTCGTTGTTGAAGTACATGGTGCGCGAGCTCAGGGACAGCTTGCTGTCCTCGATGAAACCGGCAGCGCCTGCTTGTTGGGCGAGAACCCCCAGTGCCACGGCCAGGGCCAGGCTGGACTTGTACATGTTTTGCTCCTCTACGTTCTAATTTTTGTGCGTCTCAAGCGGCGGGATCTGCTGCCCCACTCGCCCGGATTGGCGATTTAGCACCAATGCGTGACCGCCAAGTCAATCGCTAACGGTCGATCTGCGACTTTGGTCTAACCCGCTGACCTGCGCTACAGGATAATGACAATCCTATAAATCCAAAATGACCGTTTTATGAATCTGTAAGATTTTTACGGAATAACATCGGAACCATTCCTACGAAACGTTGTATCGACGCCGTCAATCATACCTTTAGGTTATGTGCAAACGTTTGCCGAGCTGTCGACCAGCAGTCCCCCCGCAGAAATCGATAAAGACTAGCTGTCTTCAGCGATTGCGCCAGCTTCGCACCGTCCTGTCGAAACGAACCAAGCCAGGGATCACGACGAGCCTGCATCCCGCGCAGGTTCAGAGCGTTTGGCTTTTAAGCTAATTCTAAAAAGTTATTTATTTACTATTTCTTAGATCATCTAGTCTTCTCGCCATCCATCCCAGAATGCCTGACGAGAGGTTCAATCATGATCCCGCACGCTCCGCTGCGCCTGTTCGCCGCCCTGACCCTCGCCAGTGCCAGCTGGCTGGCCCAGGCCGCCGACCTGACCGTCGCCTACCAGACCACCGTCGACCCGGCCAAGGTGGCCCAGGTCGATGGCACCTATGAAAAGGACAGCAAGGCCAGCATCGACTGGCGCAAGTTCGACAATGGCGCCGACGTGATCACCGCGGTCGCCTCGGGCGACGTGCAGATCGGCTACCTCGGCTCCAGCCCGCTGGCCGCCGCCGCCACCCGCAAGCTGCCGGTCGAGACCTTCCTGATCGCCACCCAGATCGGTGCCGGCGAGGCCCTGGTCGCCCGCGACAGCATCAAGACCCCGCAGGACCTGGTGGGCAAGAAGGTCGCCGTGCCGTTCGTTTCCACCGGCCACTACAGCCTGCTGGCCGCACTGAAGAGCTGGAACATCGACCCATCGAAAGTACAGATCCTCAACCTCGCCCCGCCAGCGATCATCGCCGCCTGGAAACGCGGCGACATCGATGCCACCTACGTCTGGGACCCGGCCCTGGGCGTGGCCAAGGAGAACGGCAAGGTGCTGATCACCTCGGGCGAGCTGGCCGAGAAAGGCGCGCCGACCTTCGATGCCTGGATCGTGCGCAAGGACTTCGCCGCCAAGCACCCGGAAATCGTCAAGTCGTTCGCCAAGGTCACCCTCGACGCCTACGCCGACTACCGCAAGGACCCGAAAGCCTGGCTGGCCGACCAGGACAACGTCGCCAAGCTGGTCAAGCTGTCCGGCGCCAAGCCGGCCGATATCCCGGTGCTGCTGCAGGGCAACGTCTACCCGCTGGCCGCCGACCAGGCCAGCGCACTGGGCACGCCGACCACCCAGGCGCTGACCGACACCGCCACCTTCCTCAAGCAACAAGGCAAGGTCGACGCCGTGCTACCCGACTACTCGCCCTACGTCAGTGCCCAATACCTGCCCAACTGATCCGGAGCCCGTCATGGCCTTGCTCGAACTGGAGCGCATCAGCGCACAGTACCCCGGCGCCGCTACCCCGGTGCTGGCCGACATCAACCTGAGTCTGGGCCCGCGCCAGCTGCTGGTGGCCCTCGGGCCGTCCGGCAGCGGCAAGACCTCGTTGCTCAACCTGATCGCCGGCTTCGTCGCCCCCAGCGGCGGGCGCATCAGCCTCGACGGCGCGCCGGTGCAAGGTCCGGGCGCCGAACGTGGCGTGGTGTTCCAGGACGATGCCCTGCTGCCCTGGCAGGACGTGCTCGGCAACGTCGCCTTCGGCCTCGAGCTGGCCGGCGTGTCCCGTGCCCAGCGTGAAGCCAAGGCCCGCGAGATGCTGGCGCTGGTCGACCTGGCCGGCTTCGGCGAGCGGCGTATCTGGCAGTTGTCCGGCGGGCAGAAGCAGCGCGTGGGTCTGGCCCGGGCGCTGGCCGCCGACCCACGGGTGCTGTTGATGGACGAGCCGTTCGGTGCCCTCGATGCCTTTACCCGCGAACAGATGCAGGAGCTGCTGCTGCAAGTCTGGCAGCGCACCGCCAAGCCGGTGTTCCTGATCACCCACGACATCGAGGAAGCGGTGTTCCTCGCCACCGAACTGGTGCTGCTGGCGCCCAATCCGGGCCGCGTCGTCGAACGTCTGCAGCTGGACTTCGGCCAGCGCTACGCCGCTGGCGAGTCGGCCAGGGCGATCAAGTCCGATCCCCGTTTCATCGAAACCCGCGAGCACGTGCTGGCGCGGGTATTCTCGCAACGTCAGGAGTCCGCATGAGCAGCATCGAATTGCCGGCCACCACCAAGCAGGCACAGCGCACACTTCCTGTGGTGAAGCCCCGCAAGCCCTTGTCGACCCGCTGGATCAGCACCCTCACCCTGGCCACCCTGTTGCTGGCGTGGTGGCTGGTGACCGCGGCCGGCTGGATCGAACCGCTGTTCCTGCCCTCGCCCGCCGACATCCTGGCCAAGGGCTGGACACTGCTCACCCAGGGCTACATGGACGCCAGCCTGTGGCAGCACCTGGGCGCAAGCCTGGGCCGTATCGGCCTGGCGCTGGTGGCGGCGACCCTGACCGCCATCCCCGTCGGCCTGGCCATCGGCTACAACCGCGTGGCCCGCGGCATCCTCGACCCACTGATCGAGTTCTACCGGCCGATCCCGCCACTGGCCTACCTGCCGCTGATCGTCATCTGGTGCGGCATTGGCGAGCTGTCGAAGGTGCTGCTCATCTACCTGGCGATCTTCGCCCCGATCGCCATCGCCACCGCCACCGGCGTGCGCACCGTCGACCCGGCCAAGCTGCGCGCCGCGCAGTCGCTGGGGGCCACCCGTGCGCAACTGATCCGCCATGTGATCCTGCCCAGCGCCCTGCCCGACATCCTCACCGGCATTCGCATCGGCCTCGGCGTGGGCTGGTCGACCCTGGTCGCCGCCGAGCTGATCGCCGCCACCAGCGGCCTGGGCTTCATGGTGCAGTCAGCGGCGCAGTTCCTGGTCACCGACGTGGTGGTGCTGGGGATCCTGCTGATCGCCCTGATCGCCTTCGCCCTGGAGATGGGCCTGCGCGCCCTGCAGCGCAAGCTGGTGCCCTGGCATGGCCAGAGCCATTGACCAAATGACCACGCCGGCAACCCGGCACCTGGAACGAGAAAAGACATGAGCCTGACCGTTACCCCCTTGAGCCCAGCCCTTGGCGCGCAGATCAGCGGCGTGGACATCAGCCACGACATCACCCTCGAACAGCGTGACGCCATCGAGCAGGCGCTGCTCGAACACCAGGTGCTGTTCTTCCGCGACCAGCCGCTCACCCCCGAACAGCAGGCCCGTTTCGCCGCCCGCTTCGGCGACCTGCACATCCACCCGATCTACCCCAATGTGCCGCAGACGCCGCAGGTGTTGATCCTCGACACCGCGGTCACCGATGTGCGCGACAACGCCGTCTGGCACACCGACGTGACCTTCCTGCCGACCCCGGCGCTGGGCGCGGTGCTCAGCGCCAAGCAACTGCCGGCCTTTGGCGGCGACACCCTGTGGGCCAGCGGCATCGCCGCGTTCGAGGCGCTGTCGGCGCCGCTGCGCACGATGCTCGACGGCCTGACCGCCACCCACGATTTCACCAAGTCGTTCCCGCTGGAGCGCTTCGGCACCACGCCCGAGGACCTGGCACGCTGGGAGGCGACCCGGCGCAACAACCCGCCGCTGTCGCACCCGGTCGTGCGCACCCATCCGGTCAGCGGGCGCAAGGCATTGTTCGTCAATGAAGGGTTCACCACGCGGATCAACGAGCTGAACGAGCAGGAGAGCGAGGCGCTGCTCAAGCTGCTGTTCGCCCATGCGACGCGGCCGGAGTTCAGCATTCGCTGGCGTTGGCAGGAAAACGACGTGGCGTTCTGGGACAACCGCGTCACGCAGCACTTTGCGGTGGATGACTACCGCCCCAGCCGGCGGGTGATGCATCGGGCGACCATCCTGGGGGATGCGCCTTTCTGAAAGATCCGGGGGAGGCCTTTGGCCTCCTTTCGCTGGCAAGCCAGCTCCCACAGGTTTTGCAACAACCCTGTGGAAGCCAGCGATCTACCTGACCAGATGCAGGTACTGCATATGCCGCTCGTACTGGTCGAGGATGTCGTTGATGATCTGCTCCTTGCTGTAGCCCACCAGGTCGTAGTTCTGGCTGCCTTCGCTCAAGTGCACCTCGGCCCTGTAGTAGCGGCGATTCTTCAACTCCTGCGTCCCCAGCCCACCCAACGCGAACGACGGCGTGAAGTACCCGCGCATCTGTACCTGGTAGATGAACGGCTGCTCCTCGCCATGACCGATCTTCAGGCTGACGTTGTCGTGGCTCGGGTCATCCTGGGTGATCAGCACCAATCCCTTCTGCTCGAACACCTCGCGCACCTCGGCGATCGCCGGACGCACCACGTCGTCCATGAAGCGATACACCTCGTCCCGCGACGGGAAGTGCACAGCCTGGCTAAGACGCTGGCGCCAGCCGCCACGCCCGCGCCGGGACTGGGCGAAGGGCGCCAACGAGTGCATCTGCGCGATCTGCCGCTGGCTTTCCAGGTAGAAGGCCTTGTGCAGCCCCCACATCATGCACAGCAGGATCAGCGAGAACGGCAGCGAGGTCAGCACCACCGCCGACTTCAGCGAATCGATGCTGCCGGCGAACAGCAGCCCGCTGGTGATCAGCGCGGTCATCGCGCCCCAGAAGATGCGCAGCCAGTTCGGACCGTCCTCATCGGCGCCGCCGCCCTTGGCCGACAGCGTCGACAGCACCACCGTGCCGGAGTCGGCCGAAGTGACGAAGAACACGAAGCTGATGAACACCGTCACGGCGATCACCGTCTTGCTCCACGGGTAGGTTTCCAGCAACAGGTACAAGCTCATCGACGGGTTGTCGATGGCCGACTGGCCCAGCGCGGTCATGCCGTGGTTGATCACCTGGTCCAGGGCGCTGTTGCCGAAGATCGACATCCACGCCAGGGTGAAGCCCAGCGGGATCAGCAGCACGCCGAAGACAAACTCGCGAATGGTGCGTCCGCGCGAAATGCGCGCGATGAACAGGCCCACGAACGGCGCCCAGGCAATCCACCAGGCCCAGTAGAACACCGTCCAGCCGCCCAGCCAGTCGCGTTGCTCGCCGTAGGCGTAAACATCGAAGCTCTTGCGCGGCAAGGCGCCCAGGTAGTCGCCCAGGTTCTGGATCAAGGTGTTGAACAAGTGCTGGGTGGGCCCTGCGAACAGCACGAACAGCAGCAGCGCGCAGGCCAGGAACAGATTGATGTCACTCATCACCCGCACGCCCTTCTCCACCCCAGCGACCGCCACGGCCACCGCCGCGCCCATCATCAGGGTAATGAGGATCACCTGCACCCACTGGCTGTGGCTGATACCGAACAGGTAGTCGAGGCCGGCGTTCAGGTGCAACACGCCGAAGCCCATGTCGGCGCCCAGGCCGAACACCGTGGCGATGATGCCGAAGCCGTCCACCGCATAGCCGATCGGACCGTTGATGCGCTTGCCGATCAGCGGGTACAGCGCCGAACGCAGGGCCAGCGGCAGGTTGTGCCGGTAGGCGAAGTAGGCCAGCGCCATGCCGACGAAAGCGAACACGCCCCAGCCGTGCAGGCCCCAGTGCAGGAACAGGATCTGCATCGCCTGACGCCCGGCCTCGGCCGTGCCGGCCTCGCCCTGCGGCGGCTGGAGCATGTGGGTCAGCGGCTCGGAAACGCAGAAGAAGAACAGGGTGATGCTGATACCGGCAGCGAACAGCATGCCGGCCCAGGACAGGTAGCTGAACTCGGGTTCGTCGTGGTCGGCACCGAGCTTGATCTTGCCATAGCCGGACAAGGCGGTGACCACCACGAAGACCAGATACAAGGTCATGGCCAGCATGTAGTACCAGCCGACGGTGTTGGCCGCCCAGTTCTGCGCCGCCAGCAGCCAGTCGCCGGCCGCCTTGGGCTGGGCGATGACGATCAGGCCGAAGACAAGGATGAAGCTTGCCGCGAAGTAGAACACGGGGGGGTTCATGCGGATCTTGCCGTGGGCAAGGTCGGGGGTCGGTGCACTCATTGAACGGGCACCTCGTCGAAGGACGTGAGGTTCGGATTGAACGGGTTCAGCAAAGGCGATTCCTCCTTTTGAACACCGGCAATGGACCAGCGTTTTTCGTTGAACAAGCGTTCAAGTTAAACATGGATCGGATTTCAATGCGACCCGATGCCGCTTCAGGAGCGGTCGAAGCAGGAGCGGACTTGCCCGCTCCCACGCGACTTAACCCTTGAGCTAGAGGGCTTTCTTGTCCTCGCAATCCAACTGCAGGTTAGCCTGGGTAATGTTGCTGTCAGCCGGCACGCTGCGGGTCAGCCACACGTTGCCGCCGATGGTCGAGCCCTTGCCGATGGTGATCCTTCCGAGAATGGTCGCACCCGCGTAGATCACCACATCGTCCTCGACGATGGGGTGGCGTGCCAGGCCCTTGTGCAGGGTGCCCGACTCGTCGCTGGGGAAACGCTTGGCGCCCAGGGTCACGGCCTGGTAGATCCGTACCCGCTCACCGATGATCGCGGTCTCGCCGATCACCACGCCGGTGCCGTGGTCGATGAAGAAGCTCGGGCCGATCTGCGCGCCGGGGTGGATGTCGATACCCGTGGCCGAGTGCGCCAGCTCCGAGCTGATCCGCGCCAGCAGCGGCAGGCCGGCCCGGTACAGGTGGTGGGCCAGGCGGTGGTGGATGATCGCCAGGATGCCTGGGTAGCACAGCAGCACCTCGTCGACGCTGCGCGCCGCCGGATCGCCGTGGTAGGCGGCGAGCACGTCGGTGTCCAGCAGCACGCGCAGGGCCGGCAGGGCCGCGGCGAAGTCCTGGATCAGGCGCAGGGCGTGACCATCGACATCGACCACATCGGTCTTGCCATGGCGCGCCGCGTAGCGCAACTCCAGGCGGGCCTGGGCCAGCAGCGCGGTGAGCGCAGCGTCCAGCGTGTGGCCGACATAGAAGTCTTCGCTTTCTTCACGCAGGTCCACCGGGCCAAGGCGCATGGGGAACAGCGCACCACACAGCTGCTCGAGAATCTGGCGCAGCGCCTCGCGCGACGGCAGCTCGCGCCCGCCCTGCTCGCCGCTGCTACGGCCATTGTTGCTGCGCCACTGCTCACGGGCGCTGCGCAGGCCACTGACGATGGTCTGCAGTTGCCAGTGCCCGGTTGATGGTTGTTCGCTCACGGGTGTTTCTCCTGCCAGGCGGCGTTGTCGATATGCCCACGTCCCCTGGAACGGCCCTTTCGCGGCACAAGGCCGCTCCTACAGGGAGGGTGTAGGCCACGATACGTCAAATCTGCCTCTTGGAAAAAACAACGCTTTATTCCATCCTGAGCTAAGTCGGGCATAAGCGACTGCAAAATGCAGAAACGGGAATAACAATCTTATTTTTTATTATTTCCCGACCTATGAAGCCCACCTCTATAGTCGCCACCTCACTACTTCCACAACAAGCGCGGGGCCTGCCATGACCAAATTCGCCAAACCCCTTCTCAACGCCAGCCTGGCGCTCCTGCTGGGCGCCGGCCTGCTCGGCCAAGCCTTTGCCGGTGAGCAGTTGAAGACCATCCAGGAGAAGGGCGTGATCAACGTCGGCCTGGAAGGCACCTACCCACCGTTCAGTTTCCAGGATGAGAACGGCAAGCTGACCGGCTTCGAAGTCGAACTGTCCGAGCTGCTGGCCAAGGAGCTGGGGGTCAAGGCCAAGGTCCAGCCGACCAAGTGGGACGGCATCCTCGCCGCCCTGGAGTCCAAGCGCCTGGACGTGGTGATCAACCAGGTGACCATCTCCGAAGAGCGCAAGAAAAAGTACGACTTCTCCGAGCCCTACACCGTTTCCGGCATCCAGGCCCTGGTGCTCAAGGGCAGCGATAACGAGAAGAACATCAAGACCGCCGCCGACCTCGCTGGCAAGAAGGTCGGTGTCGGCCTGGGCACCAACTACGAGCAGTGGGTGAAACAGGACGTGCCGACAGCCGATGTCCGTACCTATGAAGACGACCCGACTAAGTTCGCCGACCTGCGCAATGGCCGCATCGACGCCATCCTGATCGACCGCCTGGCCGCGCTGGAGTACGTGCAGAAAACCGCCAAGGACAAGAAACCCACCGCACTGGCCGGCGAGAAATTCTCCAAGCTGGAATCGGGCGTGGCCCTGCGCAAGGGCGAGCCTGAACTGCTCGAGGCGCTGAACAAGGCCATCGACAAGCTCAAGGCCGACGGCACGCTGGCCAAGCTGTCCGAGAAATACTTCGGTGCCGATGTCACCAAATGATCGCTGAAAGCCTGCAACTCGTTGTCGATTCCGCGCCCTTCCTGCTAAAGGGCGCGGGCTATACCGTGCTGCTCAGTGTCGGCGGCATGTTCTTCGGCCTGGTGCTGGGCTTCGCCCTGGCACTGATGCGCCTGTCGAAGATCCTGCCGCTGGACTGGCTCGCCCGTATCTATGTGTCGTTCTTCCGCGGCACGCCGCTGCTGGTGCAGCTGTTCGTGATCTACTTCGGCCTGCCGCAGATCGGCATCGAGCTCGACCCGATCCCGGCGTCGCTGATCGGCCTGTCGCTGAACATGGCGGCGTACGTCTGCGAAATTCTCCGGGCGGCGATCTCTTCGATCGACCGTGGCCAGTGGGAAGCGGCGGCCAGCATCGGCATGACCCGCACCCAGGCCATGCGCCGGGCGATCCTGCCGCAAGCCTTGCGCACCGCGCTGCCGCCACTGGGCAACAGCTTCATCTCGCTGGTCAAGGACACTGCCCTGGCGGCGACCATCCAGGTGCCCGAGCTGTTCCGCCAGGCGCAGCTGATCACCGCCCGGACCTTCGAGGTCTTCACCATGTACCTGGCTGTCGCGGTGGTCTACTGGATCCTCTGCAGCATCCTGGCGCACTTCCAGAACCGCATGGAAGCGCGGGTCAACCAGCACGACCAGGAGCACTGAGATGATCGTAGTAGAAGGCCTGAGCAAGCAGTTCAAGGGCCAGACCGTGCTCAACGGCATCGACCTGACCGTGCAACCCGGCGAGGTGGTCGCCATTATCGGTCCCAGCGGCTCGGGCAAGACCACTTTCCTGCGTTGCCTGAACCTGCTGGAAACCCCCGATGCCGGGCGTATCCAGATCGGCGACATCAGCATCGACGCCAATCGCCCGCTGGGCGGCCAGCAGGGTGCGATCCGCCGCCTGCGCCAGCAGGCCGGATTCGTGTTCCAGAACTTCAACCTGTTTCCCCACCGCACCGCCCTGGAGAACGTCATCGAAGGGCCGGTGATCGTCAAGAAGACGCCCCGCGACAAGGCCATCGAGCTGGCCAGGCGCCTGCTGGCCAAGGTTGGCCTGGCGGGCAAGGAAGACGCCTACCCGCGCCGCCTGTCCGGCGGCCAGCAACAGCGGGTTGCCATCGCCCGCGCCCTGGCCATGGAGCCCGAAGTGATCCTGTTCGACGAGCCCACCTCGGCACTCGACCCGGAGCTGGTGGGCGAGGTGCTGGAGACCATCCGCGGCCTGGCCGAGGAAAAGCGCACCATGATCATCGTCACCCACGAAATGAGCTTTGCCCGCGATGTCGCCAACCGGGTGATCTTCTTCGACAAGGGCGTGATCGTCGAGCAGGGCGAGGCCAAGGCACTGTTCGCCAATCCCAAGGAAGAGCGCACCCGCCAGTTCCTGCGCAAGTTCCTCGGCACCGCCGCCGGCCAGGAATGAGCCCGATGCGCGGGGCTCACACCTCGCGCAGGTTGTGGCAACGCCTGAAGCGGGCTTCCAGGTTGCGATCGGGCATCTGGTGGCTGCGCAGGGCGTTGAGGGTCTGCTCCACGTAATCGCGCGTCGTGCCGTAACGTCCCTTGGCGCTGGCAAGTATCTGGCTGAGCAGGGTGTCCGGCAGGTTGCCCGCGTAGCACGGCAGGTGTCGTTCCAGCACGAAGCCCAGGGCCTGGACCTTGCTGCCATCGCCCAGGCGGCAGCTGAGCCAGTGCGGGCGATAGGCCGGGAACGGCATTTCCCGTTGCCACAGGGCCATCAGCGAATCATCGAGGTTGCTTTCATCCAGGCGGTAGGCGAAACCGCTGCAAGAACCGCCACGGTCCAGACCGAATACCAGGCCCGGGCACTCCGGGGTGCCTCGGTGCTCGTGGGACCACAGGTACAAGCCACGATGGTAGCCATGTACCCGCGCCCGCTGGCGCTCGACCGAATTGCATTCAGGGCGCCAGATCAGCGAACCATAGGCGAACAGCCAGACCGGGCCGCCGTCGTGCTGAGACATGGTTTCCTGCATCGAGCGCTGCAGTTGTTCGCGGGTTAACTGTTGTCCGAAGTCGAGCGACGGCGGATAAGCTACTTGCCAGGATGAACTTTCAAGTGTCGACATAAGATGCCGCCATTAATTCCGGTGAACCACCAAAGTGCGGGTGCCGCGGTACCTGAGGAATGCTATCGCGGGCTACAAGCCCCCAAGATCGCGTGGGCGCGGGCTTGCCCTGCAATTTTCCATGCGCCTAACGTAAGGCAAATTGCACTTTGCACTCAACCCCGAAAACAGGATTTCATTTAACCATCCGCTGAACGGAAACTAATAGTCCGAGTATAGCGAAACTTATTACCCGCGCCGGTAACAATCCCCGCCATATAATCAAATGGAAAACACTTGGTTATTAAATCCGGCACGCCCTTGCAGCGTGCCGTTTGGTTTCACCCACGCGGCGCGTAGGCGAACACGTCGGCGCGCATGCGGTGGGCATCCATGCCGGCCTCGACCAACGCATCGAGGGTGGCATAGACCATGTTTGGCGAGCCACTGGCATAGACATGCACCTGGTTCAGGTCGCCGATGTCCTCGCACACCGCCTCGTGCAGCAGGCCACAGCGCCCTTCCCAGCCGCACAGGTCGCTGACTACCTTGTGCAGGAACAGGTTGGGCAGGCGCTGCCACTCGTCCCAGTGCTCGATCTCGTAGAAGTCTTCAGGCCGACGCACGCCCCAGTACAGGTGCACCGGATGCTTGAAGCCCTGAGCGCGGCAATGCTCGACCAGGCTGTGCATCTGGCCCATGCCGGTACCGGCGGCGATCAGCACCAGCGGACCATCGGGCAACTCCGCCAGGTGGGCGTCGCCGAACGGCAGCTCGATCCGCGCCAGGCCAGTGCGCTGCAACTGCTCGATCAACTGCACGGCACTGCTTTCCCGGGCCAGCACGTGCAGCTCCAGCTCACGGCCACCGTGGGGCGCCGAGGCGAGGGAGAATGCCGCCTTGTCCATGCCCTCGCGCTCGATCATCAAGTACTGCCCCGCGTGATAGCGCGGCGGCTTGCCGGCGGGCGCGCGCAGGCGCACGCGCCAGACGTCACCACCGACCTCGACGCATTCGCTCACGGTACAGGCCAGCTTGCGCACTGGCAGCTCGCCCAGGGCCAGTACACCATCCCACAGCAACACGCAGTCCTCCAGCGGCTCGGCGATGCAGGTGAACAGTTCACCGTGATCGCGGACTTGGCCTTCCTGGCGAACACGGCCTTCCACCAGCAGCGCGGCACACACATGGCAATTGCCGTTGCGGCAGCTGCTTGGGCAGTCGTAGCCCAGGCGCCGCGCGGCATCCAGAATCCTTTCACCCGGTTCGACCGCCAGCACCGCCCCGGAAGGCTGCAAGGTTACCTGCATCAATCTATTCCCAACTGGTCCCACAGCTCATCGATACGGCGGGTGACGGCCTCGTCCTTGACGATGACCCGGCCCCATTCGCGTGTAGTCTCGCCCGGCCATTTGTGCGTGGCGTCCAGGCCCATCTTCGACCCCAGGCCCGACACCGGCGACGCGAAGTCGAGGTAGTCGATCGGGGTGTTGTCGATCATCACCGTATCACGCTTGGGGTCCATGCGCGTGGTGATGGCCCAGATCACATCGTTCCAGTCGCGGGCGTTGATATCGTCGTCGGTGACAATAACGAACTTGGTATACATGAACTGTCGCAGGAACGACCACACACCCAGCATGACGCGCTTGGCGTGGCCTGGATACTGCTTCTTCATGGTCACCACCGCCATGCGGTACGAGCAGCCTTCCGGCGGCAGGTAGAAGTCGGTGATCTCGGGGAACTGCTTCTGCAGGATCGGCACGAACACTTCGTTCAGCGCCACGCCTAGAATCGCCGGCTCATCCGGCGGCCGGCCTGTGTAGGTGCTGTGGTAGATCGGTTTCTGCCGGTGGGTGATGCGCTCGACGGTGAACACCGGGAAGCTGTCCACTTCGTTGTAGTAGCCGGTATGGTCGCCGTACGGGCCCTCCGGGGCCATCTCACCGGGGTGGATCACGCCTTCGAGGATGATCTCGGCGGTGGCCGGCACCTGCAGGTCGTTGCCACGACACTTGACCAGCTCGGTACGGTTGCCGCGTAACAGGCCGGCGAAGGCGTATTCGGAAAGGGTATCCGGAACCGGCGTCACGGCGCCGAGGATGGTCGCCGGGTCCGCGCCCAGGGCCACGGCCACCGGGAACGGCTGGCCGGGATGCTTCTGGCACCATTCGCGGTAGTCCAGCGCGCCGCCGCGGTGGCTCAGCCAGCGCATGATCACCTTGTTGCGGCCGATCACCTGCTGGCGGTAGATCCCGAGGTTCTGGCGGTCCTTGTTCGGCCCGCGGGTGACGGTCAGGCCCCAGGTGATCAACGGCGCCACGTCGCCCGGCCAGCAGTGCTGGATCGGCAACCGGCCCAGGTCGACGTCGTCGCCTTCGACCACGATTTCCTGGCATACCGCGTCCTTGACCACCTTCGGCGCCATGGACACGACCTTCTTGAAGATCGGCAGTTTCGACCAGGCGTCCTTCAGGCCCTTCGGTGGCTCGGGTTCCTTGAGGAACGCCAGCAGCTTGCCGATCTCGCGCAGTTCCTCGGTCGATTCGGCGCCCATGCCCATGGCCACCCGCTCGGGGGTGCCGAACAGGTTGCCCAGCACCGGGATGTCGAAGCCGGTGGGCTTTTCGAACAGCAACGCCGGGCCCTTGGCGCGCAGGGTGCGGTCACAGACTTCGGTCATTTCCAGTACAGGGGAGATGGGAACCTGGATGCGCTTGAGTTCACCGCGCTGTTCCAGACCACGGATGAAGTCGCGCAGATCGCGATACTGCATGCAAGGGCCTCGTATGGGCATGTCGGTCGGGGTGCAGAGTGTAGCGCCGTTCACGCCTTGTTTGGGGGCAAAAATGAACTGGGGCCGCTTCGCGCCCCATCGCGACACAAGGCCGCTCCTACAGGCGAATGAGTAATCCTGTAGGAGCAGCCTTGTGTCGCGATGGGCTGCGGAGCAGCCCCAATCAGTTCCAGCCTGAAACGCTTACTTGCGCTTCATCGACAGGAAGAACTCATCGTTGGTCTTGGTCTGCTTGAGCTTGTCGACCAGGAACTCGATGGCGGCGATCTCGTCCATCGGGTGCAGCAACTTGCGCAGGATCCACATGCGCTGCAGTTCGTCGTCGGCGGTCAGCAGCTCTTCGCGACGGGTACCGGACTTGTTGATGTTGATGGCCGGGAACACACGCTTCTCGGCAATACGACGGTCCAGGGGCAGCTCCATGTTGCCGGTACCCTTGAACTCTTCGTAGATCACTTCGTCCATCTTCGAGCCGGTCTCGACCAGCGCGGTGGCGATGATGGTCAGCGAACCGCCTTCCTCGATGTTACGCGCGGCACCGAAGAAACGCTTCGGCTTCTCCAGGGCGTGGGCGTCGACACCACCGGTCAGCACCTTGCCGGAGCTCGGGATCACGGTGTTGTAGGCACGGGCCAGACGGGTGATCGAATCGAGCAGGATGACCACGTCCTTCTTGTGCTCGACCAGGCGCTTGGCCTTCTCGATGACCATTTCGGCGACCTGCACGTGGCGGGTCGGCGGCTCGTCAAAGGTCGAGGCGACCACTTCGCCGCGCACGGTGCGCTGCATCTCGGTCACTTCTTCCGGGCGCTCGTCGATCAGCAGGACGATCAGGTGGCACTCGGGGTTGTTACGGGTGATGTTGGCCGCGATGTTCTGCAGCATGATGGTCTTGCCCGCTTTCGGCGGGGCGACGATCAGGCCGCGCTGGCCTTTGCCGATCGGGGCGCACAGGTCGATGACGCGACCGGTGAGGTCTTCGGTGGAACCGTTGCCGGCTTCCATCTTCAGGCGCTTGTTGGGGAACAGCGGCGTCAGGTTTTCGAAGAGAATCTTGTTCTTCGCGTTCTCCGGACGGTCGAAGTTGATGGTATCGACCTTCAGCAGCGCGAAGTAACGCTCGCCTTCCTTCGGTGGACGGATCTTGCCGACGATGGTGTCGCCGGTGCGCAGGTTGAAGCGACGGATCTGGCTGGGCGAAACGTAGATGTCGTCAGGGCCGGCCAGGTAAGAGGCATCCGCCGAACGCAGGAAACCGAAACCATCCTGGAGAATCTCCAGCACGCCGTCACCCGAGATCTCTTCGCCGCTTTTCGCATGCTTTTTCAGCAGGGCGAAAATCACGTCCTGTTTGCGCGAACGGGCCATGTTTTCGATGCCCATCTGTTCGGCCATTTCCAAAAGATCGGTAATCGGCTTTTGCTTGAGTTCTGTCAGGTTCATAAGGGGAGTGACGTAATCATGTAAGGAAGGGAGAAATTAAGCGTTGGCTTAATGAGGCCGCGCCGCTAGATGGCGACAGGATCGCGTACTGATTCGAATTAGGGATGCTTCGGCGACGGCGTGCAGAGGGCACTGGAGAAGCAGTGCGAGGCCGAATGTAACACTTGCTTTTTTCGACGTCTAGTGGTTTTGGCCACCGATTTCCGGGGCTATCCGCCTGGATGGGCGCAATAGCGAGGCTCGCCGGCCCTCACGGAAAATGCCTACAGCAGATAAAGAAAAGCCCCGCATTTGCGGGGCTTCATCACATCACAGGCTGGCGTCGAGGAACGCCTTGAGCTGCGATTTGGACAGCGCGCCGACCTTGGTCGCCTCGACGTTGCCGTTCTTGAACAGCATCAGCGTCGGGATGCCACGCACGCCGTGCTTGGCCGGGGTATCGGCGTTTTCGTCGATGTTCAGCTTGGCGATGGTCACCTTGCCCTTGTATTCAGTGGCGATGTCGTCCAGTACCGGAGCGATCATCTTGCATGGGCCGCACCATTCAGCCCAGTAGTCGACCAGCACCGCGCCTTCAGCCTTGAGTACGTCGGCTTCGAAGCTGGCGTCGGTGACATGTTTGATAAGATCGCTGCTCATGGATATCTCCAGGTCGTAAGCACAAAAAACGTTGCCCATCATAGCCGCACCCAGGCGCGACAGGAAGCCACGGACGATTGAGTCTAACTATAGTTGTGCAAGACGCCACGAATCGAAACTGTCATGTCACGGTCATAACATTGCTATGACATTGCCATGCATCAAGCCTTGCCGTGCCGCTCGTTGGCGTATGCCCGCGATCGTGGCACGATTGCCGGGTTAACGACCGAGAACCTCCAGACCATGCCGCAAACCACCGCGAAGAACCTGTCTCTGATTGCCGCCATCGACCTGGGCTCCAACAGCTTCCACATGGTCGTGGCCAAGGCCCATCACACGGAAATCCGCATCCTCGAAAGGCTTGGAGAAAAGGTTCAGCTCGCCGCCGGCATCGACGATGAGCGCAAGCTCAGCGAAGAAGCCATGCAACGCGGCCTGGAATGCCTCAAGCGCTTCGCCCAGCTGATCAACGGCATGCCCCAGGGCTCGGTGCGCATCGTCGGCACCAACGCCCTGCGCGAAGCGCGCAACCGCAACGAATTCATCCTGCGCGCCGAAGCCATCCTCGGCCACCCGGTCGAGGTCATCTCCGGCCGCGAAGAAGCGCGCCTGATCTACCTGGGCGTGTCCCACACCCTGGCCGATACCCCCGGCAAGCGCCTGGTCGCCGACATCGGCGGCGGCAGCACCGAGTTCATCATCGGCCAGCGTTTCGAGCCGCTGCTACGCGAAAGCCTGCAGATGGGCTGCGTGAGCTTCACCCAGCGCTACTTCCGCGACGGCAAGATCACCCCGGCGCGCTACGCCCAGGCCTACACCGCCGCGCGCCTGGAGCTGATGAGCATCGAGAACGCCCTGCACCGCCTGACGTGGGACGAGGCCATCGGCTCGTCCGGGACCATCCGCGCCATCGCCGCGGCGATCAAGGCCATCGGCCAGGGCAGCGGCGAGGTCAACGCCGAGGGGCTGGCGGCGGTCAAACGCAAGTTGTTCAAGCTCGGCGAGACCGACAAGATCGACTTCGAAGGGGTCAAGCCCGATCGGCGGACCATCTTCCCGGCGGGCCTGGCCATCCTCGAGGCGATCTTCGACGCCCTCGAGCTGCAGCGCATGGACCACTGCGACGGCGCCTTGCGCGAAGGCGTGCTGTTCGACCTGCTGGGCCGCCATCACCACGAGGACGTGCGTGAACGCACCCTGAACTCGCTGATGGAGCGCTACCACGTCGACCAGGGCCAGGCCGCGCGCGTGGAGCGCAAGGCGCTGCACGCCTTCGACCAAGTGGCCGCAGCATGGGACCTGGAGGAGGGCAACTGGCGCGATCTGCTGGGATGGGCGGCGAAAATCCATGAAATCGGGCTGGATATTGCCCACTATCACTACCACAAGCACGGCGCCTACCTGATCGAGCACTCGGACCTGTCGGGCTTTTCTCGCGAAGACCAGCAGATGATGGCCCTGCTGGTGCGTGGCCACCGCCGCAACATTCCCAAGGACAAGTTTGCCGAGTTCGGCGACGAAGGCGTCAAGCTGATCCGCCTGTGCGTACTGCTGCGCTTCGCCATTCTGTTCCACCATATCCGCGGCACCCAGCAGATGCCCAAAGTGGAGCTGCAAGCCGGCGACAACAGCCTGGAGGTGGTCTTCCCGGGCGGCTGGCTGGAGCAGAACCAGCTGACCCAGGCCGATTTCGCCAACGAGGCGGAGTGGCTGGCGCGGGTCAATTTCGTGCTTAGCGTGCGCTGAAAGTCCATGGGGGCGCGTTGCGCCCCTTTCGCGACACAAGGCCGTTCCCACAGGGAAATGCGATCACCTGTGGGAGCGGCCTTGTGTCGCGAAAGGGCCGCAAAGCGGCCCTAGCAATCCAACTAGCGTACGTTGAGCACCGGATTGCTCAGCCGCTCCAGCAGCGTCGACTGGGCACTGCGCGGGTTCTGGTTGCCGGTCGGCGTGCTGCGCACGTAGCGCCCGTCCGGCTGCAGGGTCCAGGCCTGGGTGTTGTCGGTCAGGTACCCCTCCAGCTCCTTCTTCACCCGCAGCAGCAGCTTCTTGCCCTCCACCGGGAAGCAGGTCTCGACGCGCTTGTCGAGGTTGCGCTCCATCCAGTCGGCACTGGACAGGTAGATCTGCTCCTCGCCGCCGTTGAGGAAGTAGAACACCCGGGTGTGCTCGAGGAAGCGGCCAATGATCGAGCGCACATGGATGTTGTGCGATACCCCCGGGATGCCCGGGCGCAGGCAGCACATGCCGCGCACCACCAGGTCGATGCGCACGCCCGACTGACTGGCCTTGTACAGCGCCTTGATGATCTTCGCGTCGGTCAACGAGTTGAACTTGGCGATGATGTGCGCCGGCTTGCCTTCCAGGGCGAACTGGGTCTCACGGGCGATCATGTCGAGCATGCCCTTCTTCAGGGTGAAGGGCGCGTGCAACAGCTTCTTCATGCGCAGGGTCTTGCCCATGCCGATCAGCTGGCTGAACAGCTTGCCGACGTCCTCGGTGAGGGCGTCGTCAGAGGTCAGCAGGCTGTAGTCGGTGTACAGGCGGGCGTTGCCGGCGTGGTAGTTGCCGGTGCCCAGGTGCGCGTAACGAACGATCTCGCCTTGCTCGCGGCGCAGGATCAGCATCATCTTGGCGTGGGTCTTGAAACCGACCACGCCGTAGATCACCACCGCGCCGGCGGCCTGCAGGCGGCTGGCCATCTGCAGGTTGGACTCTTCGTCGAAGCGCGCGCGCAGTTCGATCACCGCGGTGACCTCCTTGCCGTTACGCGCCGCGTCCACCAAGGCGTCGACGATTTCCGAGTTGGCGCCCGAGCGGTACAGGGTCTGGCGCACGGCGAGTACGTGCGGGTCCTTGGCGGCCTGGCGCAGCAGGTCGATCACCGGGGTGAACGACTCGAACGGGTGCATCAGCAGCACGTCCTGCTTGCCGATCACGCTGAAGATGTTGTCGGCGTTCTGCAGCAGCTTGGGGATCGCCGGGGTGAACGGCGTGTACTGCAGCTCCGGGTGGCTGTCGAGGCCAGTGATGCTGAAGAGGCGGGTCAGGTTGACCGGACCGTTGACCTGGTACAGCTCGCTCTCGCTCAGGCTGAACTGCTTGAGCAGGTAGTCGGAAAGGTGTTTCGGGCAGGTGTCGGCCACCTCGAGGCGCACGGCATCGCCGTAGCGGCGCGAGAACAGTTCGCCGCGCAGGGCGCGGGCCAGGTCGTCGACCTCTTCCGAATCCAGCGCCAGGTCGGCGTTACGGGTCAGGCGGAACTGGTAGCAGCCCTTAACCTTCATGCCCTGGAACAGGTCATCGGCGTGGGCGTGGATCATCGACGACAGGAACACATAGTTGTCGCCCGGGCCACCGACCTCTTCCGGCACACGGATGACCCGCGGCAGCAGGCGCGGCGCCGGAATGATCGCCAGGCCCGAGTCGCGACCGAAGGCATCGACCCCCTCGAGCTCGACGATGAAGTTCAGGCTCTTGTTCACCAGCAGCGGGAACGGGTGGGTCGGGTCGAGGCCGATCGGGGTGATGATCGGCGCGATCTCGTCGCGGAAGTAACGGCGCACCCAGGTCTTGAGCTTGGGCGTCCAGTAGCGGCGGCGGATGAAGCGGATGGCGTGCTTCTCCAGCTCCGGCAGCAGCACGTCGTTGAGGATCGCGTACTGGCGATCCACCTCCAGGTGCACCAGCTCGCTGATGCGCGCCAGCGCCTGGTGCGGCTGCAGGCCGTCGGCGCCGGCCTGTTCGCGGGCGAAGTTGATCTGCTTCTTCAGGCCCGCCACGCGGATCTCGAAGAACTCGTCGAGGTTGCTGGAGAAGATCAGCAGGAACTTCAGGCGCTCAAGCAGCGGGTACGATTCGTCCAGCGCCTGCTCCAGCACGCGGATGTTGAACTGCAGTTGCGAGAGCTCGCGATGAATGTACAGGCTGCTGTCGTCCAGGCTCGGCACGGCGATCGCAGGGGCCGGCGCAGGCGCGGGTGCCGGGGCGGCTTCGACAACCGCTTCCGGCTCCGCTACCGCTGGCAAATCGGGCGGGGTCTGCACCATCTCTTCGGGCACGGCCTGGGCATCCTTGATCTCGACAGGGGTTAGCACTTCGTTATTCATCTGACGTTCCTGGAGGGCGTTACTGCCCTCTCATCAATTGAGCGGCACGCACGGCGAAATAGGTCAGGATGCCATCAGCGCCTGCCCGTTTGAAAGCGGTGAGGGATTCGAGGATCACGGCCTCGCTCAGCCAGCCGTTCTGGATGGCGGCCATGTGCATGGCGTACTCGCCGCTGACCTGGTAGGCAAAGGTCGGCACCTTGAACTCGGCTTTCACTCGGTGAACGATATCCAGGTACGGCATGCCCGGCTTGACCATGACCATGTCGGCGCCTTCGGCGAGGTCGGTGGCCACTTCGTGCAGGGCTTCGTCGCTGTTGGCCGGGTCCATCTGGTAGGAAGCCTTGTTGGCCTTGCCCAGGTTCAGCGCCGAGCCGACCGCGTCGCGGAACGGGCCGTAGTAGGCGCTGGCGTACTTGGCCGAGTAGGCCATGATGCGCACGTTGACGTAGCCGGCTTCTTCCAGGGCCTGGCGGATCGCGCCGAGACGACCGTCCATCATGTCCGACGGGGCCACCACCTGGGCGCCGGCCTCGGCGTGAGACAGCGCCTGGCGGACCAGGGCCTCGACGGTGATGTCGTTCTGCACGTAACCCTCTTCATCGAGGATGCCGTCCTGACCGTGGGTGGTGAACGGGTCCAGAGCCACGTCGGTGATCACCCCCAGCTCCGGGAAGCGGGCACGCAGGGCGCGGGTGGCGCGCTGGGCGATGCCGTCCGGGTTCCAGGCTTCGGCGCCGTCGAGGGACTTTTTCTCGGTCGGGGTCACCGGGAACAGCGCCAGCGCCGGAATACCCAGCTCCACCCAGCCCTGTGCAGCTTCCAGCAGCAGGTCGATCGACAGGCGCTCGACGCCCGGCATGGACGGTACTTCTTCCCGACGGCCCTCGCCGTCCAGCACGAATACCGGAAGAATCAGGTCATCGACGGTCAGGGTGTTTTCGCGAACCAGGCGACGGGAGAACGCGTCCCGGCGGTTGCGACGCAGGCGGGTGGCAGGAAACAGACGGTTGGCGGGGGTAAAGCTCACGGCAGACTCCTGAGCCCGCGCGGGCGGGCAGCGCGACAGTTATAAGCGGCCATTATGACGCCTGTGTTACATCCTTGGGCAACCCTGCGACTTGTGGCCGCAGCCATTGTCGTTGCAGGGAATCTTCACGTCGAGACACATTTGGACACTTTCCCCAACGCGCCCGAAGGGGTAGGCTGCGCGTTCATTTCGCCAGCACGCCAGAAAATGCTTCAACAATTCCTGAACGATTTCGGCTACTTTGCCCTTTTTCTCGGCACGTTCTTCGAGGGCGAGACCATCCTGGTGCTCGCGGGCTTTCTTGCGTTCCGCGAATACATGGACATCAAGCTGGTGGTCTTGGTGGCCTTCTGCGGCAGCTACGCCGGTGACCAGCTGTGGTACTTCATGGGCCGCCGCCACGGGCGCAAGATCCTCGCCCGCAAGCCGCGCTGGCAGGCCATGGGTGACCGAGCACTGGAGCACATCCGCCGCCATCCGGATATCTGGGTGCTGAGTTTCCGTTTCGTCTACGGCCTGCGCACGGTAATGCCGGTGGCCATCGGCCTGTCCGGCTACCCGCCGCGCCGCTACCTGCTGCTCAACGGCATCGGTGCCGCGGTGTGGGCCCTGGCCCTGGGCCTGGCCGCCTACCACTTCGGCGCCATTCTCGAAGGCATGCTCGGCAGCATCAAGAAATACGAGCTATGGGTGCTCGGCGGCCTGCTGGTGCTGGGCCTGCTGCTCTGGCTGCGCCGGCGTTTTCGCAACATCCGCGCCGAGCGCCGCGCGGCGGCAGAGGGCCAGGCCGCCGAGGCTGAGCAGGCTGTAAACCAGGAGCAGCAACCAGAACACGGGCGTGACCAGCACTAAGCCAAGCGCGCCGGCCAGATACAGCGCCGGCGCATTCGACAGCAGCCGCACGATCTCCAGGCGCCCCGCCCACGGCCGGTCCTCCAGCGCCACGCCCAGCACGAACAGCCCGAACGCCATCACCGTCCAGCCCAGCACCAGGGCCGCGGGCGCCACGTGCTCCGCCACCTCCATCAGATAACTGCCCAGCGCCACGTAGACCGCGAACTGCACGGTGACGTAAAGCTGCTGCGCGCCGCCCAGGGGGATCGCGAACTTGCGAAACGCCGCCAGGTCCTGCTTGGGCTGTGGATCAGCGGCGGCCACATCCGCCGGGCGCCAGCCAGTGGGCATGAACCAGATGCGCAGCTTGTCCCACCAACTGCCGGCGCGACGAGCGTCGTGCCAGAGCTGGGCGTAGAACTGCACGTTGGCCCACAGCGGGTTCCAGCTGGCCAGCGGCGTGGTTACTCCGAAGATCACAGGCTCGCGTTCGTCCTCCTCCTGGAAGGTGCCGAACAACCGGTCCCAGATTATGAACACGCCGCCGTAGTTGCGATCCAAGTACAAAGGATTCTGCGCATGGTGGACGCGATGGTTGGACGGCGTGATGAAGATCCACTCCAGCCAGCCCAGCTTGGGCACATGGCGGGTGTGCACCCAGAACTGGTACAGCAGGTTCAGCGACGCCACGGTGATGAACACCAGGGGCGGCACGCCCAGCAGCGCCAGCGGCAGGTAGAAGATCCAGGAGAACAGGAAGCCGCTGCTGGTCTGGCGCAGGGCGGTGGTCAGGTTGTACTCCTCGCTCTGGTGATGCACCGAGTGCGCGGCCCACAAGACGTTGCGCTCATGGCCCAGGCGGTGCAGCCAGTAGTAGCAGAGGTCGTAGAGCACGAAGGCGACCACCCACACCCACCAGGCATCGGCCGGCAGCCGCAGCCAAGCCACGTGTTCCCAGGCCAGGGCATAGGTGACCAGCCCCACCCCTTTGGTCAGCAACCCGGTGCTGGTGGACAGCGCGCCGGTGCTCAGGCTGTTGATCGAGTCGGCGAGCTGGTAATTGCGCCGGCCGCGCACGCGGTCGGCGATCAGCTCCACCGCGATCAGCACGAAGAAGAACGGCACGGCCAGCAGAATCAGGTCCATGAACGGCCACCTCCAAGGTTGTCCACGAAGATTAGGCCCGCCGAAGGGCAAATCCCATGGCTACATCTGCCAAACTAGAGGACATTTAGCGCCTCGACACTGGAGTATTGAGCATGACAAAAAAAGTTGCGGTGATTCTGTCCGGTTGCGGCGTGTACGACGGCGCCGAGATCCACGAAAGCGTGATCACCCTGCTGCGCCTGGACCAGCGTGGCGCCCAGGTGCAGTGCTTCGCGCCGAACATCGCGCAGATGCATGTGATCGACCACCTGACCGGGGAAGAGATGCCCGAATCGCGCAATGTGCTGGTGGAGTCGGCGCGCATTGCCCGTGGCGAGGTGAAGGACATTCGCGAAGCCAAAGCCGAAGACTTCGACGCCCTGATCGTTCCAGGCGGCTTCGGCGCGGCCAAGAATCTCTCCAACTTTGCCGTCGAAGGCGACAAGTGCAGCGTGCAGCCAGATGTGCTGGCCCTGGCCGAGGCCTTCGCCGAGGCGGGCAAGCCCGTTGGCCTGATCTGCATCTCGCCGGCCCTTGCGGCGAAGATCTACGGGCCGGGCGTGGTCTGCACCATCGGCAACGACGCCAGCACCAGCGCGGCGGTGGTGAAGATGGGCGGCACCCATGAGGAGTGCGATGTGCACGACATTGTCGAGGATACCCAGCGCAAGCTGGTGACCACGCCGGCGTACATGCTGGCCAAGTCGATCAGCGAGGCGGCCGGTGGTATCTACAAGCTGGTGGATCGGGTGCTGGAGCTGACCCACGAGAACGACTGACAGACGCTGGTGCAGGGGCAACTGTCTTGTGCTACCCGTACCGGCCTCATCGTCGGCTACAGGTAAAGCACAAGCCCATAGCCGCTGCGGTCCCTGTGGGAGCGGCCTTGTGTCGCGATGGGCTGCGTAGCCGCCCCGGCGATTTTGCATGATGCCAAGATCCTGGGGCCGCTACGCGCCCCATCGCGACACAAGGCCGCTCCTACAGGCTTGGCGGATGCTTCCGGGATAACGTCAGGCTTTGGACAGGCGAGTGAGAATGCGGTCCAGCGCATTGGCGAACGCCTGCTTCTCGCGCTCGCCATAGGGCGCCTGGCCACCGCCAACCTGACCTTGCTCGCGCAGCTCGGTGAACAGGTTGCGTACCGCCAGGCGCTCGCCCATGTTGCGCTCGTCGAACTCGCGACCGCGCGGATCCAGCGCCGCCACGCCCTTCTTGATCAGGCGATCGGCCAGCGGCACGTCGCTGCAGATCACCAGCTCGCCGGGCTCGGCGTTCTCCACCAGGTAGTCATCGGCCGCGTCCATGCCGCTGGGCACCACGATCAGCCGCACGCAGGCGAAGGCCGGCTTGATCTGCGGCTGGCCGGCCACCATCACCACTTCGAGCTTGCGCTTGAGGGCGAACTTGACGATCAGGTCCTTGGCCGCCTTGGGGCAGGCGTCGGCATCGATCCATACACGCATTGCTTTCGTTTCCTCGCATAGCTGGGAGGGCCGCGCCCTCCTTTCGCGACACAAGGCCGCTCCCACAGAGCTGCCAGTATGCCTGTGGAGTGGCCTTACGTCGCGATGGGCCGCATGACGGCCCTGAAGTATCTCAGCTGGCCGCTGTCCGGCGCTTCTCGGCCAGCCGGCTGCGCCCGTAGAGGAACACGATTGCCAGCAACGCCACGACCTGCGCGCCCAGCGAATAGGCATCGGCATGAATCCCCAGCCAGTCGAACTCGAAGAACGCCACCGGCCGCGTTCCCAACACCCCGGCTTCCTGCAGGGCCTTGACGCCATGCCCGGCGAACACCACCGACAGCGCGCACAACAGCGCCGCGTTGATGCTGAAGAACAACGACAGCGGCAGCTTGGCCGAGCCGCGCAGGATCACCCAGGCCAGGCCCACCAGCAGCACCAACGCCGTGGCGCCACCGGCCAGCACCGCCTGATGGCCAGCCGGGCCGGCCTGCAGCCACAGGGTCTCGTAGAACAGGATCACCTCGAACAGCTCGCGGTACACCGAGAAGAACGCCAGCAAGGCAAAGCCGAAGCGCCCGCCGCCAGTGACCAGGCTGCGCTTGATGTAGTCCTGCCAGGCGGCGGCGTGACGTCGATCGTGCATCCACACGCCGAGCCACAGCACCATCACCGCGGCGAACAGCGCCGTACAACCTTCGAGCAGTTCCCGCTGCGCACCGCCGACGTCGATCACATAGGCCGCCAGGGCCCAGGTGGCGAAGCCGGCGACCAGCGCCAGGCCCCAGCCGATATTGACGCTGCGCACCCCCGACTGCTGACCGGTATTGCGCAGGAAGGCCAGGATCGCCGCCAGCACCAGGATCGCCTCCAGGCCCTCGCGCAGCAGGATCAGCAGGCCGGAGACGTAGCTCAACGACCAGCTCAGGCCATCGCTGCCCAGCAGCTTGGAGGCCTGCTCCAGCCTGGCCTTGGCCTCGGCCAGACGCTGTTCGGCCTGGGCCACCGGCAGGCCGTCCTGCAACGACTGACGGTAGGCCATCAGTGACTTTTCCGTGTCCTTGCGGGCCTGGGCGTCGATGTTGTCGAGCGAGCTTTCCACCAGCTCGAAGCCTTCCAGGTAGGCCGCCACCGACAAATCGTAGGCTTGATCGTGGTCGCCGGCGCGGTAGGCCGCCAGGCTCTTGTCCAGGGTACTGGAGGTGTATTCGAGCAACTGCGCCGGGCCGCGCTTGACCTGCGGCGGCTGCGCGCGCTGGGCGCGGAACGCGGCCACGGCATCCGCGCCTTCGCTGGCGGCGACTTCGGCCGGAGTCTGCCGGGCCAGGTCGGCGATGTTCCAGGTCTTGTCGCCCTTGGCCGCCTGCGGGTCGGCGGTGAAGCTGGCGATGTAGGCCGCCACGTCCCAGCGCTGGCGCTCGTCGAGTTGTTCGGCGAACGACGGCATCTCGGTGCCTTCAATGCCCAGCCCGAGTGTGTTGTACAGGTCGAACAGGCTCAACTGGTCAAGGCGCCTGGTATCGCGCAGGTCGGCCGGCGCAGGCTCCAGGCCGATGCCGGCCGGGCCGTCGCCCAGGCCGGTGTCACCGTGGCAGATCGCGCAGTTCTGCGCATACAGCGCCGCGCCGCGGGCTGGGTCCGGGGTGATCACCGGGGCCTGGCTGACCTCGTAAGCCACTGCCAGACGCGCCCCCAGTTGGCGGGCCTGGCGGGCAACAGCGGCGCCGTCCTGACGCTGGTCGATGGCCTCGCGCAGGCTCTGCACACCCTGCTCGAGGGCACCGTGCTCGGCATGCGCGGGCAGGCCCTTGACCAGCTCGGCCAGCACGCCGCTGAACTCCTGCTGCTCGCGGTATTCCCCGTCGTCCACCACCTTGCCGTCGCGTACGGTCGGCGGGTAGTCGGCACCGATGTAATCCAGCAGGTGCAGCGCCTTGGTCGCCTCGGCGGTTGCTTCGGCCAGCGTCGGGGTGCTGCACAGGGCCAGCACCGGGCCAAACAGCAGGGCAGGCAGCCAGGCAAGCAGACGGGAACGGGAAGTCATGGCCAATCTCGACGGAAATACGAAAGAGAACATTGTTCACTTCCACTCTCCCCTGCTCAAGGCTCATGGGCAGATTTCATGAAAAATCTTGAGACAAATTGACGGAATGCACCGACCGGGAATGCATTTTTCCAACTGATGGCATCGCGCCAAAAATGCGAAGCAATTCGCCATCACCGTACTACTACTTTGGGTATAATCCCGCGCCGCCGTAATAGCCATTAGCAATCAAGGCGCCTCCATCGAGAGGTTCTGGCGATAAAACAGAGGGATCTGCCGCCCCCGCCCACGCGGCCAACCGTTTCAGGGAAAGAAGAAGTCCGATGGTATCCCGCGCCCTCACCCTGGCGACCCTGGTCGCCGCCGTGCAGCTCACCGGCTGCTCGGTGTTCCGCAGCTACGACAGCGAACTGCAGGAGACCAACAAGCAGTTGGCCGCCGGCAACGTCGACGCCGCCCTCGCCCTGCTCGAGAGCAACAACAAGGGCGAGCAGAAAGACCTGCTCTACTACTTCGAAAAAGGCGAGCTGCTGCGCTCCAAGGGTGACCTCAAGGGCAGCCAGGACGCCTGGCGCTCGGCCGACAGCGTGGTGTTCCAATGGGAAGAGTCGGTCAAGCTCGACACCGACAAGTACCTGAGCCAGTTCGGCAGCTACCTGGTCAACGACAAGGTTCGCCGCTACGAAGGCTATGACTACGAAAAAGTCATGCTGACCACGCAGATGGCCCTGAACCTGCTGGCACAGAACGATTTCGACGGTGCCCGCACCGAGATCAAGAAGACCCACGAGCGTGAGGCGATCATCGCCGAGCTGCGCGACAAGGAATACCTCAAGCGCGAGGAAGAGGCCGAGAAGGAAGGCATCAAGACCGAGTACAAGGACCTGCAGGGTTACCCGGTCGCCAGCCTCGACGCCCCAGAGGTGGTCGGCCTGAAGAACAGCTACCAGAGCGCCTTCAGCCATTACCTGTCCGGCTATGTCTACGAGGCCCTCGGCGAGAAGGGCCTGGCCGCGCCGGGCTACCGCAAGGCCGCCGAGCTGCGCCCGAACACGCCGCTGCTCGACCAGGCGCTGCTCGACCTGGACAAGAACAGCGCCAAGGCCGGCGAAAGCGATGTGCTGATCGTGGTGCAGACCGGCCTGGCCCCGGCCCGTGACTCGATCCGCATTCCCCTGCCGCTGCCGATCCAGGACAACCTGGTGATCACCCCGCTGTCCTTCCCGATCATCAAGGAAGACACCTCGACCGCGCACCTGGGCGAGATCCAGCTCAACGACAAGGCCCTGGCCCTGACCGCGCTCAACAGCACCACGGCCATGTCGCGCCGCGCCCTGCGCGACGACATGCCGGGCATCATCCTGCGCACCAGCGTGCGCGCCATCAGCCGCGGCGTGGCGCAGAAGAACCTGAACAAGACCAACCCGATGGCCGGGCTGGTGGTGGGCATCGCCTCCACCGTGCTGGAAGGCGCCGATACCCGCACCTGGCGCACCCTGCCCGACGAAACCCAGGTGGCCCGCGTACGCCTCAAGCCAGGCGAACACCACCTGAGCCTGCCGTCGAGCCTCGGCGAAACCCAGGTCACCGTGAAGGTCGATCGCCCCTACCAGGTGGTCACCCTGCGCGTGGTCGGCAATCGCGTATTCGCTGGCGGCCCGGCCGTCGTCGTCGCACCGCAGGCCGCAGCCACCGCTGTCGCCAGCCTCAAGTAACCCAAGGATCGAACATGCGCAGAACATGCCTCGCACTGGCCGCCGTCGCCCTCCTGGCCGGCTGCGCCACCCCGCCCCCAGCCCCTGGCAGCGCCGCCAGCAAGGTGGTGACCATGGGCCAGCTGGATGACATCGAAGTCGGCCAGATGCGCGTCGCCCGCGAGAACGGCTACCTCACCGTCAACGTGGCGCTGACCAACACCAGCCGCAGCAACCAGACACTCTTCTACCGCTTCGCCTGGCTGGGCAGCGACGGTTTCCCGGTGGCCGACGAGGAGAGCTGGAAAGCCCTGCCGTTGTACGGCAAGCAGGCCAAGTTCCTGCCCGCCATCGCCCCGAGCCCCGCTGCCCGCGACTTCCGCCTCGAAGTCCACACCCGGTAATCCCTTTCAGGAGCACGTTCCATGTTTGCACGCCTTTCCCTCGCCGCCATCGCCATTGCCCTGGTCAGCGGTTGCAGCACCCCGTCGCCGGTACTCGGCGGCAAGAACATCAGCTACGGCGACAGCAAGGCCGTCGAGCTGGTGACCAACGAGTTCGGCTCCACCGACCTGCAGATGATCGCCGAGAGCATGACCCGGTCCCTGGCCCAGTCCGGCGTGCTGCACGGCCGCCCGGTGGTGCAGGTGTACGACGTCAAGAACAAGACCAGCGAGTACATCGATACCCGCGAGATCACCACCTCCATCAAGACCCAGCTGATGAAGTCCGGCGCCGCCCGCTTCGCCAGCGACAACACCGACATGCAGAGCCAGGTCGACCAGCTCAAGCTGCAGAACCAGAGCGGTCTGTACAAGAAGAAGACCGTGGCCAAGACCGGCAACATGATCGCCGCCAAGTACCGTCTGGAAGGCTCGATCAGCTCGATCGTCAAGCGCAGCAGCGACTACAAGGACGTGTTCTACAAGTTCAGCCTGCAGCTGATCGACGTGGAAAGCGGCCTGGCCGAGTGGATGGACGAAAAAGAAATCCGCAAGACCACGGAGCGCTGATCGATGCGTGCATGGATGGCAATCATCGGCCTGGCCTGCGCCTTCGGCGCGCAGGCGGCCCCCAAGGTGGCGGTGACCGACCTGGCCTACCAGGCGCAGGTGGAGGAATACATCCACACCATCAACGCCCAGAGCAGCGGCCAGGCCGGCATGTATCACGCCAGCGGCCAGTCGAGCTACAGCGAGTACGAGAGCCTTAACAGCTACATCGAGCAGACCGAGCTGCGCAAGTTCGGTGGCGACATCAAGGGTGAGATCCTCAAGACCGGCATGTTCCAGCTGGTCCAGGGCCGTCCTTATACCGCCGACTCGAAGGAAGACGTCTACGACGTGATCCGCCGCATCAAGAATGGCGCGTTCAAGGGTGCCGACTACGTGCTGTTCGGCACCCTGTCGGACATCGACTTCCAGCAGGACATCAACTCGCTGGACCACACCGACAGCTATTCGGCGGTACTGGGCCTGACGGTGGTCGCCGACTTCAGCCTGATCAACACCCGCACCTACGAGATCACCTCGGCGTTCACCGCCATGGGTGAGGGGCAGGACACCAAGCTGGTGAAGGGCCAGGACCGCCGCGTGACGCTGAACCGTCCGCGGGTGGTGCGTGATGTGTCGAAGGCGCTGGGCGAGGATGTGGCGCAGCAGCTGGCCGAGCAGTTGGGCGGTTCGGTGCCTGGGCAGACGAAGCAGCCGCGTGGGCGGGACAACCTGCCGCCGGATGAGCCGGCGCGGGTGCTGAACTAACCCACACAATCCCTGGAGCGGCCTTGTGCCGCTCCTACAGGTGAATCATCAAGGCCTGGCACTGTCCTTCCAGCCGCCACCCAAGGCCAGAAACACCCCTATCTGCCCCATCGCCACCTGGCTGTTGGCCGCCGCCAGCTGCGCCCTTACGTCTGTATAGGTCCGCGTCGCCTGCAGGTCCGCCAGGAACGACTCACGCCCCACCTGGTAACGCAGATGCGTCTGGTCCGCCGACTCCTTGGCCGAACGCTCTGCCTCGGCCAGGGCATCGCGCCGATCCAGCAGCGCGCTGTACTGCGCCAGGCGGGTCTGGGTTTCGCGAATGGCGTTGAGCACCACCCCGTCGAAATGCGCCAATGCCGCCTGGGTCGAGGCTTCGGCCATGCGAATGCGCGCGCGGGTGCCGTTGGTGGGGATGTTCCAGCTTATCTGCGGACCGAAGCCCCAACGGTTGGTGGCCGGCTCGCCGAGGTTCTCGAGGATGCCGATGGTGCCCACCTGGGCGCCGATGCTGATATCCGGGTACAGCGCGCCGGTGGCCACGCCGATGCTGGCGGTGGCCGCCGCCAGCTGGCGCTCGGCCTGACGCACGTCCGGGCGGCGCTTGAGCAGGGCCGCGCCGTCACCGACCGGCACCAGCTGCGACAGGTGGGGCAGTTCGGCGCAATCGGCGGTGCCGGCGGGCAGCTGCTCGACCGGCTTGGCCAGTAACGCAGCAAGGGTGTAGAGGCCCGCCTCACGCTCGGCCTTGAAGCGTGGCAGTTCGGCGCGCAGGGACTTGAACTGGGTCTGCGAACGGGTGACCTGGGTCTCGTCGCCACGCCCGGCGTCGCGCAGGCGCTGGGTCAGTTGCACGCTCTGCTGCTGCAGGTCCAGCGACTCTCGGGCGATGTGGTATTCCTCGTTGGCCGAGCACACCTGGGTATAGGCCTTGACCACATCGGCCACCAGGGTGATGCGCGCGGTGTCGGCGGCAGCCTGCACCGCGTCGGCGTTGGCCTTGGCGGCCTCGGTGCCGCGCTTGAAGGTACCCCACAGGTCGAACTGGTAGCTGGCGCTGATGATCGCTTCGCCGATATTGGCCACCGGCACTTTCTCCGGCAGCAGGAACGCTTCGCCGGACTCCTGCAGGCGCTGGGCGCCCAGCTTGACTCCACCGTTGAAGCCCCCCTGGGACTCGGCCACCTCCACCTGGGCGCGGGCCTTGGCGATGTTGGCGGCGGCCACGCGCAGTTCGGTGTTGGCGCTCAGGGCTTGGCGCACCAGCTCGTTGAGCCGTTGATCCTGGTACAACTGCCACCAGTCCTCGGGCACCGGCGCCGAGACCACGCTGTCGGCGTCCTGGCGCAGCGGGCCATTGAGGTCGTCGCGCTGCACGGCGGCGTCCTTGGGCAGCTCGTAGTCAGGGCCGACCATCATGCAGGCCCCCAGGGACAGGCACAGCCCGGCCAGGATCAGCTGTTTCATGGATGCTGGCCCTCGATGATCGACACCGTGGCGGTGCGTCCGGCGATCATGCGGAAGTCTTCCGGCACTTCATCGAAGGCGATGCGCACCGGAATCCGCTGGGCCAGGCGCACCCAGCTGAACGCCGGGTTGACGTTGGGCAGCAGGTTGGCACCGCTGCTGCGGTCGCGGTCTTCGATGCCGGCGGCCAGGCTCTGTACCCGGCCACGCAGTCGGGTGTTGTCGCCCATCACGCGGATCTCCACGGCATCGCCGATATGGATACCGCCCAGCTTGGTCTCTTCGAAGTAACCATCGACATGGTACGAGGCGCTGTCGACCACCGACAGCACCGGACGCCCGGCGCTGACGAACTCGTGGGCACGCGGGGCGCGGTCGTTGAGGTAACCGTCCACCGGGCTGCGCACCACCGAGCGGTCGAGGTTGAGCTGGGCCACATCCACCTGCACCTGGGCCTCGTTCACCGCCGAGCGGGCGCGGGCCTCGCGGGACTGGCTCTCTTCAAGCTGCTCGGCCGCCACCAGGTTGCCCAGCTTGCGGTTGCGCTGCGCCTCGCGGGAGGCCTGGGCCAGGGTTTCCTGGCGCTCGGCCAGGGTCGCCTTGGCCTGGCGCAGGGCCAGGGTGAAGCGGTCCTGGTCGATGGTGAACAGCACGTCACCGCGCTTGATGGTCTGGTTGTCACGCACCTCGACCTTCTGGATCAGCCCGGACACATCCGGGGCGATCTGGATCACGTCGGCACGGATATGCCCATCTCGGGTCCAGGGGGCGAACATGTAGTACACCACCATCTGCCACACGAGCACGGCGGCGAAGGTCACTACCAGCAAGGTCAGGACCACGCGGCCCAGGGTCAGCAAAGGTTTTTTCATGGCAGCATCAGGCTTCGGCAAAAGTGGTCCACCGCGCCAAGCAGCACGGCATAGAGGGCAACGTTGAACAGCGCCCGGTGCCAGACCAGGCGGTAGAAATGCAGGCGCACCAGCACCGCGTGCACCCCGAGGAACAGCAGGTAGGTGCCAAACATCATCACCAGCAGCGTGGGCAGGAACACCCCGCTGATATCCAGTTCACCGATCACAGGGGCGCTCCGTCGAGTCCGGGGGGCAGTTGCGTTTGCTCGGCAGGCTCGAGCATCACTTCCACGCCCGGCAGCAGCGCCAGGCGCAGGCCGCTCAAGGCGTGCAGCAGGTGGGTGCGGGCGTCGCCGCGTTCGTACAATTCGTCCAGGTTCAGCGCCAGGCGCGCACGCTCCATGTTGCGCAGCAGCGCCGCCGGGGCATGCAGGCGCTCGCCGGCACGCAGGCAGGCGGCGTAGTGACTGCCTACCTCCTCGATCACCGTGCGCAGGCGTTCGCGGGCCTCGGCGCCGGCGCGCGGCAGGTAGGCCAGCAGGTCGAGCAGGTTCAGGCCCACGCGCAGGTCGCGCAGGGCCACGCCGCTGTCCTGGCCGGTCTGCGACAGGCGCGGCAGGTGCTGCATCAGGCGGTCGAGCATCTGCACGCCGACTTGGCGGTGCTCGGCCAGGGTGGCCGGCGCGGTCATCTCGACGATGTCGCGCCAGGTGAAGCGGGTCATGCGCTTGGCCGCCAGCTCCACGCCGAACGGGCGCACCACCAGGGTCCAGATGAAGGCGAACAGCAGGCCCACGGGACCGGCCAGGTTGGCGTTGATGAAGGTGAAGAAGTCGGCGTCGTAGGCGCCCTGGATACTGATGAAGGTCGAAGTGTTGACGATGGTCAGCAGGGTACCGAGGTAAAAACGCGGCTGCACGGTCAGGGTGCCGACGCAGATGAACGGCACCGCGAAGGCCAGCACCAGCATCGGAAAGTCGTGCAGGTTGGGCAGTACCAGGAACAGGTACAGGCTGGAGAAGATCACCGACATCAAGGTCCAGAAGAAGAACCGGTAGATCTGCGGCGCCGGGTCGTCCATGGCGGCGAAGAAACTGCACGACACGGCGGCCAGGATCACCGCGCTGGCGCCGTCGTTCCAGCCCAGACCGATCCACAGGCCGCAGGCGACGATGATGGCGGTGACGGTGGAGAACACCGAATAGAGCATCAGGCCACGGTCGAAGAACGGCGTCAGACGGCCCAGGCGCCAGTGACGGTAGACCGCGCGCCAGGGCGTGGCGTCGTCCTTGCGCAGGGCGTGCTGCAAGCTGCAGCAGTCCTGCCAGAGATCGGCCCATTCGGTCAGCCGGTAGAGGGCGTTGGACAACAGCAGTTCGGCGCGCTGGTCGATGGCGCCGGCGCCGGGCTGCAGGCGGTCGATCCGCTCGTGAAGGGCGGTCCAGCGCGCCACCGAGGCGCTGTCGGCAGTGCCCTTGAGCCATTCACGAGCAGCATCGAGTACCGGTTTCAACTGGGCGAACTGGGCCGGGGCGCGGCCCTCGAGGGCGATCAGGGCGTCGTCCAGGGCATCGATCACCGGCAACAGGTGGATCATCCGGCCACGCAGCTCACGGGCATTTTTCAGGGTATGCGGGCCGGCGCCTTCGTGGCCGAGCTGGCCGATCATCAATTCCAGCGAGTTGAAGGTGGCAACCATCGCGCCACGCATGCCGCCGACCTTGTCGGCGCTGGCCTCGCGGGCCAGGTAGGTATCGCTGTAGCGGATCGCCTCGGCGAACCAGTTGCCGGTCGCGCCCACCACCACCGGCGCCAGCCGGCGCGGCCAGAAAATCGCGCCGACCACCGCCGCGCAGACGATGCCCAGGCAGATCTCCTGGGCGCGGGACGAGGCAACGTCGAACACTGCCAGCGGGTTGTCGACCACCGCCAGGGCGATCATCGGCAGGGTATAGCCGGCCAGCATCAGCACGTAGTTGTTGGCCGTGCGCAGGTTCAACGAAAGGAACAGCAAGGTGCCGGTCCACAGGGCGATGGCAATGCTCAGCAGCAGCGGAGACTGCACCAGCGGCGGCACCAGGAGGATCGCTCCGCCGGCGCCCAGCAACGTACCCAGGGCCCGGTAAAGCGCCTTGGAGGTGGTGGGGCCGAGGAACGGGCTGGAGACGATGTACACCGTGGCCATGGCCCAGTAGGGACGCGGCAACTGCATGAGCAAGGCGATGTACAGGGCGATCATCGACGCGGCGAAGGTGCGCACGCCGTAGAACCAGTCGCGGGCCGGGGGCACGGAGCTGAAGAAGCCACTCATGGCATCACGCCCGCGGCTTCGAACGCCTGGATCACCCGCAAGGTGGCGTCCAGGTCGGCCTGGTCGATACCGCCGAGCACCTCACGACGCAGGCGTACCAATTCGCCTTCGATGGACTCCGCCAGGGCGCGCCCCTCGACGGTCAGGCTCAGGGCCTTGGCGCGGCGGTCCAGCGGGTCCTCGCTGCGGCAGACCAGCCCGGCCTTGCACAGCTGGTCGAGCAGGCGCACCAGCGACGGGCTTTCCAGCCCGGCCGCCTGCGCCACTGCCACCTGATGCACACCGTCGCCCAGGCGCACGATCATCAGCAGCGGCACGGCGCAGGCTTCGGAAATGCCGTAGCCGGTCAGGGCGCCCTGGCAAAGGCGCCGCCAATGACGGGCAGCGACGACCATGCCGCTGCTGATTTTCAGGTGCAGTGCGTCGAGGGACATATGGGAACCGAGGATATTCATAGTTTGCTAACTATCAATATACGCCCTGCCCTACCCCTGTCGTCAACCGGGGGTGACGGAGGGAAACGATGAAAGGTTGTTCATCTACCCGCGATCTAGCCGGATAACACGATCCCTGGAGCGACCGGTCCGACGCCTCGGCAAGGCCGCTCATACAGGGATCGCTGAACATTGCCTCACGGCTGGATCTGGTCTTCCAGCTTCATGGTCAGCGCCAGGGTGCTGCCCATCTGGATGGCCTGGTCGCGCCAGCCGAGGTAGCGCGCCGCATCGCGACTGCTGAAATGCACCGCCAACTCCTCGGCCGCCTGCATCACGCCAGTCGCCGCCGCCAGCTCCAGCCAATACAGCCCGGCCTTGGTGTCCGCCTCGACATACACCCCATGCAACAAGCGGTAGCCCACCTCGAAGCGGCAGCGCGTCTCCCCGCGCTGGGCGCCACGCAGGAACCACTGGTACGCCTCGAGCGGGTCGACCTGCCACACCTGGTCGCCCTCGCACACCTCTTCTTCGTACAAATCTCCCAGCGCCGCAGCGGCATGCACCATGCCCCGCTCGAAGGCATGCCGGTAGTATTCGGCCGCGTTGGCGTAGGAGACATCCACACCCTTGCCGAAGTAATGCTGTTGGCCAAGGTTGAACCAGGCCGCGGCATTGCCC